>JABBNX010000109.1 GCA_019352135.1 Pseudomonadota bacterium
TATCCTCCCGCTGCTTGTCTCTGGCCGCTATCACAATGACGCCGGAGCGCTGCTTGCCCGGCTGGTCCTGGCGGTACCGGATAATGGCGGTCGTCAGGCGCTGCTGTACAAAGCGCTGGAGGAGTGGGACAGGACGCTCTTGATAACCGCCGACAGCAGAGACCCGGAGGTGCTCCATCAGCAGCGGCGTCAACGGGTGGTCGCCCAGCTTAACCGCGGTGCGGTCCTTGCGTCGCTCGGTCTGGCCGATGGAGCAGAATCGGCCCGCACTGCTGCTCTCGATGAAGCCCACAGCACCGCTGCATATTCGCTTGAATGGCGTGCTCTTGCCGCGCTCGGGCGCTATGACGAGGCGCTCAAGGCGCTCGAACACCTGCCGCTGACGGAATATGATCTGCAACGCGGCGAACTTATGGAGCGCTTTGCAGCGCATCTTGAGCAGTTTGCCGCCAAAAACCCGGAGCAGTCGTTTGCCCTGCTGGAAAAGCTGAGCGAACTGGAGCGGGTCCAACTGCTCGGCCGGGGCGCTCTCGGTCTGGATGATCCAGCCACTGCCGCTCAGTTTCAAGCCGCTGCGCCTCATCTGGCTGTGATCGACCGGCTTCGTGGAGCGGTTTCCAAGGCGGCGGCTGCCGACAAGGATTATCTGCAGCTCCGGCTGCAACAGGAACAGGCTGTTGTTGACGATCTTTTCGGAGCGAAACTCGAACGTATTCCTTCTTATTATGCACTGGCCGGAGAAGGTGCAGTGCGGCTCGCGGCAGCATCGGTTGACCTGAGCAGGCTGTCCCGGCCAGCGGATGCAGCCACGCAGCCGCAGTCAGATGCACTCAAGGCTGCACAGCAGCGCTTCAGTTTCATTCAGGCGTCCTTCAACAGGCTGTGTACCGCCGGGAAAGGTGGGAAACTTTGCCGGCTGATTTCACCGCAACCGGCCGAACTGATCGATGTTCTTGAAACTCTGCCGGGCAAGACTCTGCTCCGCTTCACTCCACTCGATGGTACGCGTTGGCTGCTCTTTACGGTCGGTGGCACGGCCGGAATCATTGCCGAGACGGTTGATAAACAGACGCTGGTCGCCCGGCTTTCCGTGCTGCCGCCAGTGCTGGCCGCCTATGAGAATCCAACCCGATTTTCAACCGCTCCGGTTACCAGCTGGGGCTTGAGCGCCACCCATCTTCTAAAGTCGTACTCAGAGCGCAAGCCGTTCCGGCGCCAGCTACTCGATCCGGCAGGCTGGTGGCAGGGAGGCGAACAGTTTACGAAACTCCCGTCTTCACCGATGATCGACCGCCTGTCCGACGCCCATACGCTGGTCCTTCCTGCCCGGGCAGGCCTGTTGCCTGAAGTCCCGTCACGCAGTGGCGGGAGCGGCTATTCGCTGCCGTTATGGGAAGATGAAAAGGGTCAGCGCCACACCTTTTTCGAACTGAGTGCGGCGGAGAATCTTTCGCTGGTTATTGTTCCCCATGCCGGTCTACGTCAGGGCTACTTTCTCGGGCAGTTGGCCGCGCTGCAGGGGATTCCGTCGCTTCTTCTGGCCGATGGCGCACCGGATGATTCTAAAGCCTTTGTCGCAGCGTATGCGCGCCAGTCGGTCGGCGATGCCCGCAAACAGCTCCAGCCTGGCTGGCTCCTGATCGGTGACTGGGGTCCGGACGCGGCCGAGGCGGCAAAGCTGGGCAAAAGCCGTTTCAATGAATACGGCAAAGCGGGAGTGCTGGCCCATAACGCCGGGTCATATCCGAAAGCGCTCTCCCTGTTTGAAAATGCGCTGACAATCGTCGCCGAAAATCCCTCCCTGGCAAAGTATCGCACCCAGTTGCACCGCTATGCCCGTGAAAGCGCGTTTGCCGCCGGTTTTACCGACCGGGCGATACTTCACGCCGATGCGCTGGTCAAGGGACTTGCCAAAGAAAAGCCGTATTCACCCGAGCATGCCGATGCCCTGCTGCGGCTCGGTCTGCTGCAGGGTAACGCCGAACGCTTCTGCGCTGCTGCCGTTTCACTGAAAGAGGGTGTCGGCATCTTCGCCGATCTCGGCATGGTGAAGGAACAGGCGGCGGCGCTGGCTGACTTTGGCGTGGTGATGGAAAATGCGGTCAATTTTGGTGCGGCCCGGGCATACTTCGAGGAAGCGGCCGGCCTGCGACGGACCTTGAAGGATGCTATGCCGCTGGCGGAGCAATATCGGAACCTCGGCCGCATCTATGACCTGCGCCTCAACCAGTATGCCGTTGCCGAGCGGTATTATGCCCAGGCCGGAGATATCTATGCAAAGGAGGGCAACGCAGCTCTGGAAGCCGAAACCCTCCTTGAACGGGGACGCTGCCAGCGCCTGCTCGGCAACTTTCCGGCTGCAGACACGTTTTATAGCACTGCCCTGGTAAAAGTAGGCGCAAAGGATCTGCGCACGAAAATGCGGATAGTGCTGGAACAGGCCAATAACGCCTGGTTCCAGGGACGCTACCAGGAGGCATTCGACCTGCGCGAACAGGTGGAAAAGAACGCCCTGGCTGAAAAATGGCCGCTTGAACAGGTCATGACGAAGAACACCGGCGGCCTGATCTGGTGGACCCTGGGCGACAACAAGCGGGCTCAGCTGGAACTGCGCGGAGCGCTGGAACGGGCCGAAAAACTGGCGGTCCGCCGCGATGAAGTCGCGACGACGCTTAATAATATCGGTCTCGTGCAGCGTGAATCGGGGGAATATGCCGGAGCGCTGGAAACGCTTGAAAAAGCACTTGCCATCGACCGTAAACTTGGCTCCCGCTGGGCAATGGCCTATGATCTGCGCAATATCGGGCAGACCCGCCTGAAAATGGGGAATGCGGCCGCCGCGCTGCAGCAGTTCTCCGAGGCCGCCGTCATGGCATCCGCTATCGGCGACACGGTCAATCTGGCCAAGATCCATCTCGCCCGCGGCGATGCCGAAGCAGAGCTGAAGCAGACTGCAGCTGCCGAAGCGAGCTATCGGAGTGCGCTTGAAATCGCCGATGCCTTGCTGCTGCGTGAAGTGCGCTGGCGGGCGTTGTTCGGCCTCGCCCGGCTGCAGAAGAACGCCGGCGATACGGCAAGAGCGGTTGCCTCGTATCAGCAGGCGCTGGAAACGATTGAAGGGCTGCGCGCCGAGATAAAGCTGGACCAACTGAAAGACGGTTTCCTCGCCGACAAGATGGATGTCTACTCCGGGCTGGTCAGTCTGCTCGTTGATCTGCAGCGGAGTGACGAGGCGTTTGCCGTGGCGGAGCGTTCCCGTTCCCGCAACCTGATCGACATTCTCGGCCGCCAGCGGCTGTCGCTGTCAGGATCTGTGGATCAGGAACTGTATGACCGGCAGAACCGCCTCAAGGAGCAGATGCTTGAGCAGGAAAACCTGTCGGTTCAGGCGACGAACCCGAAAGAGCGGGCCCGGTATGCACAGGCGCTTGAGAAACTGCGGGGTGAGTATCAGGACCTGCTGATCGATATCGAGCGCAAACGCCCCGAGCTGCTTGCCCTCGTGAAGGTGAACCCGACAACGCTCAATGACATTCGCACGCTCCTTGAACCGGGCGTTGTTCTCCTTTCGTACTATCAGTTGCCGGATCGGCTCCTCTGCTGGAAAATCGACCGGGATCGGGCAACGCTGATAATAGAAAATATCCCGGCCCGTGAGCTGGCGGTCAAAATAGCGTCCTATCGCCGCATGCTGCAAAATCTTGAGCCGCTGGAAAAACAGTCGCGCGAACTGTATGACCTGCTGGTGGCGAAGCCGCTTGCGGGCAGCGGGCCGCTCCGCGCGGTCGGTATCATTCCGCACGGCAGTCTTCATTATCTGTCGTTTGCGACGCTGAACGATGGACGTGATTATCTGGTTGACCGGCAAAAGCTGTTTTATCTCCCGGCGGCATCAGTCCTGAAATACACGCTGGCAAGGCGGCATACCGAGAAAAAACTCCACATTCTCGCCATCGGCAACCCGGATCTCGGCAATCCATCTCTGGATCTCCCTTTCGCCGAGCGGGAAGTCGGCACCCTGCGCTGGAATTATCCGGACGTGACGACCCTGACCCGCGAACGTGCCACCGAAAGCTGGGTGCGGGAACATATCAGTGAATTCGGTATTATTCACATTGCGTCTCACGGCGAGTTTGATCCGGTCAATCCGCTCTTTTCGGCCATCCGTCTGACGAAAGATGCAAAAGCGGACGGCAAGCTGCAGGCCGAAGAGGTGTTCGGGCTTGACATCCGGGCTGATCTGGTCGTTTTGAGCGCCTGTCAGACCGGGTTGGGGGATATCCGGAGCGGCGACGATGTGGTCGGCATGAACCGCGCATTCATCTTTGCCGGGACTCATTCGCTGATGTCGAGCCTCTGGCGGGTGAGCGACGTTTCGACGGCGATCATGATGAAACAGTTTTACCGTGAGTATACCAGCCACGGAAAGGCGGAGAGTCTGACCCGCGCCATGCAGCATGTGAAAAACCGTTATCCGCATCCCGGTTACTGGGGGGCGTTTGTCCTCACCGGGGACTATTTATAGCCTTACGTGTTCAGCCTTTCGGGCTACGAAACAAGAATCAGTTTGTCAGTCGATGGTGCACAAGGTATAGTCGCACCTCTGGATGGTTTATATCGACGCGACAGCATATCTTTAACTCAATGTATACAAGGAGGTTCATGATGAGAATTATCCGCAGTATGGTTGCCGCATTAATGCTGTTGCTGCTCTCTTCTCTGGCAATGGCTGAAGAAAAGCGCTGGGTGTCCAGTGAAGGGACGGCGCTGAAAGCCGAGGCGTCAGCAACGTCCGAAAGTGTCGCCGATGTGCAGGTCGGCACCGAGGTTACAGTCGTCGAGTCCGGAGGTCGCTGGCTGAAAGTCAGGACGGCTGCCGGTAAAGAAGGGTGGGTGTACGCCGGTCGTGTTTCCGATGCGCCACCGGCGGCTGAAGTGTCCGGCGATGACGGCGGGATCTTCGGCGGCAGTATGCAGAAGAGCCAGATCAATACGGCCAAGGCTGACAGCGCCCGGAGTATTCGCGGTCTCTCTCCCGAGGTGACGGCGTATGCAAAAGATCGCGGCACCCCGGAAGTGTATAAAAAATCCCTTGATAGCGTGCTGGCGCGAAAAGTCAGCGCCAAAGAGCTGAAAACATTTCTGAAAGAGGGGAAAATAGGCGAATACGCCCAGGTTCAGGGGGGTAGAAAATGAGATTTTTACTAATGATTACGTTACTAGCTGCATCCTTGTCGGCTTCATCCGCTTCAGCCAGCTTTTTTGATACGCTGCAAAAGGTTGTCAAGCCGGATTCAAAAGAGAATAAAATATTTTCCGGGGCATCTCAGCTCCTATCAAGCTCAAAGGAGATCGATTATAAAACCGAGCGCATCATCGGTGAAAGTCTGGCTCTTGAGGGGCTGCAACGCTTTGGGAATCCGGTAAAAAATGAGGCGCTGCAGAGGTATGTCAATCTGGTGGGGAACGCGGTTGCCGACAACAGCAAACGTACGACTATCCCGTATCAGTTTGCGGTACTGGACAGCCCGGTGCAGAACGCCTTTGCCGTTCCGGGAGGAGTCATCTTCGTCAGTCGCGCTCTCGTCTCCATTCTGGACGATGAGTCTGAGCTGGCGGCCGTACTGGCGCATGAAGTCGGTCACGTAGCGGCAAAACACGCGTTGAAGAGCACTCAGCGCGCCCAGTTTTTCCAGGGTGTCGGGACAATTACGGCTGCAAGCGTCGGAGGGAGCAAAGGAAAGGTATTTGCCTCGGCCATAGGCGATATGCAGGCAGTCCTGTTTGACAAGGGTCTTGATAAAAACATGGAGTTTGAAGCTGACCAGGCAGCAATGGAGACGACCTATCGTACCGGTTATGACCCCTCTGCAATGATCAGGGTTTTGGAAAAATTGCAGAAGGTGGAAGCGACCAGCAAGGATAAGAAGGGTTCGTGGTTCACGACCCATCCGCCGCTTAACGAGCGCATTGCACGGCTTCAGGCTCAGCTGCAGAAATATCCCGGTTATTCATCGTTGGCGCGGGAGCACGACAGGTTTGTGCGAACTGTAAAAGTGAAAAAGTGAACAGGCACCACCAGGCCTGTCTGCGTAAGTGACACCGATAATTCCAGTCAGCCCTCCGGATTTTCAAAACCGGAGGGCTGTTTGATTTGCACAAACCGTCATCAATTTATATGTAACTATCCCGCATTCGCAACATCTCTGTTTGCATTCAAAAGATCAATTCAACAACTGCCAGGTTGTTTCGGCTTGTTCATTAAAGAATTTTCCTGTACGTCATTGGTGTAATTGATTATTGGAAAAACAGTCGGCACCAATGTGGTGAGAAGATTTAAGGAACCCTCCGCAGACTTCAAAAAGACAGAAAGTTTATACCGTGCATAAGGATCAGTGGAAACACCACTGCCAGGGTTCAGCTCTGATGACTTAAATAACAACCTGCGTCAGAGTTTCTGAAACAAAAAATAGGACAAAAACCCCGCCGATGGCTCAAATTTCTTGACTAGGTTTACTAATATGTTAACATTGACGACATGAGACGAATAGACTTTTACAAAACGGCATCTGGCGTTTCGCCTGTTGAAGAGTTCCTCGACACTCTTTCCGACGCCCAAACAAAGAAAATATTGTGGGTTATGAAGTTGGTAAGAGAGCTCAATCCCGTGCCGTCTCAATATTTCACGAAACTGGTGAATGCCGACGATATTTGGGAAGTTAGAGTGCAAATTGGCGGCAATATATTTCGACTTCTCGGCTTTATTGAAGGTGACCGCCTTGTTATTCTTACCAACGGTTTTCAGAAGAAGACACAAAAAACACCTCGACGTGAGATAGAACTGGCCGAATCCAGAAAACGCGAGCACCAAGGCAGGGAGGTAATTAACAATGGATGAACTCGAACGGTATATTGAAAAACGTAAAAAACAGTCTGTAGAATTCGCCGAATCTTTTGACGCTGGATATGAAGAGTTCAAAATTGGCGCTATGCTCCGGCAAGCACGAGAGCAAGCAGGCATAACCCAAGAAGAGCTGGCAATTCGTATTCACACCAGAAAGTCAGCAATCTCACGAATAGAAAATCACGCCGACGACATTCGACTTTCAACGCTACGCAACATTGCCATGGCGTTAGGCAAGCATCTTGAGGTGCGAGTGGCTTAGCGGGCTTGCGACACAGAAGCAGAAAAGGGAGAGGCTATTTTTTTGAGTGCAGGTTCGGAAAATAGCCTCTTCCTGCATTTATGATGACAAGCAACCCAAAAAGCTGAAACAGAATATTCAACCAACGGCAGCACCGGTCAGCGGGAAAAAGCCCCCGCAGAGCCGGTGTGCCTTATCATGTTGGACGAGAAATAAATGACAAAATTTGGTAACGGTAGGCAGATATAGCACGCCATACGAAGCAAATATGGTGAAGTCTCGACTTGAATCAGAGGGGATTCCTGCTTTCATTGCTGACGAATACACGATCGGAATGATTCCAATGCATTGGGTGGCATGAAAGCGAGTTCCTGACTCTCTGGCATCTGAGGCGGGTATTTGGATGAAGGTCAGCATAAAAGTGGTTTATAAAAAGTGTGAAAATGAGATAGTTGTGCAGCACCGTTAACTGAGAGTAAAAAGACATTTCCCTCTGTATGCTGTTTCTGTCAGTTGCAGGGGGCTTTGTTTTTTAAAGTCCGGATGCTCCGTTTTCGTATGGCTTAAAGTCTCTGTTTCAAAACAATTATGATTTGACAAAACAGCCCTAAAAAATGTATACAGTATGCGATTTACACTCGCGTTTTTACGGCTCGCAACCAGCGCAAAATATACCCCACGAAGGAGGAAGAGTAGATGATTGAAGCGTATCTTGCACATGAAAAGGAGAGGGCGGCACAAGGTATTCCCGCACTCCCGTTGACCCCAGAACAGACCACCGGTCTTTGTGATTTGCTGGTTAACCCGCCTGCTGGAAAAGAAGCTTTCCTGCTTACCCTGCTCAAGGACCGTGTTTCTCCCGGTGTTGATCCGGCTGCCGAAGTAAAGGCTGCGTTCCTCGCCGATATCGTTTCAGGAAAAAAGAAATCTCCGATGGTAACTCCAGTCGATGCGATTCGGATGCTCGGCACCATGATGGGTGGCTACAACGTGGCCCCGCTGGTTGCTGCACTGTCAAATGCTGCATTGGCTGATGAAGCTGCCTGTGCCCTGTCCGGCATGACTCTTGTTTATGACGGCTTTGACCAGGTTGTGGCGCTTTCAGCAACGAATGCTGCCGCTAAAAAAGTCCTTACCTCCTGGGCCAATGCAGAGTGGTTCACCACCAAGCCGAGCCTGGCCGAGATCATCAAGGTCAAGGTGTACAAGGTTGAAGGCGAAATCAACACTGACGATTTCTCCCCTGCTGGCGATGCCTGGAGCCGTCCTGATATCCCACTGCATGCACTGGCCATGGGTAAAACCCGCTTTCCTGATGGACTGGCAACCATTGCCAAGTACCGTGAAGACGGCTTCCAGGTTGCATTTGTCGGCGATGTTGTCGGCACCGGCTCTTCACGTAAGTCTGCATGCAACTCGGTACTCTGGTGCATCGGCCAGGAAATCCCTTGCGTGCCGAACAAAAAGACTGCCGGCGTTATCATCGGCAGCGTTATCGCCCCGATTTTTTTCAACACCGCCCAGGATTCCGGCGCTCTGCCGCTGAAAGCCGATGTTACCAAGATGAATACCGGTGACGTGATCGTTATCGACACCAAAAAAGGCGAGATCAAGAGCGAAGCCGGCGAACTCCTCTCCACCTTCCAGATCGCTCCGAACACCCTTGCTGATGAATTCCGTGCCGGCGGCCGTATTCCGCTGATCATCGGCCGTGCGGTTACCGACCGCGCCCGTACCGCACTCGGCCTTGGCGCTACCGACATCTTCACTCTGCCGGTCAACCCGGTAGCCAAAGCCGGCCAGGGATACACCCAGGCACAGAAAATGGTCGGTCAGGCCTGCGGCGTTGCCGGAATCCTGCCTGGCACCGCGTGTGAACCAAAAATGACTACGGTCGGTTCACAGGATACCACCGGTCCGATGACCGCCGACGAGCTGAAAGAGCTTGCCTGCCTCAAATTCCTGTCGCCGATGTTCATGCAGTCTTTCTGTCACACCGCTGCGTATCCGAAGCCGGCCGACGTTAAGATGCACAAGACCCTGCCACAGTTCATCATCGAGCGTGGCGGCGTTCCCCTCAAGCCGGGCGACGGCGTTATCCATTCATGGCTGAACCGCCTACTACTTCCCGATACCGTTGGTACCGGCGGCGATTCCCACACCCGTTTCCCGATCGGCATCTCCTTCCCGGCCGGTTCCGGCCTGGTTGCTTTTGCCGGCGCCATGGGCTTCATGCCGCTTGATATGCCGGAATCCGTTCTGGTTCGTTTCAAAGGTAAGCTAAACCCTGGCATTACCCTGCGTGATGCGGTTAACGCCATTCCGTACTGGGCCATCAAGCAGGGGCTTATGACGGTACCGAAAAAGAATAAGATTAATATTTTCAATGGTCGCATCCTGGAAATGGAAGGTCTACCCGACCTTTCCGTGGAGCAGGCGTTCGAACTGACCGACGCCGCTGCAGAGCGCTCTGCCGCAGCAGGGTGCATCAAACTTTCCGAGGCTTCTGTCGCTACCTATCTCCGTTCCAACGTGGCGTTGATGAAGAAGATGATCAAAGAAGGGTATCAGGACGCCCAGACACTGCAGAACCGTATCGATGCCGTTAATGAATGGCTAAAAGCTCCCAAGCTGCTTGAAGCTGACAAAAACGCCGAATATGCCGCAGTCATCGAGATAGACCTGTCCGAAATCACCGAGCCAATTCTGGCCTGCCCGAATGACCCGGATGACGTCAAGCTCCTCTCGGAAGTTGCCGGAACTCAGATTCAGGATGTATTCCTCGGTTCCTGCATGACCAACATCGGTCACTTCCGTGCTGCAGCTGAGATCTGGCGCGGCAGCAAGTTCAACCCGGCAGTCCGTACCTGGATCTGCCCGCCGACCCGTATGGATCAGGTGAAGCTGAAGGATGAGGCGTATTTTGCGGTCTACAGTGCCTTTGGTGCCCGTATCGAAATCGCCGGTTGCTCGCTCTGCATGGGTAACCAGGCCCGTGTACCTGATGGGGTCAACATGTTCTCCACCTCAACCCGTAACTTCGATGACCGTATCGGCAACGGCGCCAAGGTGTATCTCGGTTCCGCCGAGCTGGGCGCTGTAACGGCATTGATGGGTAAACTGCCGACTCCGGCCGAGTTTCTCGAAATCTACAAAGACAAGATCGAGCCGAACAAGGAAAAGATCTACAAATATCTGCAATTTGATGAGATGGCTGAATATAAGTAATCTATTGTATCTTCTGTAATAAAATGGCCCGCCGGAAAATTCCGGCGGGCCATTGCTTTTATTGGTTTCAACAGGGACTGCTTCTCCGGCTGGGTACTATTTACCGAGGGTTTTTTGGCCCGGTTTCCACCCCAGTGGGCAGAGACCACCGTTTTGGAGAGCTTCAAGGACACGGAGCGTCTCTTCAACACTTCGGCCAACATCCATATTATGAATAACCTGGTACTGAAGGATGCCTTTGGGATCAATGATGAAAAGTCCCCGCAATGCAACTCCTTGTTCCGGGTCAAGCACTCTGTAAGCGCGTGAAACCTCCTTGGTGAAGTCGGCAAGAAGCGGATACTTGAGATTTCCCAGATCGCCTCTTTTTATCCAGGCAAGGTGCGACCATTTGCTATCTGTCGAGACCGCAACAACCTCTGCGTTCAATTCCTTGAATGAGGCCAGAGTGTCGCTGAAGCCTTTAATCTCGGTTGGGCAGACAAAGGTAAAGTCGGCGGGGTAGAAGAACAGCACCAGCCATTTGTCTTTGAAATCCTTCAACGCTATGGTCTTGAATTCCTTCCCCGGTTCAAGGCTGACCACTCCTTCCAGTTTAAAGTCGGGAGCCGGCTTGCCGACCATTACGAGCGACTGTTCACTGTCAATTGTCCTCCTGTTGTGAAATTCATCTTTGTCCTCGGCCAGAGCGGTCTGGAAGGTCGCTGCAGTCAATAATGTTACGGCACATGCAACTAGTATAAATCCTGGTTTCATAAGCTTTTCCTCCTGTGTACGTATTCCTGATGGCGGATAAAATACACTGGCAAATTGCAGGGCTTGGTGATGGTGTATTTGTGTCAAATTATATCTGATGCCGGTTAAGATACAACTGCCAATTGCAATATTGCCATGATGTGTTATGGGTACATATGCAGTTACTTCAACCGTCTTAACTGAGAAAGGAATCGTATGGTTAGCAAAGCGCTTTTAATAATGTTGTTACTGTTGCTTACCTTCTCTGTCTCGTGTCTTGCAGGCGAAGCGGCCAACAAACCCTCCCGTTCCCAGACTCAGACGTTGATATCCCCGCATCAGCCGCCAGGAGTGAAAAAAACTCTGATAGTCATTTATACGCTTTCAACATGCCCTCACTGCAAGGAGGCCAGGGAATATCTCACAAAAAACGATATACCGTTTATCGACCATGAGGTTGATCTTGACGAAGAACAAATGACAGCCCTGATGAAGATATACGATTCAATGGGTGTGCCTGACCAGAAGCGGGGTGTCCCACTTTTTGTTATCGATAACAAGGTCAGGATACAGGGATTTAACAAGGAGAAGTTGCAGGCTGCTTTGAAGGAGGTACGTTCCACATCCAAGTGACCTGCTTGCTGGTTATCTCTTCTGGGAAAGAATGATAGGATCTTTATGACGTAAAAATATCTTGGAAGGCGTAATAACTCCAGAACTATGGAGTCGTTACGCCTTCTCTATCTGTTGTGCCGTTGATTGTTACTGCAAACCACCCCGACCATTTGCTAATTAAAAAAGCCTTTCTCGATGCATTTTTCGCGCACACTCACGGTGGTATCGATCACGTTCTTCTGTTCCTGAGACATGCGTGTATAGCCCAGTGCTTCTTTAGATGTGATCATTGTGTGTACATATTGTTCAAAGCTTACTTCTTGCGGCAGGTTTTTGCCGACGCATGTACAAAACTTTTCACGCCCAACGACTTTCATGCACTGCTCAGTTTTTTCAGCGATGTTTTTTTGCTGTAGTTTCTGTGTTTTGAGCTCTTGAATCTGTTGTTCAAGTTGCTTAATCTTTTCCACAAGGTTGTCTTGGGCAAAAGCGGTGGAAGCCGCAAAAGATGCGCAGAACACTAGAAGTAATAAACGATGCGTCATGATGTACCTCCAAATAGAATTTTGTACTGTTTGTATCAGGCAATGAAAAGGTAAAGCAACATTCTTTCTGTAAATTTGTCATCCCCTTTTTGGGGTTCGCTTTT
>JABBNX010000110.1 GCA_019352135.1 Pseudomonadota bacterium
CAGAGCAGGCCGTGGTTGTTCTCTTTACCGTGACGGTTCTTGGAAACATCCACCACGCATACCCGGAGCGTAACGCCGATCTGCGGAGCTGCGACACCAACCGAACCAGGTCCTTCATGCATTGTATCTACCAGATCCTGAATCAGCTCGTGGATGTTCCGGTCGATCTGCCGTACCCGATTGCAGAGTTTTTTCAACACCGGATGCGGATACCGTAAAATTGTTTGAATCGCCATTGTTAAAAAGCCACCGGTGTTATAACCCGAACACCGATCTCCACGTTCAGCTCTTTTTTCAGGGCGGCAAGCGTCTGCTCCACACTTTCAGGGCTCTGTCCATCGGGCAGCGCCACCTCGAGCATCAACACATAGACCGGTTCCTCGGCAGTTCCAATCAGCTTGGTGTTAAGATCGGTAATATTTATGCTGCGCGCTGCGAGCTCACGGGTGACGCGGTAAACGATACCCGGCTGGTCGGCGCCATAGACCGAGATCATGCAGATTTCACCATCAGTTTCCTGCCGGGCCACCTCGTCGGGATGGAGGGTGCGCACCCCGAGCGTCATGCCTATCCGGTCGCATACCGGTTTCAGCTCTTCAACCAGGCGGGATTTGCTGAACGGTTTTTTCAGAGAAATAATTAAAATCATTGCAAACTCACCACCCAGCATCGTGCAACTGGAGTCAGCGATGTTGCAGCCGAGGTTAAAAAGTCCCTCGGTAATGGCGGCCACAATGCCGGGGCGGTCTTTGCCGACCACGGAAACGGCGTAATGCACGACTTCCGGCTGCTGTGTCATATTAAACCTCTCATATTGTAGTGTCCTTAACGTATTGCATAAAAACGATTTCATCTGCAAATGTTTTTTGAAATCGGGTATGATACTACCTCTATTTTAGTAAGTTGGAAGTTGTTTTCTGTACTTTTCAGGCATAAAATATCTTTGCTAACGCCGTACCTCTGTTTATCAGGATCAGGAGTGAGAGGATATTAACCATGACCGTAACAACCCGTTCCGTCTGCCCTTTTGACTGCCCCGATGCCTGTGGACTCCTGGTAACCGTTAAAAACGGCCACGCTATCAGTGTCAGTGGTGATCCGGATCACCCGGTTACACGAGGTCTGCTCTGCCCAAAGATGGGACATTATGAACAGACTGTCCACTCTCCCCGACGCCTGACTACTCCGCTGCAACGAGTGGGAAAGAAAGGTGCCGGTGAGTTCGAGCCGATCACCTGGGAGAGAGCAATCAAACTCATCTGCTCGCGCTGGCAAGGGATATGTTCAACGTATGGAGCGGAAGCAATTCTCCCGTACTCATACGCCGGTACGATGGGACTCGTGCAACGCAATGCCGGCCATGCCTTTTTCTACAAGCTGGGAGCATCACGGCTGGAACGGACCATCTGCTCTCCGGCCAAGGATGCCGGCTGGAAAATGCTTATGGGGGATACCCCCGCCATGGAACCGGCCGAAATTGAACAGAGCGACCTGGTAATCATGTGGGGCATTAATGCTGCTGCGACCAGCATCCATGCGCTGCGCGATGCTCAGGCGGCGCGGCAAAGTGGCGCCCGTTTATGGGCCATTGATACCTACCGCACCCCGACCTGTGATGCCGTCGACGAAGCATTCCTGGTTCGCCCCGGCAGTGACGGTGCTCTGGCATTGGGAATGATCCATGTTATTGAGCGGGAGGGCCTGCTTGACCGGCGCTTCGTTGCCGCCAATGTGCTCGGCTTTGATAAACTGGCAGCAGAGATTCTACCGGACTGCTCACCGGCACAGATGTCGGAGGTTTGCGGATTGCCGGTAAGCGTAATCGAGCGACTGGCCCGGGAGTACGCCCGGGCACAGGCTCCGTTCATCCGCCTGGGAAGTGGCCTGACCCGTTATGGAAATGGTGCCATGACAGTGCGTACGATCAGCTGCCTGCCGGCTGTCGTTGGCGCCTGGGCCAAACCGGGAGGTGGCATTTTTGTCGGCACCTCAACCGGGGGAGCATTCCCGTTGCAGACAGTTACCCGGGAAGATTTCATCGCCAACAATCCGCGTCTGGTCAGCATGAACCAGCTGGGTAATGCCCTGACCGAACTGGATGATCCTGCGGTGATGGCGCTGTATGTCTACCACTCCAACCCGGCCACGATCGCTCCCGACCAAAACGCCGTCATCCGCGGACTGGAACGGGAGGAGCTGTTCACGGTTGTCCACGAACGCTTTCTGACCGACACCGCCCGGTATGCCGACATCGTCCTGCCGGCGACCTCGTCGCTGGAACATCCGGATTTGTATCGCTGCTATGGCGGCTACCACGCCCAGCGCTGCGGAGCTGCCATACCGCCCGTGGGAGAAGCAAAGAGCAACTGGGAGGTCTTTTGCCTGTTGGCGGCCGGAATGGAATGGGATGACCCGTTTTTCCGTTTATCGGCGGAAGAACTGATCGAGCTGCTGCTGGTTGAAGAAAATCAGTGGCGGAGCAAAGCCGTTACCGAACGGTTGCGTCAAGGGGAGCCGGTCATGCTGACTCCGCCGACTGACCCAAAAAAGGAGTGGTTGACCCCCTCGGGTAAAATCGAGGTTCTGAACGTGCGGGACAAAGAACCATTGCCGCGTCTGCTCCCGACTCATGCCGAACGGGACGGGTACCCGTTACGCCTGCAACCGGCGGTTACGCCGTTTGCACTTAATTCAAGCTTTTATGAGCAAGACAATCTTCGCTCGAAGCAAAAATGTATGGAGCTGATGATGAACCGGGGCGATGTCGAGACACGCAATCTGGTTGATGGGCAGGTAGTAATCGTCAGTAATGACCGGGGAGAAGTGCGTTTTACACTGCGGATTTCGGAGCGCATACCGCCAGGAACAGTCGTTACCGAAGGGGTCTGGTGGCGGGAGTTCATCCCCGGTGACCGCGGCGTCAATGCCCTGACGTCGCAGCGTCTGACCGACGGCGGGCGCGGGAGCACGTTGTATGATGTGACGGTGGAGGTCAGGGGGGCGTAGCGGATGTTTTATCAAACTCATGCCACGCCAGCGCCGCCGCCCCCAGAACAGCCCCACTCCCCTCCGGCAGTCCCGATGGGAGCAGCTTTAGCTTCCCTTTATACGGAGTAAACAGGAACTCCTCCAGATAGCGGCGGGTCGGCGCGAGCAGCAGATCTCCGGCGGCAGCCAGCCCCCCGGAGAGAAAGATCGCTTCGGGGCTGGTGTGCGCGACGGCGTCAGCCAGTTTCATCCCCAGAATCCGGGCCGTTGTATCGAAGGCCGCCAGTGCCAAGGGATCCCCGTCACGTGCTGTCTCATAGATCAGTTTTGATGTCAGGACGGTGGAGCTTACTTCTCGCAGTGGACTGGGATCAAGCCGCTGCGCAAGGAGCTCGGTTACTGTCCGGCAGAGTCCGGTGGCCGAAACATAGGTTTCCAGACACCCTTGCTTCCCGCAGGCGCAGCACCTCCCTTCCGGATCGACGGTCGTGTGGCCAAGTTCTCCGGCAAAGCCATCGGCGCCGTACAGCAGCTCGCCATTGACGATGATGCCGCTCCCCAGCCCGGTTCCCAACGTAATGACAATAACATGCTTCATCCCGTGGGCGCCGCCGAACAGCAGCTCTCCGATTGCAGCGGCGTTGGCATCATTGGTGATGGCAACCGGTAGATCGTAGCGCTGCCGGAACAGCTCCACCAGGTTGGTCGATGCCCCCCAGTTAAGATTAACCGGATTTTCAACCGTTCCCCGAAGGTAGCTGGCATTGGGCGCGCCGATCCCTATTCCCGAAAGTCTGGTTTGTGGCGGGAGTGTTGTACGCCGTTTTTCAATGGCGTCATAAAGGCGGGCAACCAGGGCATCTGCCGGTTGATGAGCCAACGTGGCCAGAGTGTCTTCGCGTATCAGCGTGCCGTGACGATCGACAAAACCGAAGGAAGTTGTCGTTCCGCCGATATCTATGCCAATCACGCACTCGTTCGTTTGCATAGCTGCTCCTTAAAAAGGTATCTTCGGTGGGTACGGCCAGAACGGTTGAACAGCCATCTGCCGTGATGATGACATGGTTTGGGAGTGAGTATCACTTATTTTGTAGAAGGATTATTTAACGCTATAGTTCACCGTGCCGCCGGCACAATTGTAATCAACCTCACGCGTAACCATCCGCGATATTTTGCCGGTAACGACATTTATCTTCCGGGCAAAAATAATAATTTTATTGTTTAGATAGCTGTATGTTCCAACGATGGCCTCGTTTTGGTCATATTCGTCCTTTTTAATCTCCGAAACCTTTCTCGACAGCACCACCAGCCCCTTCTCATTCAGGTTGAAAAATTTGGCGAACTCAACCTGCGTTATTTTCGTCCCGCATACGGAACTCAGGCTGCCACGCATCAGTTCTCCCATCAACAGACCTTGTGATGCGGGAGTGAAGGATTGAATATCGACAAAGTCAGTAACAAGTATGGAATAATTATTCTTATCGCCGGCAGCGTGACATCCGGAATTTTTAGCGGACGTGTCTGCGGATGCAATGACACCTTCGGCACTGCACGGCTCGGCACAAAGCTCTCGTGCAATATCATTGAACAGCGGTTTCAGTTCTGTTGACTCCAAAAGCTGGTTAAATGTCTTGCCGTAGCAGGCGCCGTACCGCACAGCCGTGATGTTTTGAGCACATCCGGCAAGTAAGAGGGCACAAAGAAGTGGGGTGGCCAATACGCTGGATAGTATCTTCATCTTATTTGATTCCATCACTGACAATCTTCATTGGTTTACCGTTTTTTTCATTCGGGAGTGATGTATCAGGGACCCCGTTTATCTGGATATAGGTTTGGGCCGAAGAAATCACCAGGCCAGTATTGACGTCAATAACACGGGCATTTATGGTGAGATTGCCTTCCGCAACAGAATAGGTGCCGGTAACGATACCGCCTATCTTATATTCGTCCTTCAATTTACTGATATCCCTGCTCAGGGAAAACTCCCCGGCGGCATTAATATCTACCCCTTTCGTGAGGCGTATTTCGAGTATCTGCCATTTGTGGAGCTGCAGGCCATACATCAGATTCTCGGCAATCAGACGTCCAAGCGCTGTTGTATCATCGAGTTTGTCCAGGTTTGTAAAACTTGTTACCACGTAAGGGTTCGAAAGACTAGTGGTGGCAAGGTTCTTATCAAGCTGATCGGCAAGGTTTTTCATGCGGTCATTAAACCCTCCGACGGATGGAAGGGCAACATGACTTTCTATTGATGTTTTGCTGCCGGTAGCGGCGGGCGCTGCACAGCCGGTAACAAGGCAATTCACTGACAGAGCCATTATGACCCCTAATACTATTTTCATCATTTACTCCTTCACGACTCTCTTCGTGTGGTGCGCAGTCAGATGGATCTGCAACGAGCCAGTATTTTGCCTGATCTTTATATCATCTAATCGTTAACTCTGTAAAGTGCACTTACAGGGAAGGAGGTGACTACCAGCTGAACCAAGAAAAATCTCTCGCTATCATGCTTTTCCTGTGGCAAAATTACCTGTGTTTAGTGGAACGCATACGGCAAAAGATAATGGACGGCTGTCTTCCTGCCAGAGTCCGGGGACTTGTTGATGAGTGGGTAGAGCTTCATCAAGACGAACTGCTTGTGATGTGGGAGTCTCATGAATTCCACAAAATAGCACCGTTAGTGTGGGAGGTCCGCCATGATAGAAGTGTGTGAAGCAATATATCAAGGAGACTATAAGATCTGGATCAAATTTAACACGGGTGAGAGTGGTGTGGTAGATCTGTTTGATCTGGTCCAAAAGTACAAAGTGGCTGAACCTCTGCTTGATACCAATGAATTCAAAAAATTATACCTGGACGGATGGCCTATTTTAGCTTGGCCATGCGGTTTTGATCTGGCGCCGGAAAGTTTATATGAACGTGCGACAGGGAAAAGGGTAGAGTGGCTTACAAACTGAGGAATGGTACGCATGAATCCGTATATTAACAGCTGGTAAAAAATCTAAAAGCTATTTTATCCTTTAACGTTAGCGGCTGTTTCCGGTTTCATCATTTGATCTTCCATTTTAGCTACCATTTCCGTAGGTATCTGGTAGATGACATTATTCTTGCTGTCCATGAATTTAATGCGCACTTCGCCTTGCTGATTATATGACTCGACAACATGGCTCATCGCCCGCACTGATTCCTTCTGGTTTTCATTGCCCGCATCCGGCGCTTGTTTGTTCGCAGGAGAAACCGTGCTATTGGCATTAGTAACGGTTTCCGATTGACGTGATAAAGCGGTTTTTGACGCCGGAGTCCCCAGAGGTGACCGACCTGATGAAACGACCGTATGTAAAGACTGCAACGTAAACGCAGTAACATCTCCTGTTATTGGACTCACAGCCATGGCATCCTCCCTACTTCATCTAAGACGGTAACAATGTTTCTATATGCATTTGCTTAAAGTTTCAATAACCTTCTCAACTGCGGTTTTGTTGATTAGCTTTGTTTGGGTATCTCAATCACGTGCCAGCATCTGTAACGCTTGCGGAGAAATTGTCACGGTGTCGGTCTTGGCTGCCTGAACTGACTTCAGAGTATCCTGATGTATTTGAGGCAGTGCTGCTGTCTGGTCTGCCTTTACCTGTGGATTCACATGTACAGGTTCAGCCGTTACGCTATTGGGTGAAAGCTGCGCCATTGACATATGGACACCTCCGGTACTTCGAATATGCCTCTATGAAATTCTAGTAAGTTATTTATCGGTAATAATTATAAAAAACTTTAGAACAATTTTTCTGATTGGATAATATGAAAACCATTCCAAAAATGATGCTGTATTTTAGCGAAGATTTTAAAGTCCGGTTTATGGATAGCATGAAACTCCAATCACAACTATTTCAGCGTCTTTAAAAAAACAATTATAAATTTGTTAAAAATGCCGATATAACAGATATACGAAAAAAGTTTTTTTAAACTCCATTGAGGTCACAAACATGGATTTCACCACATCATCCAACAATTTATTTGCCGCTCTGTCTACTGACCAAAGCCAGCTGCGGGCTTCAGTTGCACAATACTCGCTGTCGACTGCCGGTACATTCCTCCAGGCCGGCAAATACCCGGAAGCGATCGGCCAGCTAAAGAAAGCGCTCAGCATGGATCCAAGTTCCACGGATGCCTATAACAATCTGGGCAATACCTATCTGGCTATGAACAATACCAAAGACGCTGTTGTTGCCTACAAAAACCTGATCCGGCTGAATCCGACGTCAGCCGACGCATACAACAGTCTCGGCAATGCGTATATGCAGGCCGGCAATAATGCTGAAGCAGAAAAACAGTACAAGATATCGGCAAAAATGGACCCGTCATCCACCTATGCCCCCTACGCCCTCGGCAACATCTATGCACAGAACAACCGCCTGGGCGAAGCAGAGGTGCAATTTACCAAAGTTACCAAAATCGCGCCGCAAGACGGCCATGGCTATTACGGTCTCGCCATGGTAGACAACAAACTGGGCAAGTATGACGATGCGGTCACCCTGGCCAACAAGGCGCTGTCATTGAAAAAGGATTTTGAGGAGGCCCATTTCGAGCTCGGTAATGCCTATAAAGGGCTTGGCGAGAACGATAAGGCACAGGAGCAGGTTGATATCCTTACGAACCTGAACACTTCCAACAGCACCACTCTGGCAGGTGATCTCAAGCAGGCGCTGTTCGCTCCAAAAATTATTTCCAGTCTTCCCGATGTTTCGAGCTTCAAGAACCTGAAAGGCCCGGACACGCTGCTTAAGTCGCTTGACGCCGCACTCTTTTTGCCCAACACCTCAAAAGATTTCTCCATGGTTTTTCAGTTTAATACGGAGATGGATTCCTCTTCGATCATGAATGTCGCCAACTGGTCCATAGCCAAGGCAAGCGGCGGTGAGGCAGGTCTGTACAATAATGGTGTCAATCTGAACTCTGATATCGAAACAAGTGTGGCAAGAAACCCAAAGCGCGTGGTTTATAACCCCACCAACATGCAGGCAACCCTCACCTTCACCATTTCGCAAAACGCCTTTGCAACCGGCAAAATTGACCCATCCCACCTGGTATTTCAATTTTCCGGCACAGATGCCAATGGCAATAAGATGGACCCAGCTGCAGATCAGGTTGACGGCGCTGCAGGACTCGCGTTCTAGCCCAAGTGACTATTAGCATGATAAGCGAATCGTTCAAGAAGTTCTCTTCAAAAAACCATCCGGAAAATTCCCGACCCCTTTGTCCATAAAGCGGCTATCTCTCACAAAATCATCCCGCCCTTCAAGAAAACGTGAGACCGCTACCCGTGGATTTGAAGATGCTACGTCCGGATACTTATCCGTTGAAACCCCTACCGGCGTTCCCGCCAGATCCTGGAAAACTGTATCAGCGACAATCATATAACTATCCAGTGGCACAAAATGAGCGTACATCTCCATCTCCCGGTAGACATGGTCAGCATTATGGTTGTCATCCAGGAAAACCAGCACTTTCCCCGGATTGGCCCCCAGAGTATTCGCGACCTGTTCCCCCGCAGAGGCGTCGGAGGCATCACCTACAATCACCTTTTTTACATAATGCCGTAATGGATGCTTGGTAAATGTGTCCTGCGCTTCAGTAGTGGAAAAAATATCAAGAGTTATGATTCCACCCTGTTTTTTGCCGGTTAACTCAAGCAATGACGCAAAGAAAATGGCAGAACCTCCAAATTTGGTTCCTGTTTCCACAATCCAGTCCGGTTGCACCTCAAAGCAAATCTCCTGAAGGCGTATCAGGTCTTCCGGCAGTTGCCAGATCGGCACCCCCAGCCAATGGTGTTCATACCAGCGCTCATTTGCTGCAACTCTTCCCCATAGTCGTTTCAGATCATTTATCACGTATTGCATGTTGCCCCCTAAGTCGGATATCGCCGTTTATTTGACCGCTTCGAGATTCAGGCTCATCAGAGTCCCATTTTCCTTATCCAGATGCGGAATATATGCTTGAGAGTAATCATCAATATCGGCATGTTCCGTCAACCGCCAATCCCAGCGACGCACCTCACGAAACCCCGATGCAAAAAGTTCCCCTGTCAAAAATGGTTCATCAAAAATCATCTTGTGGAAATCGTACTCATTTCTTTGTCCGCCGCAGATCAGCCCGATCAAACCGCTCAGGCCATCCTTGAGACCCTCTTCGTAGTATATTTTGGCACAGGCGGTAAAATCTGGCACCGCAAGTCGGAGTATCCCGCCGGGAGCGAGAACCCGGCACCACTCACGCAGAAGGTTTCGCATCTCAAAACGACCGAAATGTTCCAGTACATGGGAGGCATAAATCAGATCTGCACTGTCATCCGGATAGGGAAGTATGCAAACCGACGCCTGATGGTCGATATGATCACCCTCGATAACATCGATGTGAATAAAACCGGGTATGTATTTGGAGCCACACCCCAAGTGAAGTTTTATTGCGGATCGTATGGAGTCCATTACTCCACCTCGTCTTGCCGCTGCCGGCTTGGACGGTATGGAACACCAGAACCAACCGCAAACGGTGGCACATCCTTTGTTACCACTGAACCTGCCCCGATAACGGCGCCTTTCCCTA
The DNA here is from genome assembly GCA_019352135.1 of Pseudomonadota bacterium. Lineage (GTDB taxonomy): Bacteria > Desulfobacterota > Desulfuromonadia > Geobacterales > Pseudopelobacteraceae > JACRCG01. Next base: position 9,589 of record JABBNX010000110.1, read on the forward strand.
TTCGAACTCCAGGTAGGATGATCACTCCCATACCGATCCAGACATCATCTTCAATAATAATTTTTTCAATAACCGGTTTTTGGTGGCGCATCGGTATTCCCCGTTCAGCCATACCATGGCTGACACCGCAAATCATCGTACCGGCGCCGATCATACAATAATCACCAATCTCTACACCTGCCCGAGGTTCATAAACATGCACTCCGGGACCAAACGAAACTTCAACACCTGTTTTCAGCCATCCCATATCAATCCTGATGCTGCTATTTGGATAAAGGATGTTTTTATCGCCCAGTTCAAGCCAGGCGCTGGGGCCAATATAGATAACGGAACAGGGCTCCATTATTGTGGTTTCCGGAATTTCCGCTCTTCCCAATACATCAATTACTGCACTTGCGTGGATGCCTTTGGCAATCATAACACCTCCAAACTTACAATTTATTGCACATCAAAAACCTGTACCAGAGGCGGATATTCATTGAACTGGTTAAAGCACACATTCAATAGGAGTAGCTAACAGTGGAAGCAGTTTATTGTAAATCAATGTATGCGACAAATCACTTATATGGATGCCATCTCCACCAAAATAATATGTGTCAAAATTATGTTGATATATTTCTACCTCCGAAAAAGCATCAACTACTTTACAATTATTTTCCTTGGCAACAACCTGTATGATGTTCCGATATTGTTCTCTGTATGGATCGGTTCTCCCCCACGTAAGTTTGCTGCAATTTATGAACGGGATATTTATGAGAATTATATTAACTGCTTGACGGTCTACCCTCAGAATTTCTGGACAGGTGCGAATTTTATTGATTATAAACAGCAAATTCCCATGGAACTCATCAGGTGCAACATGATACGGAAACGAATCATCCGCGGAGTCATTCACCCCCAGACACATCACAACATCGGTGGGATTATGTACGATAACTTTGTTATCTATCCAGTTTATCCAATCTCGAGTACACGACCCGTCCACTCCTTCGTTATAAACATTCCAAATATACTGCGGACAGGCGACCGGAAGTTCCTTTGCAGCACGGGAAGCAAATGATGTATAAACCTCTATATCAGAAAAACATGTTCCTCTGGTTATACTATCACCGATAAAAACCACATTTTTTAAGTCAACTATTTGTTTTTTCTTCTCTTCCCATCGTGAGAACATACCAAAGTATGCATCTTCCAGCTTCCTGGCAAGATCCTTTGCATCGCACAGCGGACTGGATGCCATGCGTTCCCTCTGGCTTGTCCTCATGGTCTCACGACCAGCCACATCATGGGCCAGCTCAGTCACTTTCGCCACATATTCTTCTTCAGATTCAGCCAGCCATTCAGGACGTCCAATTGCATCCAGCATTGAGGCGGTCATACGCGATGCCATGCGATCGCCGGCCATGCTTACTACCGGTACTCCCATCCAGAGCGCGTCACAGGTAGTGGTGCCGCCGCCGACTCCGCCAACCGGGTCCAGCGCAATATCCAGGCGGTTATAGTATGCCATATGGCTTGCCCAGTCTGCCGTGATGCGGCTGTCCTGCAGCTCGACCCGCTCATGCCCGATGCCGTGGCTGGCCATGGTATCCATGATGCGTTGACGGTTCAACTCTTCCGCCAGTCCCTTGGTCTTAAGGAGCAGTTTTGCTTCCGGCAGCGCATGGAGCACCTTCGCCCAGATGGCAAAGGTGGCAGGGGTGAGCTTGGCCAGGTTATTAAAACTTCCCAGCCACAGCGTGCCGTCCGCTGTCGGTTGCCAACAACTTTCAGGTGCTTCTGCCTTGCCTTCATAACAGACCCAGGTTCGTGGTAAACGCCACACAGTCTCAGTGAAATGACTATCCGTCTCAGGCGTGGTAAGGATCGGATCGCCAATCCAGTAATCCATCTCCGTAAGCCCTGTTGTGGCGAAATAACCGAGCCAATGAGCCTGCACCGGCGCGGCGCGCAGGGCAAACACGCCCAAGCGGTTCTGCGCAGTGTGGCCGGAGAGGTCAATCAGCACATCAATCTGGTCAGCTTCGATGCGGTCATGAAGTTTCTGGTCTGAAAGTCCGAACGCCGGGACCCAATGCTCTACCAGGACCTCTATCCGCTCGGTGACAGCATCACGCGTTGCACTGGCACTGTAAGCAAAAACCTCGACACGGTCAGCATCGTGATGAGCAAAAACTTGCTCCACAAAGTAGCTTACTGCGTGTTGCCTGAAATCAGCCGATACATACCCGACACGCAATCGGCGGCCGGTAAGAGATGGCCGGCTGAATTGCCGCGCGCGAGCATCACCCCTCTTTGTTTCAGATATACACGAGGTTTCCCAGGCACGGGCCTCTTCAAGGAGATACAAAGGAGGGTGACAGGATGCGTAATTAAGGGTGAAGAGCAGATTGCTGCGTGATATTGAGGAGTCCGGCATAATCTCCAGTGCCCGGCGGTAACTGGCTTCGGCCTCATTCAGGCGGCCCAAATCCTTGAGGGTAATGCCAAGATTGCTATATGCCTCAACATAATCAGGATTTATTTTCAGTGCTTGAAGGCAACAGGCTTCGGACTCATTAAGGCGACCCATGCCCTTAAGGGTAATGCCAAGATTGTTATGCGCCTCAGCGTAATCCGGATTGATCTCCAATGCGCAACGGAAGCTGGTTTCAGACTCATTCAGGTGCCCCAGAGCATTAAGCAAGTGACCAAGATTACTATATGCCTCAACATAATCCGGCTTGATCTCCAGTGCGCAGCGAAAACAGGCTTCGGCCTCATTCAGGCGACCAGCATCCATGAGAGTGTTGCCAAGATTATAATG
>JABBNX010000111.1 GCA_019352135.1 Pseudomonadota bacterium
CGTTGGTGTCGTTGGTGTCGTTGGTGTCGTTGGTGTCGTTGGTGTCGTCGATGTTGTCTGTGCAGACGGCATGTTGGACATAGTGAATGTTCCGCTGCTCATATTGGTGGACTGAGCGGTGAATATGACAGCTTTGGTACTCGTATTCATGACCGTGACCATACCGGATGAATAACCCATGGTCACTGCATCGAACATAGCATCAAGCCCCGTATGGTTGGCCACAAAAGTCCCGGAAATCGGGTCGGCCGTGACAGCGTATTGGCTGAGGAGGGGTTTAAGGCTGGTCTTAATCGCTGCGACAGCGGCCGGCATTTTTGTCGCCATGTCCTGAAGCATTGCCTTGCTGGGTGAATCGAAGGCAACTGCCGGATCTGTCCCACCAGCAGCAGCGGCCACCGCCACATTCGATATCGGGTTGATATTGGCGGTCCCGGGACCGGCGGCAAAGGAATACATGGTATAGGTGGTACCTGGTGCAGCAGCAACTGTACCCGTGGCCTGCATGATGAACGGCCCCTGCATTCCCGTAACGTCAAAAGTGAAAGAGCCGTCGTTTTGAAGTGGAACTGACAGCTCCTTTGCCGGGGTCGAAGCATCCTTGAGATATGCAGTACCGACCAGAGGTGACCCGACGGCGGCGACACCATTGACTGCGGATGGCCCGTTGGAACTACCTCCGCCGCAGCCTGCAAGCGCAATAATGATAATAGCCAAAAGTGTATAAAGTGTCCCGGTAAGTTTTTTTTGCATTTTTTCTCCTTTGTTTGTGAGTGTATTTTTTTAGTAGCTTTTACCCGTGGTACATTTGGTAATAACTGTCCTCCCCGTTGTTAAGTATTTCACCTCCCCCGTATGTTTACGATGTCAACAGCAACGCGGACATTGTAACCACTTAACGGTAGTGTCTCCAGACTGCGGGCACAAAAAAAGCCAGGTCGCGAATATCTGGTGATATTTCGGCGACCCGGCTGTCTGCATCAGACCCATTGGGCTTTCCGTCCCATCCTCGCGGATGGTTTAGTATTATCGTGTACCACTACATTTCTTTTACTGATTCAAATATTAGTAATCCATACTGAATTTGTCAAGAAAATATTCTGCTCCTTATTGATACCCCCGCAACGACTATAAACGGGGGATGGTGCGAAGTACTCAAGGGGGATGGCCGAGTCAATTGAAATCATGGGTCCCCGATCCCCGTACTTTGCTTCGTGGCGGATCGCATCCACTTCGAACCCGTGGTTATTTGTATTTATAGATTGCATTAACAGCGGCGACTCAGATGCAACTGACAACTTTGACCTGAACCTCAAGTGGCAATACGCTCTCAACATAACCGATGCATCCGATACGGCATCAATATGTTTCATCCCGCACAAGCCCGTCGTAATCTCAATCTACTTAAGCAAGCTTGAGTGCCGAGAATATCATCTTCCAGACCGTAATCAGCGTAAACAGCAGATAACAAACCAAAGTAATAAGCACAAGGCGGCGCTGAATGTCCGGAATGATGCGGACCAAACTGCCGGTTTTTCTGAACGGCTGCAACACCCCGGCTCCGATCCCGGCCACAGCACCGCCAAAAATGGTCGCATACAGGAGATAGCCGACATAATGGTATTCCTTCTGCAATATACAGAACGGGCAATGATGGGTGGGCAGTTCGTAGAAATAAAGGCAGATAAATGAGACCACAGAGGCGCAAGCGACCAGAAACGTAACGGCCGCAGCAATTGAGAACAGGTAGCCGCCACCACACTTCAGAATATCAGAAAACTTTTGCTGCACTTTTTGTGCAGAAAACAATCCCGTTAACGCTCGTATCCTGTTTGTCAGAGCTACGTAGAAAACCAACCCGCTGCAAACTGTAATTGCCATGCAGATAAAAAAAACAATACGCGTCTGCCGGTACGGTAGAGAAGCAAGATCACCGCTGAAGCCGCCGGACTCGTGGCTGAATAAACTGCCACAGCAGGAGGTAATGATATCCGGCTTTAGTTCGGCAAAATAGGCACATAACAGACCACTCTCAAGCACAAGGAGCGGTACTATCAGAGTGAGCAAAATATATTTGACCCGTATCAGCGGATAGTCATACCCCCTGTTATCGGTATAGTTTAGGATCAGCCAGATTCCTGCCAACAAAAAGTTAATTATCTTGATCAGCAACGTCGGATAGCCGAAGGAATTTACCGCCAGCGTTCCAGCCGCGCACATTGCGCCGGTAAACAGTGTATGAAGATCGTCAGCGGTATAGATAAACAGGAACAGCGATATGAGCTCAAAGCTAAGGATATAGCTCATGATTGTTGATATGAGATAGGTTCTGCGTTCAAGCTCCAGTTGCTGTTCGCTGCCGCAGGCAGGATTCCAGTATCGAAGGATTCGCATGCCATAATATCCGGCATAGATTCCCATTCCAGAGACCAGCAGTGCAATCAGCATCAACGCCAGAGCAGCGGGATGTAAAATCACCGGCAACTCCGGATATCTACAATAGCGCCGTCGCGCATTTCAACAAGCGAGTCTATCAGTGGCGAATCATATACGATAGGGTCATGGCTGGCGATCAGCACGCTCTTCCCCTCCCCCTTCAGCCGTCCTGCAATGGCCATAAACTCCTGTGACAACTTTGAATCCAAGTGGGCCGTCGGCTCATCGGCAATTACAATGGAGGGGTTGTTGATCAGTGAACGGGCGATGGCTACCCGTTGCAGCTCGCCACCAGAAAGCAGCTCCACTCTTTGCCCTGCAAGGCGTGATATACTGAACTGTTCCAGCAGACTCAAGGCACGGGCACGAAAGAGAGCACGTGCCTCACCGGTCGGATATGCAGGCAGCATGACATTTTCCAGAACCGTAATTCCTTTGACCAGATTGAACTGCTGAAAAATGAAACCGAATGTGGAACGGCGGATTTCGTTGAGAAAGCGCTCCGGCAAGCTGGTGATTTCGACCACCTCCAGCCCTTCCTGTTGAAATGGCCTCGCAGCCGCCACCCCGCGCAGAAATATCCGCCCGGATGTTGGACGGGCCATACAGCCGATCATCGTCAGAAGCGACGTTTTGCCGGAACCGCTCGGGCCTTTGAATATCGTTATCTGGTGCGGATGCACCGTGAGGGTGACATTATCAACGGCGGTAAACTGGTTCGGCTTGCCGCTGTTAAATGACTTTGTAATGCCTGACAGCTCTATCACGTCAATACCTCATGGCGGCATCAGGGTCGATTGTTGCCGCCCGCCAGCAGGGTATAATCGTTGCGGTTGTATACGGCACAACCGTCAGGAAGAACAGCACCGACAATTGATAGGCATCAACTACCGGAACCAGCTGAAAACGGGGGTAAATTACCGACCACCCCTTAAGTGCCTGAGCGAAAAGAGGCGCCGAGAGAAGGAAAACATGCCCGTAGGCCAGCACAACTCCCAGCAAAAAAGCCGTGAGCGAGATTACCAGCCCTTCCCAGAATTTGAGCAGCAGTACATCAGAGGTTTCCCACCCGATCGACTTGAGAATACCAATTTCCTTACGCTCATCAGCGGAAAGGCCGGTGGCTTTGTCCCAGGCAAAGATAATAAATGAAATCAGTGCCGAGGTCAGGAGAATCAGTGTCATTCCTCCGCGCCAATCAAAGATTGATTGGTAGGTGCGCTGGATTTCGCTCTTCAGTATCGGGCGGGAATCAGGAAACGTACCGGCGATCTTGGCGGCAACGGTTGACATTTCTTTTGGATTACGGACGGTTACGGCCAAATCGGTTGCCTGACCACCCGGAAAATTGAACAACTGATGAAAATCGTCCGGAGATATGACAATCAGGTCAGCGGCAGCAAGATCGGCGCCATGCGGATATATCGAGTTGATTTCCAGCATCACCGGAGATTTGTCATAACTTATCAGCGGCAAGAGATCACCAACCGCCAGATTGCGGGCTTTTGCTACACCGGCACCAATGGTGGCACTCCCAGGCACTACAGCGGGATCCTCACTGGCCATGATCGTATAGTTAGCACCGTTCAGAGCATCATAGTAATATCCCCACAAACGAGGTCGCACCGCCGTCACACCTCTGATCTTGGCTATTTCAACGGCATAATCAGCCGGCACCAGATCCTGCCGGCCTGCCATCAGTCGTTGCACGATCATATCGGGGGCACCACTCAAAATAATGGTGGCCTCCTTCTTCAGTGCCGTCACAAAAAATGCCAGCGATGCCAGCATAAAAACAACGAGCAGATAAATTGCCAGAAGCGACAGGTTCTTGGCTCTTCTGCGCAGGAGCGATGCGAGGGTGAAGTCGAGAATATTCAGATGGCGTTCGAGAGCTTGATTCATGGAGTATCACGAGTAAGAAGATTTGGCAGGATCATCGAGCCGGAAGGAAAATGTTCCAGGGCCAGGGGATGCTCCTGAAAAGGCGCATGACGATCAGCCAGGGCAAGATGGCGGGTGTAGCGAGCTTCTGTGGCCAGACAGAGATCTGTCACATGGAGACGCTGTAATTTCGTCATCTGCAGTTTTATTTCGTCTCCGGAGTGCCGCTGGATATAATGAGCATGCAGCGGCAGCAATAAAAAGATAGCCAGAATAGCCACGGTAAAAAGCAAATACTTCACTGAACGACGCATACAGAATCCTTAATTGAGTGATTGTATGGTCTGCCGGGTAATCTCGTTGAAGCGCAGAATGTGCTTCCCTTTGTGATCAAGCTTGAAAGACCGGGCATCCTTCTCCGTTTTAAACGGAACCAGTTCGTTTCCCATCGGTCCATAGACGTCACTGCCGGATACAAAAAAAGCGGTGCGCGCATCGATCCTTTCCAGCGAGTAATATTCCTTCACTGACAGCGCAACAATATCAGCCTGCTGCTTCCCGGGGGTATACTTGGATATATTTAAAAAATGGCTGAACATATCCTTCGGCCCGTCATAATAAAAAGTTGTGCCATCCTTGAAGCGGGCAGTTGCCGTCCAATCGGGGAATTTGGCAACAAACATTCCGCAGACCGGGCACTTGGCTCCAGGTGGCACGGCGACAGGAGCCGTGCCAGCCGCCAGAGTGACTGCCGCCATCAGAATGCAGCTCAGAATAACTGCCGGGATAAATCGTTTCATAGGACACCACATTTTCAGTTATTTTCTGCCATGTCCAGCGCTTCTTTGTACGTGGCCAGCTTACCGCCGTACTTTGCGATAAATGCAACAGCGTCAGCTTTTTTTGCAAAGGCCCATTTCGGCACCCGTGTCATGACACCTTTTTTTTCGCCTCCAAGAACCCAGGTAGCTTTTTTAGCATCAACGAGTTTTTTGGTATTTAGATCAGCAACTTCTATCATCTTCACCACTTTGTTTTTTTGGTCTTTCATTTCCGTAACCGCGCAATGAAGGCTGCATACCCCAACAGACGAGCCATCTGCATAGGTAATCAGCATTCGTGAATATGCAAATTTTTCCCGATCCATGCCGCAGTGCGCGCACGCTTTATATTTTACAACATCAGCATGATTTGATCCGACGGCAGCTTCTGTCATGTGATCATGCCCGTTATGACCCGGCATTTGTCCCGCCAGAACAGTGCCGCTACTCAATAGCAATGCTGCAACAATGTAACATGGTAAAAACTGTTTTCTCATGTTTACCCCTCCCTTGGATTAATAGATTAGTGAACTCTACATCATTTTTTTTAACCGTGCAACAGCGGCATATCGTTATTGGTGGAGCATGATCGAGTTAAAAGTGTACAGAATTTGCTTTGACGGCGGCTTGCACGGGGTGATATTGTACCCAGGCAGAAGAAATAAGTTGTTATCATTTTGACCCATATCATTAAAACGCATCTCTATAATAAATGCGGTTTTCCCGGTTAACCAAAGGGTACACAATCACAAGCAGGCTTGAACTCCTGGTGCATCCAGGCAAGGGAACAGCAGCCATTCAAAATCGCAGCAATCGGAGATTTTTTGTTACGCATGCAAAGTCCTCCCCCCGCAAAAAAACCGTGGTCCGATTCAGCCAGATTATTTCTCGCCATTTTTGTTTTTATAACTCTTGTCATTTTTGGCTCTTATAGCTTGATTCAACAACAAAAACAGCTTTTACTTACCCAAAAATACGAAGAAATTTCAACCATTGCAGACCTTAAGACCTCCCAGATAGTACAATGGCGCAAGGAGCGCTTTGCTGAAGGGGCATCAATACGTGCAAACGCAATGATGGCCCGCCGCATCAATGATTACATTGCTGACAAGAGCAAAAAAATAATTCTCCAGGAATGTAAACTTTGGCTGTCAAGCCTGGTTGACCTTGGTGAATACAGTAACGGAATCATCTTTTCCCCCGACGGTGAAATAATTACTTCCGATTCAGCGGTGCCTTTGCCACTGTCGCAGCATTACCAAAAACTGGTTTCTGAAGCTGCCAAGGATCAAGAATTAATACTTTCTAATTTTCATCGTGACAATGATATCGGAGCCTATAACATAAACCTCGCCATTCCGATCATGCAAGCTGGCCGTTGCATTGCCGTACTGGTGCTCGATATCGACCCGGCCAAACGTCTTTACCCCCTTGTCAAGTCCTGGCCAACCGCCAGCTCATCAGCGGAAACACTGCTTGTAATGCGTGAAGGTGATTCCGTTCTTTTCCTGAACAGTCTTCGCTATCGAACAAATACAACGACTCCATTCCAGATTCCGCTCACCAATCACGCCGTACCGGCGGTGAGGGCTGCACTTGGGAAGGAGGGGAGCTTTGAGGGGATCGATTATCGTAATACCAGGGTGATTGCTACGACCAGAATTATACCCGGGACGCGATGGGGAATCGTTACTAAAATTGATGTCAACGAAGTAATGGCGCCACTTTTAAAGACGACCTTGATGGTGTCGTTTGCTGGAGTGGTACTAATTTTCACCGAAATTCTCGGCATCTTCCTGTTGGGCACCCGCAAAAAAGCGGAAATGCTTCGCAAGATGGTTACAATTGAGCAGCAACATAACCTTGAACTGAAGAAATCAGAAAACAACTTGATCCAATCACGTGACTACCACATGAAATTGCTGGAAATTTTCCCTTCTCTCATCTGGCGTTCAGACTCCAATGCCCGTTGTGATTATTTTAACCAGACGTGGCTGGCTTTCACCGGACGGTCACTTGCTCAAGAGCTGGATGACGGCTGGATGGACGGAGTTCACCCGGAAGATCTGGAGCGCTGCGTCACCATCTACAGGGAGGCATTTAACAGCCAGCACGCATTCAATATGGAGTATCGGTTGCGCTTTAATGATGGCAGCTATCACTGGATCAATGATCATGGCTGCCCATACTACGATCTGAATGACGATTTTGCCGGCTACATTGGCAGCTGTTATGACATCACTGTACAGAAAAATGCCGAATCCGAACTTCAAGGTATTCATGCTCATCTGGAGCAGCAGATTACTGAACGGACAGCCGATCTTTCAGAAATAAACTCACTGCTTCGCCAGGAAATCGCCGAACGGGAAACCCTTGAGCAGCGCTTGCTCAACGCCAAACGACTTGAGGCGATCGGCCAGATTGCCGGTGGTGTCGCCCATGAAGTGCGTAATCCGTTGAATGCTATACTCACCATAACCGAGGCCCTGTTCAGGGAAAAAGAAATTGCCTCCAACCCTGAACTGGAACCGTTCATCCAGCATATCAGAACACAGGTCAACCGTCTGGCCCACCTGATGAACGACCTGCTTGACCTGGGAAGAACGATTCCAGCAGCCAGCTTGCAACCACTACCACTTACCCAGGTATGCTGTGAGGCGCTGGATCTCTGGAAGTCCACCGGCGCATCTGAAAACAAGCACGGTATCTTGACCTCCGATGATGACGACAAGCCGATCCTGGTTTTAGCTGATGGCCTCAAACTGCAACAGGTATTTTTTAATCTGCTGGAAAACGCCGGATCTCACACTCCGGACAGCCGCAGAATTATGGTTCGACTAACCCATGATGGCCTTGATAGTGCCAGAGCCATGGCAGTCATACAGGTAATCGATCAGGGGACCGGCATACCTGAAGAGAAAATCTCACACGTTTTTGAACCCTTCTATACCGATCGAAAAGGGGGCACCGGTCTCGGTCTCGCCCTTGTCAAACACTTTATTGAAAACATGGGCGGAACTGTACAGATTTGGAACAATAGCCCACCACCAGGATGTACCGTTGAAATTTGCATCCCACTTTACCAGGAGGAATCACATTGAAATCCAGTGTACTATTAATTGAAGACAATGCTTCCACCCGTTTCGGATTTGTCCGCTATTTTTCTAAAGATGGCTATGAGATCCATGAGGCGGCGAATCTTGCCGAGGCGACAGCCATTCTTGCCGCCCGACGTTGTGACATCATAGTTCTTGACATAAACCTGCCGGACGGGAACGGAATCGACTTTATCCACACCGCACGGACACAAGACCCGTGCATTCCGATCATTATTATAACCGGTGAAGGCGATATTCCTCTCGCCGTTGAGGCCATGCAGCGCGGGGCGGATAACTTCATGACCAAACCGGTTGATAATGCCGCTCTCGCTGTATTTATGTCTAAAACACTCGAAATCGGCATCCTGAAAAAGCAGCAATCGGCTCGAAAACAACTCGAAAAGAGAAATGTGTTCTTTGTCGGCAGCAATAAAATCATTCAGGAAGTGCATACGCTGGCACTTGCGGCAGCAGCCAGCGACATACCGGTACTCATTACCGGTGAAACCGGCACTGGCAAAGGGATGCTTGCCCGATGGATTCATCAGCACAGCTCTCGCGCATCAAATGAATGCGTTGAACTGAACTGTTCCGGCCTGCGAGGTGAAATGCTTTCACGAGAAATTTTCGGAAATGTCAAAGGCGCTTTCACTTCTGCCGACCAGGACCGCAAAGGACTGCTTGATGCTGCTGACCGTGGGACGCTGTTTCTGGATGAAATCGGCGACATGAGTATTGATGTCCAGGCACAGTTTCTCAAGGTACTGGAGGATAAAAGTTACCGCAGACTCGGCGATATAAAGCTGTTGAGAAGCAATTTTCGCCTCATTTGCGCGACACATCACGACATTGATTCATTGGTGGAGTTGGGGCAGTTCCGGCGGGATCTTGTATTTCGGATCAACATGATGAAACTACACTTGCCGCCTCTCAGAGAGTGCATGGATGATCTTCCGGCATTGACCTCATATCTGCTCCGCTCGCTCGGCTCAACCTCAGATATTCTCTCCGATGAATGTATGAAAATGCTCCGTGTGTACCCCTGGCCCGGCAATATCCGCGAATTGAGAAGTGTTCTTGAGCGGGCGCTGTTGCTCACTCCGCCCGGTGCAATAATTCGCCAATCGGCATTTTCAAACCTGGCACCTCATCGCCCTCCCAAACCGGCACAAAACCAGCGCACGGTACAGGAGGTTGAAGGGGAACATATCAGAGCCGTTCTCGATCAGGCGGGTGGCAACATTGAAAAGGCAGCAAAAAGCCTCAATATTTCACGCGCGACCCTTTATCGAAGGTTGAAAAAAAACAACACCATATACTGACCTCATCATCCTCACGCCTCACAAGGCATAATCAGCGACCTAGAAGTCTGTCGATCTTATGGGTAACGCGTCGCTTCAAGACGCTTCAGCAGAGTGGAAAGACCATAATGTACGTATAGCCTGAAATGTGAACTCCTCCCTGCCCTGCCAGCTCCAAAGACACCAAACGGAAAAAACTCCCATTCCTGTTTTTACATTATTTTACAGTCGGTTACCGAATAATAAAAAACCTGCTCGTAATTTACAAACAATCAGTAACTTCGTCGGCAAACCCCACGCAACAGCATAACACACTATTATTACACATTTATTTATCAGCTCCTCTGTTGGCATGTTTTGTGATTTGCATAACAGCATAGCAACAGCCGAAAGACATCTGGTTCTCTCCACAACTAAACGTATGAAAGTGCACTCTCCTTACGAGCCGTATTGTGCCGCGATAACCGCCTGTTGCCGGCTTGATAATTGTTGGACAGTGTCCGCAGAACCCGAACAGGAGGATTGGACATGAATAGGAATGCAATCAGTCTGATGGCGGTATTATTAGCTGCCGTAGTCCTTGGTATGGGAGGCTGTGGAGGTGGTAGCACCTCTTCAGCAGCCGCAACAACGCAAAGTGCAGCAGGGAATTCAAGCTTCGCAGGTAATACCTCACAGGCAGTTGTAACCGCGAGCAATGCAAAAGCGCTGTCGTCAGATGCCTATCATGGCCTGCAGACTGTTTCATCAGCCGCCGCAGTGGAAAAAGCTACAAATGACAGTCAACCTTCTCCTCCTCGCGTTCAGGAACTATCTAAAATTATAGAAAGTAGTATTCAATCAGTCGTTAAAGAATCGCTGCGTACTGCCAAAGTTGTCGCAGCGACTATTGCTGAAACTAATAACGGCGCAAGTGGATATTATCAATATACTATTGAGGTAGACCAGGCAACGGGCTCCTATTCAGGAAATTTAATATTTTCTCAGTACAAAGCATACAGTAATTCAGCAGCCATATCCGGCAGTGTCTATTGCTCCGGTGTGTACGATAAATTAAATCAATTATTCACTAGTTTAAATATCACAATGGACGGTTTGTCCGGCACTTGGGGGGTCGATACAGAAACGATTACCGGAACAATTTCTCTAGATCAGACTAATTCTGCAAAAACAATTACCATTTCAGCGGTGTTGTTTGATACTCGTACCAATAGTACCTCCTGGTTTAAAGAACTTATCTTTACGTTTGTCGGAAGTTCGCTGACGGTAAGCGGCACCTATTATGATCCTGTTTACGGTTATGTTGAAATTGCAACGGTAACACCGCTAATGTCATCAGCATTTGCCGATTCTGCCACATCAGGCCAACTTCTCTTCACCGGCAGCAACGGCAGCAAGGCTCGTCTCACTTTCACTGGTTCCGGAGATATTGTTGAAGTGGATACCGCCGGTAATGATGACTTTGTAGTGGTGTCGGCACCGACAACGGTGGCGTTAAGCAATCAGCAGAAAACCCAGCTGTTGCTCGGCAGCTGGTCGTTTTCTTACACTATCACTTCGGCATGGACTGACACGTTCAAGTTGAATACTGTTTCCCCTTCAACTGAGACCCCTGGTGATTATATATTGAGCGGTACGAATGCATACGGTGGCACGGTAGTAGGTAGTTACATTTCTAAATATGACAGTTGGTGTATATATGATAGTGGAACAATAATTAACCAGTTATATGAGTTTCAAACAGATGGCAACAGCGTCTTAAGTGGTTGTTATTATCTGATCCCAGTAGATACAGGAGAAATATCCAGATGCTATCCATTAACGGGGTCAAGAACCGCATCTATCGCAAAACAAATAGTTGGTACCTATCAGGCCAATGATGAAAAAACCAGGATAGGTGAGGCACAATTTAGCACACCCCCATCAATTGCAACGGTGGAACACTTTAACCAACTAAAAGCGCTGCCACGGTGAGGCGACCGAGGGGACGAGGGGAATTGAGACAACGAGAAGAACTGCCGACGACAGAAGTCGAACTGGCACCGATTGGTAAACCGCTACGTGTCACGCGCCATCTCTGGCGCACCACGCTCAAAAAAATAGCCCCGTATTTTAAAACGGGGCTATTGGTTGTTTCTAAAACAAAGACCAACTAGTTGATAGTCGTACCACCTGTAGAACCTGTAGAACCTGGTTTAGTAGGCAGTGCACCATCAGGAGCAGCTGTTGCGCCGGCTGATGCGGTTGTTGCTGAGTTTTTTAATGCCGTAGCCAGGGTGGGGTTCGTAACGAGCAGTTCGTCATTAACCTGGGCGATAACTCTAGTCAAGACGAGTGCGGGAGTCATGGGTGCCGTTGCAGAAAGACTTGCAATTGCAGCAATCATAGCCGTTTGCGCATCAGACAGATTAGTCGGTGATTTGGTTGCAACGGTGGCAAGCACGGCACCGATTGTTTCGTTCAAGTTCAACAACGCCGCATTGGCGGTCGTTTTGACAGAAAGATCGGTTTTCAGGCCACCATTTGCATCGATAACGGCAAGAAGTTTTAATAGATTAGTCTTTTCATCAGCAGTTGCGGTCGGTTTTGCCGCGGCTATGGTTGCTTGATTAACCAGCGTTGAAAGCGGTGTTATCTGAGACACCCCAGCTGGGGTAGACATTGGAGGGGCAGCAATAGCTGTTCCTGCCGTGCCGTCAGCGTTGAGAGAAATATAGGTTCCACCGGTTGAATAGTATGGGGCGGTCCCGGTCAAGGGGAAGTTGCCGTTCGCATCAGTAGTCCCCACGATGACTCCCTTTGAGTCTTTAACCGTGGCGCCAACG
>JABBNX010000008.1:0-25811 GCA_019352135.1 Pseudomonadota bacterium
CCTAACATAATGGATTCACAGTACTGTATCGGTATGGGTCAGTCAGACTTTAATATATTGGGGTTAATACACAAAAATAACTACTCGGTATCATGGAATATTATAAGCAATCGCCCTGCTGTTTATCACGCATCTCGTTCCCAGCATTCAGGCCGCCGCACCATAGCGACGAAATCAGCACAAGACCAAAGCAACAAAAAGCAGCGAAACTGTTGTTCCCCTGTTTTTTTTATTGTTCTGCATTATCCACGCTGGTATGATGCCGCCTGCTATTTGGGGCGAACATACGAATACTTCTCAGACTGAAGGAGACAGACCGCACATGTCATCATCATTAATTGACGTACCTAAAGATGTTGAAGTACTTGACCAGCTTGTTGAAAAAACTTTGAGTAACGGGATGGTGGTAGAGGTCTATCTTGTCAAACTTCCTCACCAGTATGAAGCGGCCCTCTTTATTGGCGGACATTACAAGCCGGGGCCTCCGCTTCCCCGCCCGCTTGACAACCCGACCGAAGCTGCAGCCTACTGGATGGGCGTGCGGCCAAAAGCGGGGTTGAGCCAGGAAGAGGGAGATGAAATCCTGGGGGCGGTAAACGTCAAGAACAAGATGCACCACTGCTTTTTTGTCGATAAATGGGGTGTTGCAGAAGATTAGAAAATAATTTTGGCACCAAAAACGGCTTCTGTGTACAAACAGCTGCCTGAGGGCGTTTCCTTGGATCTCCGGGATTCATCCCGCAGATCCCCACATCAGCAATCAAGGGCATTATGTAATGAAATCTCCCACTACATCCATCCTCGTTCTCCGTAGAGAGCTGAGAGCCTCCATGGGGGATCGTAACAAACTGAGCACATTGCACTCAGTTGTTACTGAAGCCGTTAACAACTCGTATGGCGAAGAGAAACAACTTCTGCTGACCTTCAGGCAGGAAGTAAAGGATGCCCTTAATTGCAGAATGCCTGACAACTGGGGAGCACGATAGCACCATATTTCATCGCATGCGGTTTCCGCCGCATTAAGGGATGGGCAGCAGCATCTCAGCCTGACAGCCGTTCCCACTCTTCATACAACTCTTCCAGTCGTTCATTAAGAGCGGAATGACGCTCTCCTCCCTGCAGCCCCTGCTCCGGATCATCGAAAAAACCGGGTGTGTTCATCGCGATTTCCAGCTGAGCCAGCTCCTTTTCAACACCGGCAATCAGCGATTCCACCTCACCCATTCGCTTCTGGCGCGCTTGGTCGTCGCGCTTGCGACGCTTCTCCTCTTCCCGGTCCTTAAGCCGCACTTCCTTGGTGTGGGGCGGCAATGGCGCCGGCGAAGTATCTGCCGTGCCTGCTGCCAGGGGGGAAACCGACACAGAGGTGGCGAGGGCAGATTTTGAACCCGCCGCACCGGGGACTTCTCCCTTTTTCTCCAGATAGTATTCGTAATCCCCGAAATAATTTTCAACTCCGCCGCTGTCAACCTCCACAACCCTCGTCGCCAGTGCGTTGACAAAATAACGGTCATGCGAGACAAACACTACCGTACCATCGAAGCTCTTGAGGGCATCCAGCAGCACTTCCTTGCTGTTCAGGTCAAGGTGGTTTGTCGGTTCATCCATCAGCAGCAGGTTGGATGGTCGCAGCAGCATCTTGGCCAGAGCCAGACGGTTCCGCTCCCCGCCGGAAAGGACGCTGACTTTTTTGTGGATGTCATCGCCCGAAAAGAGAAAAGCGCCCAGGATGTCGCGCAACCGGGGTACCATGTCGTACGGCGCATCCGCATAAAGTTCGTCATAGGCAGAACGGCCCTGGTCCAGAACATTGGCCTGATCCTGGGCGAAATAATCCATGGTGACATTGTGGCCGATAATCCGCTCGCCACCCTGATAGTCTCCTCCCGCCAGCACCGCCATCAGGGTCGATTTTCCGGCGCCGTTGTGCCCCACCAGCGCGACCCGCTCACCCTTTTCGATCGTCAGGTCAATCCGGTCCAGAACGGTGTGATCACCGAAGGAGCGGGTTAACCCCTTCAGTTCGACGACGTTCTTGCCGCTCTTGGGAGCCTCCGGGAACTGGAAACGAATCCTTTTCCGCTCGGGAGGGAGGACGATCCGCTCCACCTTTTCCAGCTGCTTGATCCGTGACTGCACCAGAGAGGCCTTGTTGGCCTGGTAGCGGAAGCGGCGGATGAAATCCTCGGTTTTCTCAACCTCTTCATCCTGGCGGCGCTTGGCATCCCGCAGTGCCGCGACCCGTTCCTCCCGCTGCACGAGATACTTTGAATAGGTGCAATGATAGTCCGCTATCGTATGATTCCAGACCTCGGCAATGCGACTGCAGACACTGTCCATGAAAAAGCGGTCATGGGAGACAAGGATGACTGAGCCGGGATAGGCGCAGAGATATTCCTCCAGCCAGTTACGCGCTTCAATATCCAGATGGTTGGTCGGTTCGTCCAGCAGCAGCACATCGGGATTGAGCAGCAGCAGACGGGCAAGAGCAATGCGCATCTGCCATCCGCCGGAGAATTCGCCGCAGTCACGATGCCAGTCGGACTGGGCAAAACCAAGCCCCTTCAGCACGGTGCCTATTTCGGCTTCCATTGTATAGCCGCCGCCATGACGGAACTGTTCCTGGACCTCGCCGTATCGTGACAGGATTTGATCGTGTTCAGGCAAATCGTGGGGCAACCGCTCCAGTTCAAGCCCGATCCGGTGCAGTTCCTCCTCCATCGCCAGCAGTTCCGCCAGTGCGCCGCGGGCTTCATGAAACAGCGATTGACCGGCTGTTACAATCCCGTCCTGCGGCAGATAGGACGCTTTTGCCCCCCGCGCAAACTGGATCTCACCCGACGACGGTTCGGTCAAGCCGGCGATGATCTTCATCAGGGTTGATTTGCCGGCGCCATTCTCGCCAACGAGCGCCACCCGCTCTCCCTTTTTCAGGTGCCAGGAGATGGTGGTGAAGAGCGGATTACCGGCGAAGTCTTTTGATAGGTTGAGTAGCTGGAGCATGAGCAGCGTTGTAGCACACAAACTGGGGCGGCGGCAAGTAGAGGAGAAGCGGCACAATCATAAATTAATCATGATTTATCGTGGAAAGTCATCCTGACGTCAGTGGAGGTTCTGCTTGTTCTATTCTTCAAAGCCGTTAGAACAACTCCATTATGGCGTTGATGAAGCCTGATGTCGGCATAAAACGCTACCGGAAAACCCTGGATTAACGGTCAGGCCGGGCACGGTATCCCCAAGCGCGTGGCTGCTTCCCGGTAAACCTGTTGCGCCGCCGCATTGAACTGGACGAAGATGATCCGTTCAAGTTCCGGAGACAATTCGCCGGCGTTCAGTGCCGCCTCGAGAGCAATGACCGCCGCCGCGCGCATCGGGTAACCGTAGACTCCGGCACTGATGGCGGGAAAGGCGATGCTTTTCACGCCGTGCTGATGCGCGACCTCGAAACAGCGGCGATACGCTTTTTGCAGCAACTCCGGTTCGCCATGGGCGCCGTCCTTCCAGACCGGCCCAACAGTATGGATGACATGCCCGGCAGGGAGATTGTATCCCCCCGTAATCTTGGCATCTCCGGTATCGCAGCCGTGAAGTCCGGCGCATTCCCGGACGAGTTCCGGCCCGGCGACCCGGTGGATGGCGCCATCCACTCCCCCGCCGCCCAGCAAGGTATTGTTGGCGGCATTCACAATGGCATCCACGGCAAGGGTCGTGATGTCTCCCTGAATAATTTCGATGGTTGCTGACATAAACTCCCCCTTCACCCTCATATTTCTGTCCCGCAGTCTGGTCCCCACACCGCTTTCTGGTCCTCTGTTAGCAGGTTTCAGGTATTTTCCGCAACAAAAACAAAACGGCCCGTTGTCACGAGAGCGTGGCAACGGGCCGTTATCATTTCACAGGACTGAAAAAGTTACCCCTTGATCTGCCCCTGGATTCCGATCGTAACTTCCTTATACGGGATCTGCTTCCCGGAGGCCGCCAGCGCCTGACGTGCCGCCATTCCGATGCCGCCGCAGCAGGGGACTTCCATCTTCAGCACGGTGATGCTCTTGATGTCGGATTTGCTGAACAGCTCGGTCAGCTTCTGGGTGTAGAAGTTGTTGTCGTCAAGCTTGGGACATCCCATCACAACCGCCTTCCCTTTGAGAAAGTCTTCGTGGTATCCGGCATAGGCCACCGGGACGCAGTCGGCGGTGATCAGCAGGTCAGCGCCCTGGAAATAGGACGCAGTGGTGGACACCAGGTGTAGCTGCACCGGCCATTGCCCCAACTGGCTCTGCTGGCTGCCGCTCGGGGCGGATTCGGTCACTGTCACCGGTGGGGCAAAACTCATGGCGCGAGAGCCGGGACAACCGCCACCGCCATGATGATGAGCTGGTGCCGGAGTCCCGGGGGCACGCTGGTGAACCGGCGCCGGCGTGCCCTGGGCAGCCAGATGCTGTTCCACCGCGGCCTCATCAAAATCGTCGGTATCGCGCTCTTCAATCCGGATTGCATCCCGCGGGCATTCGCCCAGGCAAGCACCCAAGCCGTCACAGAGGTTGTCCGCCGCCAGTACTGCCTTGCCGTTGACGATCTTGATCGCCCCCTCGGCACACGAAGGAACACAGAGCCCGCATCCGTCACATTTTTCCTGGTCAATTTTTACGATTTTTCTCAACATGGTACGTCTCCTTTGTAATAATTCGGCTTTTTGAATGTAATTGAACGTCAAAATACGTCTGATTAGAAAAAATAATGCCAGAGGTAATCCAGCCTGCCTCTCATCATCAGTTTCCGCCCTGCATAGGACATGATCTCCCGCACCTTTTCGCGATGCAAAGAATCATAACAGTGGATCCGGCACCCTTTGCAGCTCGGCTTTTCGGCTTCAAGCGGGCATTTCAGTCGTTTGGATATGGCATACTCCAGAAAAGATGCACAGTCCGGGCAAAGGCTGCGCACCCCCATGCCTGCCGGCAGAGTAACCGGGGTGAGCTCGATGGGGCCGTGTTTACCGGCGCAATAGACCTCGACAAACTTCCCGATCAGCCTGATATCCTTTTTTTGTAGTCTGGTGACTGCTTCCATGAGTGCGATACTCCTCCCTATTCACTTCATCATACATGACGCAGGTCAATTATTTCAGCTTTTCCTTTGCGCAGGGTAGCGGTTTGCTATACATTTCAACGGACTCATATGTCACGCCGTGCGAGGTACCCGTGATCACCAAAGCCGTCTCATTTGTCGCCGTTTCAGGAACCGGCAAGACCACGCTGCTGGAAAAAGTCATTGCGGAGCTGAAACTGCGCGGCTATCGGATCGGAGCCATCAAGCATGATGCGCACCACTTCGACATTGACCATCCCGGCAAGGACAGCCATCGCCTGACCGCTGCGGGGGCCGACACCATGGTAATTTCGTCTCCGGAGAAGCTGGCTCTGGTCAAAAAACACGCTGAACCACCCTCCATAGAAGAATTGATTACCACCTATTTCAGCGATGTGGACCTGATCCTGATCGAAGGTTTCAAAAAGAGCAGCCTCCCCAAGATCGAGGTGCATCGCAGGGGGTGGAGCAGTACTCTCATCTGCCGGGGTAACGAGCACGATCCCACCCTGATTGCAGTGGCCTCCGACGAACCTCTGGAGCTTGACGTGACGCTCCTCGAGCTGAACAACCCGGCTCAAATTGCCGATTTCATCGAGAAGACCATCATTCATGCAACTGACTGACTCCATCGGGAGAAACATAAACTATCCATACTTTTAGCGGCATCACCCGTGGCGGTGACCTGAACAAAGTTCTGGCCGGTCTGGATGCCGCAGAGCGGACCGACTTCCCTCCCCCCAAAATCAATGTTTTGGAGCCGCTTGACAAGGGTGCCTTTGCCGGGCCGTCGCGGGATTTTTGCCATCGTTATTACGGAAGGAATCATCAGGCCGGGAGATGAGATAAAGACCGCACCCTGATCCCGGCTGATTTTTTCTTTGCCTCTCCCTGCTTATTCCTAGTATTATGCGCTGGTTTCATATTTCCCTCTTCCGGATACCAACATACATATGGATGAATCAAAAAAAGAAAAACTGATCAAAGAGCTGCAGGGGATGGGGCTGGGAACCATCGGCGTCTTCATTCTGCTCGCGTTTCTGACCTATAATTCCACTGATGTTTCCTGGAACAGCTACTCCAACATAGGGAGTATCAACAATCTTGGAGGTCGACTGGGAGCGCAGATTGCCGATCTGTTCTTTATCAGCTTCGGATTGGCCTCATACCTGATTCCACTGGCACTGCTCTACATGGCCTATACCCTTTTCCGTTTTAAAGAGATCCGCCTTCGTTCATACAAACTGGCAGCTGCTTTTGGCCTGCTCTTCTCTCTGGCGACCCTGTTTGCCTTTTTCCGCGACAAAACCTTTTTATTCGGCCAACAGGTGGCGACCGGCGGCGCGGTCGGTGTGGTCGTTGCCCGCGCCTTCAAAAATACTGTCGGCGTAACTGGCGCCCTGCTCCTGCTTTTGCCGCTGCTGGCAGCCTCGATTATGATCCTTTCGAAATTTTCCTTTATCCTGTTTGCCGGATGGTGGGTGGAAAACCTCAAGCATAAATGGGCCGCCTGGCAAAAGCAGCGCACCAGTGCCCACGCCGAGCGGAACCGCGTCAAAGCAAAAGAGGACGGACTCCCTGCGGCTGCGGCCAGCGGCCCGGTTATCAAGCCGCTAGCGCCGCCTCCTCCGCGGCCAAACATTCTCAAGAAGGAAAAAGATAAAAAGAAGGAAGACGCCAAAACGGCCGCAGTACAGGAAACCTTTGAGTTTATCAAAGCGGAAGGGGATTTTCACACCCCCCCCTTCTCGCTGCTGGATATTCCACCTGCCACTGAAAAGACTCTCGACCGGGATGCGCTGACCATGAATGCGCGCTTGTTGGAGAAAAAGCTTAAAGATTACAACATTGACGGCGAAGTTGTGGAAATCTGCCCGGGCCCGGTCATCACGATGTACGAGTTTTCACCGGCCCCGGGAATCAAGATCAGCCGCATTGCCGGGCTTACCGATGACCTGACCATGGCGCTGCAGGCGATGTCGATCCGCATCGTGGCGCCGATTCCCGGCAAGGGGGTAGTCGGCATCGAGGTTCCAAATCGAGATCGCGACATGGTTTTCCTGCGCGAAATTTTCAACTGCGAGCATTTTTCGCACAGCAAGATGAAGCTGCCGCTGGCCCTGGGGAAAGACATCGCCGGATTGCCGGTCGTGACCGACCTGGCCAAGGCGCCGCATCTGCTGGTAGCCGGCTCAACCGGGTCCGGCAAGTCGGTCTCGATCAACACCATGATCCTTTCACTGCTCTACACCTCCACCCCCAAGGACGTGCGCATGATCATGGTTGACCCCAAGATGCTGGAGTTCTCCATGTATGAGGGGATTCCGCACCTGCTACTGCCGGTCGTAACCGAACCGAAGAAGGCCTCGCTGGCGCTGAAATGGGCGGTAAACGAGATGGAGCGCCGCTACCAGTTGCTCTCCGACAAGGGCGTGCGCAACATCGACTCCTACAACAAGAAACTGGCCGGTGAACTCATCGAGCAGGAGGAACTCGACGCGATCTCCGACGCAGAAATCATCGAGGAGCTTGAAGAGGTTGTTGAAGATCGTGATGACGTCATCGATCCGATCCCGCTGAGTGTTGATGACGGAGAGATTCTGGAGCACAGCCATCTCCCCTATATCGTGGTGATCGTGGACGAGCTGGCCGACCTGATGATGGTCGCGGGGCGTGAAGTCGAGGAGCATATCGCCCGTCTGGCCCAGAAAGCACGCGCCTCCGGCATCCACTTGATCCTCGCCACCCAGCGCCCTTCCGTAGATGTCATTACCGGCCTGATCAAAGCCAACCTGCCGTCGCGTATCTCCTTTCAGGTCACCTCGAAAGTGGATTCGCGCACCATCCTGGACACCAATGGCGCCGAAAGCCTGCTCGGTAACGGTGATATGCTCTATATGCCACCGGGGACGTCGCGCCTGCAGCGTATCCACGGCGCCTTCGTTTCCGACGCCGAAGTGCAACGGGTGGTGGATTTCCTTAAAAAACAGGGCAAGCCGGTCTACGAGAAGTCGATCCTGGAGATGAAGGATCCCGATGAGAAGGGAAGCAGCGAGGACGAAATCCAGGATGAACGCTGGGAGGATGCGCTACGGCTGGTTGCGGAATCCAAGCAAGCCAGTATCTCCATGGTACAGCGCCGCCTGCGCATCGGTTACAACCGCGCCGCACGGATTGTCGAAATGATGGAGAGCGAGGGAATGATCGCCCTCAGTGACGGCACCAGCAAACCGCGTGAAATTTATATGGATGTCATCAACGCCTATCTGAATTCGCAGTTGACGAGGTAAGCGTCAGTTGGGGTTTGAATGCTGACAGTCTCGGGGCGGATATACGTGCCCATTTCTGACCATTACCAAGTACCGATCAAGCCTGTTAACGTTGAAATCGAACTGACAGGACTGGACTATTAAGGCTACGTCAATATTCGACGCAATCATCTGGTATTCAATGGTATTTCCTGCAGAAATTGGTCACGGTCAATAGCAACAACACGTGCAAGACGGTGTTCAGTCAAGCCATTTTTTGTGCCTTTACATCAAACCATCCATCCCAACCAAATTGATTTAGTTGTTCAGAAACAGCACTCATTTGAAACACCTCAAAGTGTAAAAATTTATATTCTCTTTTCTTCAGCGGCCAACTGTCATAATTTTTGTAGCATTGAGACACTTGCACCCTTATCTTTTATTCAATAGTTACATAACAAACCTGCGGCCCCTTCGGGCTCTTTTTTCCTTGAATTATTATACCTGCCTTCCCGCCAAAATTATAATCTTGGCCCGCACACCTGCCGACAGCTTCGGGTGCTGTTCCTTGGCAATCATACCCGTAAAGAGTGTACCAACGATTTCGGCGCCGGTCACCTTTGCCGTCATTTTGAGTTGTTTATCGGTTCCAAACAACCAGCGCCCTAAAATTCCCGGAGCCGCACATGAGGAAACCAACAGCGCTTTTTTCTTTGGCGCCTGCGCTTTTCTATACTGCGGTCCATTCATATCCCACGACCAATAGGCATAAACAGCCAGCCGCTCCATAAAGCGTTTAAAAATGGCTGTGACTGAACCAAAGTTCGTCGGTGAAGCAAGAATATAACAATCCGCCCGCTCGATCTTATCAATCAATTCCAGCATGCCATCATGATGTATGCACTTCCCCGGCTCCGCACCGGGTTGTTGGGTGCATGCACGGCAATTATTACAAAACTCGATAGGGTATTCCCGGAGAAGTATAGTCTCGATTTCGGCGCCAGCCGCCACGAGAGCCTGTGCTAAGGCCTCTACAGTTTGATCGGTTATACCGTCATCCCGATATGAACCATTAATTGCGAGTATCTTGATCATGGTCGCCATCCCTTTCTGAGACGAGGTATATCTATATTAGGGGCGTCCCATACTCACTCGTTATTAAGCTGTGGTATTTACTAACGGGGCTGAGGCTGACCCGCCCTCGGCGGGTCTTGCCGATGGTTGGGGCCGCGCTTTTAAAATCCTTTACTTTTATAACATACGTGATATATTTAAGTCATGGTTTTCCGACTTTCATATTACAATGAAACTGTTGAGGCTGAGCTTGATGCTTGGCCTGTTGGCTTGCGTGCTCGATTTCGAGCATTGTCACTGCGTATGGAAGAATATGGTCCCAACTTGGGAATGCCGCATACACGTGCGCTTGGAAATGGTCTTTTTGAAATCCGCGCCAAGGCTGAAGAAGGAATTGGAAGAGTGTTTTTCTGTACCATGGTCGGACGAAAGATCATAATTCTCCACAGTTTCATAAAAAAGACGGATAAGACACCAAAACGGGAACTCGATATAGCGCTCACTCGGCAGAAGGAGGTAATTAGTAATGAGCTATAAACCAGTTGCGTACGACCCCAAGAAAAAATTAGTGAAAGAACTTCAAGACCCCAGTTTCAAGAAAGCGTGGGACGCCTTGGATGACGAATTTGCAGCTTTGGACGCCCTGCTAGCGGCACGGCGTCAGGCTGGGATGACCCAGGAGCAGGTGGCGGCGAAAATGGGTGTTTCTCAACCCTCATTGGCGAGAGTAGAAGCGTCACTCGGGTCGCACCGCCATTCTCCTTCTCTTGAGATGCTTCGCAAGTATGCCACTGCTGTTAATTGTAAGCTTGAGATAAAACTGGTGCCACAGCATTCATGACACTGTCAGGTCTTTTGTGAGGAAACCGCCTTTTGAGGCGGTTTCCTGATTCTGGGTTTTTATTTGAACTTCAAATATTTTTCAAACAATGGTGAAACAATAAAATTTACTGCCAGTAGAGGGTAAAATACCTTTCCTGAGAAAAGTATCGCGCCAATATTCAAGCTAAGAATCATGGCGATAACTACACCAACTCCCAAGATTAGCACATTCATGAAAAACGCATATTTCAGACGATTCAGTATTGTCATTCTATTTTCTCGCTCAACGGTTTGGACGCTGACCTGACGGCTTTATCGGTCAGGTCTAGTGCCTAGTTAGGCGTTCTCGAATCCATTTTCCCCAGTCGATTAAGAAGCAAACGAGCAATCCAGGCAGAAAGTAAGCAAGAGCCGAAGGTACAAATAACATCCCGATGCTTCCCTCAGGATCTGACCCAAAATAATCCAATAAATGGAAATGCGATAAAACTCCTACGCAAAGCAGCATCAATGCGATGTTTATTGCATAACGTGAGCAGAGCCAGAAAAATTTCTGTCGTATGCTTAGCTCTTCCCATTTTTGTGCTTTTTTGTCTTTAGTCAACAGTACTCCGCAGACCAGCGTAATGCCGAAGATCACGTAGTAAATTATGTACGAAGACAGGTATTTATTGAATTGGTAGTTCTGCAATTGTATGAGGAAAGCAGGAACGGCCCACCAAAGCGTCATCAACATCACATATATTGCAGGTCTAAATTTCATTTTCTCTCTTCGCCTAGCCCTCACATTCAAACACTCACGGCCTCCCACTGCCCACCCTTATCCAGCCCGAAACATTTCCATACGCTCCGGCATATCTGCCATAGCAGATTTCACCCGCTTTTACCATTATTTTAAAGTTTCATTAATGTGCAGTTTCTCATCAAGCAGAATAATCAGAATCACCAACCTATTTCAGAAACACTCTCAAATATCGACCCACGTCATCAAAATAGTTAGCCGACTGCGTTATGGCAGAAACATCATAAGCGGGGAGGTGCAGAGATGGAATTCAAAAACAATTTTGGCGACAGGGCCATTCAAGGATGTGATGCAGAGTCATCCGGAGATAGGCGAGATTCTCGGCAGGCTTGCGGAGCAGTACTTTATACTATGAGAGATGACCTCAGCGCCGTGGCAGGAGCCCATATGGCGCGGCAAAACGTCTGCGCCACTATTCCGGCCGGGTCGAGCTTATCCCGGTGATATACACCGTCATATCACCGCTCGGCTTGCGGACGGTTATTTCATCATCAACCTTTTTGTGCAGCAGTGCCTGGCCCACCGGTGAATCGATACTGATTCTGCCGATGCTGACATCGATCTCGTCCGGGCCGACCAGTTGATAACAGCGCGTATCTCCTGATTCCTCTTCATAGGTAACCCAGCACCCAAACGTGATCTGATTGGGATTCATCGGCACTGTGGCTACTTTCAGCACTTTCAAGCGCAGGGTAAGGTGCTTCAGTTTACTGTCAATCTCACGCAGTCTTTTTTTGCCGTAAATATATTCGGCATTCTCCGAACGGTCACCTTCCGCTGCCGCGTCGGCGACACCCCGTACAACCTTGGGGCGTTCCACTTTCCAGAGGTAGTCGTACTCGTCACACAGCTTTTTGAGACCTTCAGCAGAAATCAAATTTGTCATTCAGGAACTCCGGTATGTTGGAAAAAAGACAGCCCGCGCAAACGGGCTGTCTGATAGTAGTGGGATGTATCGGGATGATTATTTTGCGACGTCGAGCAGCTCCACGTCAAACAATAGCGTTGCATTCGGGGGGATAACTCCGCCGGCCCCCCGCGAGCCATAGCCGAGCTTGGCAGGAATGATTAGCTTGCGCTTACCGCCAACCTTCATTGTCATGACGCCTTCATCCCATCCCGGGATGACCTGGCCGACGCCGATAGTAAACGAGAACGGTTGGTGACGATCAACCGAGCTGTCAAATTTTTTGCCGTTCTCCAGTGTTCCGGTGTAATGCACCGTAACCTGCTTACCGGCAGTCGGCGATGCACCCTTGCCGACAACTATATCGATGTACTTAAGTCCGGAAGCGGTTGTTACGGTTTTCCCGCCGGCCTTATTTGACACGTGTGCGGCAAAAGCCGGGACGGTAAACATCGCTGCCATTACAATTGATACGACAATTCTGCTGAAACGCCTCATTATTGAAAACCTCCAGATTTTTTATTTATCACCATCACATGCAAGGATAAATGGTTTCGCTCCCGCTGGCAACAGGGATTTTACGAGAAAGGGCGGAGTCACCATTGTGGAAAAGCTTATGCGCCAAAGCAGAAATCAATTGGTGGCCGAGCGCTGATGTTGCGTGCTTATCGGGCAGGAGCGCCTAGTCCCCTACGAAAAATTTCCTGATATCACGTCCCATCTGCCTGAAAGCCTCACCGGTTTTTCTGCCGGTATCCCGAAACCATTCTCCCACCGTTCGGCTCTCTTTTTTCGCGTCCCTCCCCGTTTCCTTCCCTATTTTCTTGGCATCTTGACCAACCTCCTTGCCCCCCTCCTTGAAGGCATGGCCAACCTCCTTGCCTCCTTCCTTGAAGGCGTGGCCGACCTCTTTGCTTCCCTCTTTGAAAGCCTGCCCCACTTCTTTCCCTTTTTCCTTGATTGAGGTCTCGGCCAAAACCGGAGTAACAAGGAAAAGTGCCATAAGTACTGCCATCAGATTTTTTCGCATGAAAGCTCCTTTTAACGATTTCGCGTCTGTCACGACGCGGAATTTCGCAGACAAGGTTACCTAGACTTTAACCATGTGATAATTTTTATACAGCAAACTCATATAAAAAATTTCACAGTTTCAGAATCAGGTTGCAGATCCTGTTATACTTATACCTGTTCACTTAGTGAATGCAAATGTGCAATTTTGATCCAAGAGACGAATTCAGACATTTCACTTCCCTTAGTACATGTTATAGCATGTATAACTATCGGAACAAATGGTTTCAGTCCGGTGACCGCTTTGATGGCCATTAAAACTGCCTTGCAGTGTGACCGCACTATCATGTATCTTAAACAGCTGAATCTTTACTGAAAGGACTATCCATGCTTACCCCGGATGTGATCACTAAACTGACGTTGATTGTCGGTGCCGATAATATTGCAACCGCCAAACACGATATGATCTGCTACGGCTATGACGCCACCCAGATGGAATTTCTACCGGATGCCGTTGTGCATCCGGCCAATGCCGAAGAGGTTTCAGCCGTTTTGAAGCTGGCGAATCATGCCGGCTTTCCGGTGTTTCCACGTGGCGCCGGCAGCGGTTTTACCGGAGGCGCGCTCCCCAAGGGAGGCGGCGTCGTGCTCGTCACAACCCGCATGAACCGTATTCTGCGGATTGATACGGAAAACCTGATCGCCGAGGTTGAGCCCGGTGTAGTGACCGAGCAGTTTCAGATCGCGGTTGAAAAGCTCGGTTTCTTCTATCCTCCCGACCCTGCCTCACTCAAATTCTCGACACTCGGGGGCAACGTCGCCGAAAACGCCGGGGGACCGCGCTGCGTCAAATACGGCGTCACCCGCGACTTCGTCATGGGCCTCGAAGTGGTGCTGCCGACCGGCGAAATTATCCGCACCGGCGGCGAAACCTACAAGGCGGTCGTCGGTTACGATATGACCCGCCTGCTCTGCGGCAGCGAGGGAACGCTGGGAGTCATCACCAAGATCATTTTCAAGATCCTCCCGTTTCCCGATGCAAAGAAGACCATGCTGACGATTTTTGATTCGATTGACGGGGCAGCCAAGGCGGTCTCGACGATTATCGGCAACAAAATCATTCCGACTACCCTCGAATTCATGGACTATGCCACCCTGCAGTGTGTCGAGCGCCGCTTCAACCTGGGGGTCCCGGCTGAAGGACGTGCGGTGCTGCTGATTGAGGTGGATGGCGACCGCGACCTGATTGAAAAACAGGCGGCCCAGATCCATGAGCTGATCAAACCGCTGGGACTCGTGCAGTTTCGGGCGGCCAAGGATGCTGCCGAATCAGAAGAGCTCTGGCGGGTGCGGCGGCTTGTCTCCCCGTCACTGCGGGATATCAACCCTACCAAGTATAATGAGGATGTTGTTGTGCCGCGCAGCAAAGTGCCGGACATCATCCGCGCCATCGAGAAAATCCAGGCCAGATACGATATCCCGATCGTCAATTTCGGCCATGCCGGCGACGGCAATATCCATGTCAACATCATGGTCAACAAGGAAGTGCCCGGCATGGATGAAAAGGCGCATGAAGCGATCCGCGATGTATTCCAGGCCGCGCTTGATCTGAACGGCACCATGTCGGGAGAGCATGGGGTCGGACTCTCCAAGGCCCCGTACATCGAACTCGAGCTTTCTCCCCAGCAGATAGGCGCCATGAAAGCCATCAAGGCGGCTCTTGATCCGAACTACATATTGAATCCAGGCAAAATGTTTCCCTGGAAGGAAAAATCACATGACGCATGATGCGCAGAATGAGCTTCAGAAGGCTTCGCTGATAGGGCGCATCCTGTCGATGGAGTTTTTTTTGTTGGTAATGGGTGTGGTATCGCTGGTCTATGGCATTATCAACGATGCGTCGATAAATATTTTCTGGGGAATCCTGATCATTCTGGGTGTGTTTGTGCTCCACAAGGTGCGCAAGAAGGACTG
The DNA here is from genome assembly GCA_019352135.1 of Pseudomonadota bacterium. Taxonomy (GTDB): domain Bacteria; phylum Desulfobacterota; class Desulfuromonadia; order Geobacterales; family Pseudopelobacteraceae; genus JACRCG01. The sequence continues at coordinate 14,924 of JABBNX010000008.1, forward strand.
GACAAAGCACTGGCAGGAGATGGAAGCCGAACACAAGGCGCTTGAAGAGCGCGAAACACTGCGAAAAAGCGCTGCTGACGACGCGCGGAAAGCTGATACTGATGGAAAATAATCATGGCTCCATAATCCTGGCGTCTGCCTCGCCGCGCCGCACCGAGCTGATGGCGCTGGCAGGCATTCAGTTCAGCGTGGTACCGGCTGATATCTGTGAAGATGTTCTGCCGGGGGAGGCACCTGCCGATCATGTCATACGCCTCTCACGCGAAAAAGCCGATTCGGTGGCAACGACACATGATGGCCGCTTCTTCATCGGGGCTGACACTATTGTGGTACTGGATGGAGCCATTCTCGGCAAACCGACCGACGCAGCGGATGCGATGCGGATGCTGTCCGGACTGTCCGGCAGGGATCACGAGGTCATCACCGGCTTCACGGTCTTTGACAAGATCAGCGGGGTACATGTCAGCCGTAGTGTCTGCACGGAAGTAACGTTCAAGGCCTTGGAGGAAAAAGAGATTGCTGCATATATCGCCACCGGCTGTCCCATGGACAAGGCCGGAGCCTATGCCATCCAGGGTGGAGCGGTACATTTTGTCCGTTCGATAAACGGTTCATACACCAATGTGATCGGCCTGCCGATGACGGAACTGTATGAAGTTCTGCAGACCATGCAGGCAATCGGGTAACTACACATGAGCATCTCCCGCAACCTTGCCCAGATCAACGAGCGCATCCGTGCAGCAGCAGAAAAAGCCGGACGTGACCCGGCAACTGTCCGCCTGGTTGCGGTGTCAAAGACCCGTCCGGCAGCGGATATCATTACGGCTTTCCAGGCCGGGCAGACCATTTTCGGAGAAAATTATATTCAGGAACTGGTACCGAAACTGGCCGAAGTGCAAGCTGCGGTCCAGTGGCACGTTATCGGCCATCTGCAGAGCAATAAAGTCAAATATATTGCCGGCCGGGTGGCGATGATCCATTCCGTTGACCGCATGTCACTGGCCCGGGAGATTGATCGTCAATGGGGCATCTGTGGCAAGATCTGCGACGTACTGATCCAGGTCAATATTTCCGGTGAACGCACCAAATCGGGAATCACCGAGGAGGGGGCGATTCAACTGGTGCGGGAATGCGCCCTGCTCCCGAATATCAGGGTAAAGGGGCTGATGACACTGCCTCCTTTTTTCGATGACCCCGATGCAGCGCGGCCCTGTTTTGCCGAGCTCAGACGTCTTTCGGAAGCTGTTGCCGCTCAACAGATCACCGCTGTTGACATGGGAGAGCTTTCCATGGGGATGTCCGGTGATTTTGAAGCGGCTATTCAGGAAGGTGCTACTCTGGTGCGGGTCGGCACGGCCATCTTCGGGAACAGATGACCATTACAGTTCCGGAACCGCTTTCGGGATCGGTGCCACATCAGGGCGGTCCATTTCCTCAATATATTTCAGTACAAAACGCTGGGCAGCTTCGACGGCTCGCGATATCTCCCACTTTTTCAGATCACGCTCTTCCACCTGGTTACTGACGCCACGAATTTCAAGACAGTCAACGCCGCACCGCAGACAGACCTGTGCCACCGCTGCCCCCTCCATGTTCTCGATCAGGGCATTCCAGCGCTGCGACAGTTCAGCTCCCTGCCGGCTGGTGCCGCTGCAGGTTGAAACGGTTGCAAAGCGCCCCCGCATGAGAAAGACACCATAATAATCAGCCAACTGCATGGCCTTTTCCGAGGCATGCCGGGAAAGCGGCAGCACGTTATAGCAGCTTCCCGCGCCCTGCCCAAGGGAAGGAAGATTCATGTAGCGAAGATCTTTCCAGCCATCCGCAACGACCACGCCATCATCAGCCAGAACCTCCTCGCTCGCGACCACCAGATTGCCGATAGAAAGTCCACTGCCGACATACGCTCCGGCACAGCCGGTATTGATAACGAGGTGCGGCTGATAACGGTCAATCATGACGGCAGCAGTTGCTGCTGCGTTGACTTTTCCAACGCCGCCGGCACAGGTAACAACACGCAAGCTGCCGATAGTGCCTTCGATATACTCAAACCCGCCTGTTTTTACCCGGCCGGAATGTTCAAGCGCCTTTTCCAGCAGCTCAATTTCCTGCGGCACGGCCGCAATGATGACAATTGGTTTCATGTGGTTTCCGGTGGTGACGTCAGCCGTTTCCGCTCCCGGAATGCCTGCAGGTCTTCGGGTGTGTCGATGTCCTGCCATTCAGGCAGCAGGACGGCTGTCAGAGCTGAATCACGCGCCGCCGCCAGACTCTGTTCAAGCACAGCGGCACTGCTCCAGGGAATCTGCGCAAAGAGCTGCCCCCAAACCTGGCGCAATCCGAGCAGATAATAGCCGCCATCCTTACTCGGTCCAAAGACGACATCAACCTGAGGAGCCGCCAGCAGACGATAGGCTTCCATAATATAAGAAAGCGGCAGGTCAGGGGCATCGCTGCCGATAATGCAACAGGCTTCGAAGCCGCGTGCAAACATTTCTTCAAACGCCGCCTGCATGCGCTGTCCCAAGTCGCCAGAAATCTGACGGCGGGAGTTGCAGCGATACCGTTCAGCCAAAAGCGGTAGCAACGCTTCGCCACAATCCCAGAAGACAACAGGTTCGATATCTTTTAACTGCCGGGTGGCTTTCAGTACATCCTGCAGCATCGTCTCATACAGTTCAGCAGCGGCCTGATCGCCAAATGTCGCCGCGAGTCTTGTTTTCACCTTTCCGGGGATCGGCGCGCGGGCGAAGACAAGCAGTCCTTTTTTCATCGACGATCCAGCTCCACTGCGGCATAGGCCGAATGGTTGTGGATAGACTCGAAATTCTCCGCTTCAACCGAAAACCAGGTAATATTATCGAGCGCCGCCAGGCGGGAATGCGCTTCGCGCACCATATCCTCGACAAATCGCGGATTTTCATAGGCCTGTTCGGTGACGAACTTTTCGTCGGCACGTTTGAGCAGCGAATAAAGCGGGCTGGAGCCGCACTGTTCGATCAGCTCCACCAGATCTTCGATCCAGATAAAGTCCCGGTACCGCACCCGAACGGTCATGATGCTGCGCTGGTTATGGGCGCCGAAGCGCGACAGTTCACGGCTGCAGGGGCAGAGCGAGGTAAGCGGCACCTTGATGCCAAGCACAAAATCGAGATCATCTGTCATGGAGGCGCTGAACTCGCAGGTGTACTCCATCAGACTCTTGGCACCCGAAACCGGCGCGGCCTTGTCGATAAAATAGGGGAACTGGATTTCAAGGTGGGCACTCTCGGAGCCGAGCTTTGCTTTCATCTCGCCCAGAATCGTCTCAAGCTTGTCGAGGGCGATCTGTTCGCGGTACTTGTTGAGAATCTCCACAAAGCGGCTCATGTGGGTACCCTTGAACTGATGCGGCAGATCGACGTACATATTGATCTTGGCAACCGTATGCTGCAGGGTACGGTTCTTGTCCATCACCACGATCGGATAGGTAATATCCTTGACTCCGACCTTGGCGATCGGGATACGGCGTGTGTCCGGGCGTTTTTGCATGTCCGGCATCGGTGCCGGGCAGGGGGAGGCGGATGTCCTTTTCATAGTTTTACTTCCGGCTTCAGATTGACTTCCAACACCGTGCCAATCTCGTTCCAGATGCCGTCGCGCCCCTCTTTGGAGAGAGCCGAAAACGGGAGCATCATTCCCTTGTCACGTTTGATTGCAGCAGCGATGATCCCCTTCTGCTTGGCCTGTTCGTTTTTCGACAGCTTGTCGCACTTGGTCACCACCAGGATCGGCGGAATATTGTACATTTCCAGCCAGCGCAACATTTGCAGGTCGCCATCGGACGGTACCCGGCGGATATCGAGGATCAGGACGACCGCCTTCAAAGACTCGCGGGAGGCGAGATAGGCTTCAATCATCGGCCCCCACTGTTTGCGCAGTGCCGGTGGCGCTTTGGCATACCCGTAGCCGGGGAGATCAACCAGAGTCAGGATGCCGTTGATGTCAAAAAAATTGATCAGCTGGGTCCGGCCGGGGGTTGAGCTGGTTCGAACCAGTCCTTTACGCCCGGACAGCACATTGATAAGCGAGGATTTGCCAACGTTGGAACGCCCGACAAAAGCCACCTCCGGAAGCCCCGGCGGTGGATAGTCTTTCGGTTTTGCAGCACTTTTTATAAAATCAGCCTGAAATACATTCATAAATCTGCTCTCCTTGGAGGTGGCATTATAGTGTTCCGGAGCATTCAGATTCAAGTGCTTAATTCCTCTGGAGCATTTTTGTGGTATCATTCAAATAGCACATGACGTTCACCATTAATGTATGGTATATGAAAAACGCTGTTACAATAGCTGTTTGTTTTTTCTCTTACCTGTTCCCAGCGGGTTTCCATGACAGCATTTTCACTGGACATACTGCTATTTGCCCTGAAACTGGCACTGGTTTTTTTCGTTATCCTTACTCTGGCTGCCTATCTGGTTTTTGCAGAGAGGCGGGTTCTGGCCTGGGTTCAGGACCGTAAGGGTCCCAACCGTGTCGGCCCCTGTGGTCTCCTGCAGCCGCTGGCAGACCTGATCAAACTTCTCACCAAGGAAGACGTTGTCCCGAGTGCCGCCGACCACTGGTTGTTCTATCTGGCTCCGGCCATGGCTGCCATCCCCGCTATTTTAATCTTTGCCGTAATTCCTTTCGGAGCGCCGCTGACCATATACGGCCGCCAGCTGCCCCTGGTTGTTGCCGATCTGAATGTTGGTTTGCTCTTTTTTCTGGCGCTCTCGTCGATTGCTGTCTATGGCGTGGCAATCGGCGGCTGGGCTTCCAACTCCAAATATTCACTGTTGGGGGGTATTCGAGGTTTGGCACAGCTGATATCCTATGAGTTATCAATGGGACTCTCGCTGGTTCCGATTGTCATGCTGTCACGCTCATTTAATCTGACCGATATTGTTGCAGCGCAAGAGAGGGTCCCCTTTATTGTCTACCAGCCTCTGGCATTCATCATCTTTCTGATTAGTATTACCGCCGAATGCAAGCGTATTCCGTTTGATCTCCCCGAGGCCGAAGGGGAGCTAGTGGCAGGTTTTCATACCGAATATTCCGGAATGCGCTTCGGCTTATTTTTTGTCGGTGAGTATATTAACATCATCGTACTCGGAGGGCTGGCGACAACCTTTTTTCTCGGGGGATGGCACGGCCCGTTACTAGCACCGGTTGTCTGGTTTTCACTGAAAACGCTTGCATTCGCGTTTTTCTTTATCTGGATGCGCGGGACGCTGCCCCGACTACGCTATGATCAATTGATGCACTTCGGATGGAAGGTTCTGACGCCGCTCGCGTTGGTAAACATCGTAGTCACCGGGTGGTGGCTTGCGCTGACGTAATATTTATACGGGCACGATTGCCCGATCTTGTTCCCACGGGAGGAGTCGAATATGGAAAGCGTGAATGCAAAAGACCGTCATGGACATACCCCGCTGATCAGTGCCTCCAAAGAAGGGCTCAAGGATTTTGTCATGGACCTGCTTCACCGTGGCGCCGACGTTACGGCCAGCAGCGATAAAGGCAAAACGCCCCTTCACTACGCAGCGGCAAACGGGCACACCGAGATTGTCAGAATGCTGATTGGAAAGGGTGCCGACGTTGATGCCCGTGATCACGAAGGACATACACCGCTGATGCTGGCCGCTATTTACGGCTGCAGCCAGACGGTACAGGCACTGCTTGACGGGAGCGCAAATCCGGCGTTTAAAACTCCGGTCGGGAACACGGCCAGCCTCTATGCCGCAAACAACAACCATCCACTGACGGCGGCGCTGCTGAAAAAAGCCGAGCGAGCAAAATGAGTTTTTTCTCCGACACACGCGCCATTCTGGGCGGTTTCCGTGTTACGCTTGCGCACATGCTGCGCAAGCCGGTAACAATCCAGTATCCGGAGCAGAAACGGACTCCCTACCCCCGCTTTCGGGCCCGAATTGTTCTCACACGCGACCCTGACGGTGGTGAGCGCTGCGTGGCCTGTTACCTCTGCTCTGCCGCCTGCCCGGTTGACTGCATTTCAATGCAGTCGGCCGAACAGGAAAACGGCCGCCGCTATGCGGCCTGGTTCCGGATCAACTTTTCGCGTTGCATTTTCTGCGGCCTCTGCGCCGAAGCATGCCCGACTCTGGCAATACAGATGACACCAGACTACGAAATCTGCACACGCGATATTATGGATCTGGTTTATGAAAAGGAGGATTTGCTGATCGACGGCTGCGGCAAAGATTCATCATACAATTTTTACAAGCACGCCGGAATTGGTGTTACCCAACCGCGCGGCGAGGGGCAGGAAGAGAGCAGACCATTGGATATCAGATCGTTGCTGCCATGATTGAACAGGCAATTTTCTACATACTGGCGGCTGTTGCCGTCATCGGCACCATTCTGGCCATCACCGAAAAGCACCCGGTGCATGCAATCATGTACCTTGTCACCTCGCTATTCAGCATGGCGGTCATCTTTTTCCTGCTGATGGCGCCACTGGTTGCTGCCTTCGAGGTTATACTTTATGCCGGCGCCATCATGGTGCTGTTTCTGTTTGTCATCATGATGCTCGACCTGGGACATCCGGAACAAGGGATGTCACCCGGTTGGCAGACATGGTGGCCGGCGTTGCTGCTGTCAACGATCAGCATCGTGTCGCTGGTCGTGGTGATTATCTCGCACCGCGCAGTAATGGCCGCGCCTGCTGCAGCCTTGTCAATTCGCGAAGTTGCGCGGCATCTTTTCCAAGAACACGGCCTGGCGGTTGAGCTCGTGTCGCTGCAACTCCTGTTTGCCTTGGTAGGCGCTCTCTATCTCGGCAAACAGCCCACAGGAAAGGATGCAAAATGATCGTTCCTTTTGAACAGATCCTGATCCTCGCCGGTTTGCTGTTTTTTATCGGCATGGGGGGACTTTTGGCGTGGCGCGCCAATCTGATCATGATGCTGGTCAGCATTGAAGTCATGCTGAATGCCGTCATGCTGGTCTTTGTGGCCGGTTCGGCCAGATGGGGAAATGCCGAAGGGCAATTTTTTGCCATCTTCATCATGGCACTGACATCTGCCGAGGTATCTCTGGCACTGGCGATGGTTGTCTATCTGCACCGCCGCAAGCATACGGTCAATACGGATATGTTCAGCGAGCTGAAGGGGTGACATGAAACTGTACCTTGCGCTCATACTCCTGCTCCCCCTCTCTGGAGGTCTGTTCAACGCACTGCTCGGCCGCTCTCTGCCGCGGCGGGTGGGCGAAGTCATCGCCTGCGGCGTGATCTGGGGCGCCTTTGCCTGCTCCGTCCTAGCCTTCCTGCAGTTCACCGCACCGGTGCGGATCGAGTACGCCTCCTGGCTCTCCGACTTCGACTTCACGGCACCCATCGCCCTATACCTCGACCAGCTTTCTCTCAGCCTGATACTGATGATCACCTTTGTCTGCGGACTGATCCACCTTCATTCGGTCGGCTACATGAAGGATGACCCGTCGCATGCCCGCTACTTTGCCCTGCTAAACATCTTCGTTTTTGCGATGCTGCTGCTGGTACTGGCCGAAAACCTGCCGCTGCTCTATCTGGGGTGGGAAGGGGTCGGTTTCTGTTCCTATGCCCTGATCGGCTTCTGGTACACGGAGGAAAAAAACGCCACCGCCGGGCGCAAGGCGTTTATCGTCACCCGCATTGGCGACACCGCCCTGGGCATCGCCATGGTCTGGATGTTCAAACTTTTCGGCACCGTATCAATCAGCGAACTTAACGCCATGGGGTCTCTGGTACCGGCCGGGATCATCACCGCCCTCGGAATCCTGCTCCTGATCGGTGCAGCCGGAAAATCGGCCCAACTGCCGTTGTCAGTCTGGCTTCCGGATGCCATGGCAGGCCCGACACCGGTTTCCGCCCAGATCCACGCCGCTACGATGGTCACGGCAGGTGTCTATCTGCTCGCGCGCATGTACCCACTGATCGGCGCTTCACCCGTAACCCAGGCAGTCATCGCGATCACCGGCGGAGTGACCGCATTTTATGCCGCGACCTGTGCCTGTTCCCAGAGCGATCTGAAACGCATCCTTGCCTACTCCACCATCAGCCAGATCGGCTACATGATACTGGGTGTCGGCGCCGGCGCCCTGACCGCTTCGACCTTTCACCTGTTGACGCATGCGTTCTTCAAATCGCTGTTGTTTCTCAGCGCGGGGTGCATCATCACAGCCCTGCACCATCAGCAGGATATCTTTCGCATGGGGGGGCTGAAAAAACGGTTACCTTCCGTCTACTGGCCATTTCTGGCCGGCGCGCTCTGCCTGTCCGGTTTTCCGGGAAGCGGGGGGTTTTTCAGCAAGGACGCTATTCTTGGGGCCGTTTTTGACCGGGGCGGTCCGTTGTACGGTTCCCTGTACGCACTTGCGCTTCTGACTGCGCTGCTGACCGCCTTCTATACGTTCCGCATGCTGTTTGTGGTGTTTCACGGGGAGACTTCGACTCCGGGCATCCATCAATCGGTGAGCAAAGTCGCACCAATCATGACGTTAACCCTTATCCCGCTCGCCCTGATTGCGTTGTTCGGCGGCATCCTTAACCTGCCTGAATATTTCGGCAGGCGCGGTTTTCTGTCGGCTTTTCTTGGCGCTCAGCCCGGCTTTGCACCGCTATCAGGCACATCGTCCGCGACCGAGATTTCCCTCCAGATCATTGCTGCAACGGTCAGCCTGCTGGGACTGGGGCTGGCCTGGTCGCGCTATTCCGGCGGACGCCGGGCAGAATCACTGAGACAGGAGGAAGCCGGTCTGCCTTTGAGCGGCTTCCTCCTGAACGGGTGGTATCTTGACCGTCTCTACCACATGCTCTTTATCATTCCTTTTGTCTGGGTAAGCCGGTTCTTATGGAAGGGGATAGACGAAGCTGTTATTGACGGCACATTGAACGGTCTGGCACGCGCTACAATGCGGCTGGGAGGACTTCCCGCCAGCTGGAGCACGGGTCGGGTGGCCACATCGCTGGTCGCTCTTGCTGGTGGAGTTGCTGCGGTGCTGGGGTACATGGCCTGGCTGCTTGCCTGAGTTTCGAAGTTGAAGAGGCGAAAAACGGTGATTTTTCGCCTCTTCAACTATCGTCATTACCAGCCGCTACTTATGCACGCATTTTAATTTGGCCTGTCCGGCTTCTTCCTTGCGCGTTTGCAGCATGCGGTTATTTTCATCGACAAACACGAGTTTCGGCTCATATTTTATCGCTTCAGCATTTTCCATAGTAACAAAACTGGCGATTATCACCAGATCCTTCGGTGCCATGAGGCGCGCCGCAGCACCGTTCAGACAGATTACTCCCGAACCTCGCTGGCCTTCAATGGCATACGTTTCAAGACGGTTGCCATTGGTTACATTCCAGACGGCGACCTTTTCATACGAAATGATATCGGCCGCATCCATCAGGTCGCGATCGATGGTAACACTCCCCTCGTAGTGCAGGTCAGCACCGGTAACAGTGGCACGGTGGATTTTGCTCTTCAACATGATTCTCTGCATGATTAAAACTCCTCTCCAAGTACGGTATTGTCGATCAGTCTGGTTTGTCCAATTTTTACTGCCAGAGCAAGCAGGGTGCTGCTGTCAGCCTGTTCCTGTTCCTGCAACTGCGCCCCATCACGAAACTCAACATAGTCAATGGCTGCAGCCGATTCCCCTTCAATAACGGCACGCGCTTCCCTCGCCAGAACGGCAACTGAACGTTCGCCGGCGGCAAACAACTCGCGAACCTTTGTAATGGCATGATACAGGCAAAGGGCGCTCTGCCGCTCACTCGGAGACAGATAGGCATTACGCGAACTCAGCGCCAAGCCATCCGCCTCGCGTACTATCGGCATCCCGACAATCTCAACCGGCATATTCAAATCCTCGGTCATACGCCGGATAACTGTCAGCTGCTGAAAATCCTTGCACCCGAAAAGCGCTACGTCAGGGCGGACAATATTGAACAGTTTGGTGATGACCGTTGCCACGCCGTCAAAGTGCCCCGGCCGGCGTGCGCCGCAAAGCGGCTGAGATAGTTCCCGAACGGCAACCCCGGTCTGGAACCCGTGCGGATACATTTCGGCCGCGCTCGGGATAAAGACGATGTCAACACCGCATGCGTCAGCAAGTTGAAAGTCACGCTCCATATCTCGCGGGTAACTGTCCAGATCTTCATTTTTCCCGAACTGGATCGGGTTGACAAAAATCGAGAGCACCAGAACGTCTCCCCGTTTGCGCCCCTCCCGCAGCAATGAAGCGTGCCCCTCGTGCAGATACCCCATGGTAGGGACGAACGCAATGCGCCGCCCCTCCCGTTCGGGAGCGATCGCAAGCGCCTGCATGTGTCTAATGCTGTTGATTATTTTCATCTGATCCTCAGGAAAAAGAATGCTCTTCTGTTGGGAATTCGCCGCTCCGGACTTCGGCAACATACTGCGTGACAGCTGCTGATATAAGCGGAGCCAGCTCGGCATAGCGTTTGACAAATTTAGGTGAATATTTTTCACATAAGCCAAGAATATCGTGAATCACCAGTATCTGTCCATCACAGGATGAACCCGCCCCGATGCCGATGGTTGGAATGGTCAGTTCCGCAGTGATCTCAGCCGCCAGCGCGGCAGGTATCCCTTCCAGCACGACCGCAAAAGCGCCGGCGTGCTGGACGGCAATAGCATCATCCATAATCCGCTCGGCCTGGTCGCTTCGCCCCTGGACCTTGTAGCCGCCCATGCGGTGAACCGACTGTGGCGTCAACCCGATGTGTGCCATAACCGGGATATCAATCGAGGAAACAGCCCGGATAACGTGAGCCATATTACTGCCCCCTTCCACCCGAGTGATGAATTCGTGTAGATCGGGCCACCCCCAAGAGGTTGACCTTCATCAC
>JABBNX010000008.1:25821-48800 GCA_019352135.1 Pseudomonadota bacterium
GAGCCATGTTACTGCCGCCTTCCACCTTCACCGCTTCTGCGCCCCCCTCCTTGAGCATCCGGCCACAATTCCGACAGGCTTCTTCAATGCCGGTATGGTAGGACATAAACGGCATATCTGCGACCACGAGAGCTTTGGGATCAGCACGTGTTACCATCCGCACATGATAGAGCATTTCGTCCATGGTAACCGGCAGGGTCGTAGCATGGCCGGCCACAACAACGCCAGCCGAATCACCGACAAGGATGACATCGACTCCTCCGTCATCAACAAGACGCGCAAAAGGAAAATCATACGCCGTGAGTGCCGTAATGCGCTGGCCATTCTGTTTCATTTTCAGTATATCAGGTATCGTCATTTTCTTTTTCATAGAGCTCCTCAGCCCAGGTAAGCAGGGCACATGCAGTAAACTGAATTTTCTACCTGAAGCCACAGAAATCGACTTTGAACGTACACAAACAAAAAAACGCGCCGGAGGGCGCGTTATAAACGGTCAGATCGGGTCGTACGAAACCTCTCTGTGGGGCTAGAACCCCTTCCGTCCCGGTTCGCTGCCAAATCCGTGCGGTATGTACTGAGCGTACTGCGCCAATTTCAGATCAACTCCCGTATCGGGTAGCCGTCATGGCGAAATGATAAAATATCAGAGCCTGCTGTATAAATCCAGATATTTATTTTTTCCTATCTCTCGATCGAATGCGATCACAGCGGACAGGTCAGGCTTTTCATCTGCTCAAGTTCTTTGACAACCTCCGCACTCTGCGCCCTGCGCATCTCCATATTATCAAACATTTCAGCAACCATGACGCCGACAGATTCCACATTGCGACGTATCAGCCTGCCATCATCGACCTGACGTGATGTTGAGTTAACCATCTCGTGGGTCATATCCTTGATTGTTTCAATGGACCGGGCAATGCTCCGTGTGGCTTTGGACTGATCCGTCGACGCGGCAAATATCTGAGAAGTCATGGAGCTGATCTCTTCCATGGAACGCGCCACCAACTGGACACTGGTCACCTGCTCCTGTGTTGCCTGCTTGATCTGCTTGGTCATTTCAAGAGAACAGGTAGAGCTGTCAAATATCGCCTTGAGTGATTCCCCCGTGGTATGTCCCAGTTCGACACCACGGTGAACCAGATCCTTGCTTATGCCGATATTATTGGCAGCAGTTTTTGACTCACTCATGATTTCTTCGATAATCGAGGTTATTTCACCGGTTGAATGGCCGGTCTGGAGTGACAGATTGCGAATTTCATCGGCGACAACGCCAAAGCTTTTTCCGTATTCACCGGCCTGGGCCGCAATGATGGAAGCATTCAGCGCCAGCAGATTGGTACGCTTGGTGATATCGTTAATGACGCTGACAATATTTTCAATACGGGTACTGTTTTCTGCCAGACGCTGGATGGCGTCAAACGAAAGGCCGACGGAAAGTTTAATTTCGTCAAGAGCATTAATCGTTTCCGTAACAACGGCCCGGCTCTCTTCAGCACGCTCCTTTACCTGGAGAGAAACCTCGTGCGAAATAGCCGCATTCTGTTCAACATTGCCGATTGTGCTGTGAATCTGTTCCATGGCAGATGCTGACTGATGGACAACCCCTGCCAGATGATCAAGATTTCGAGTAACCTGCTCAATGGCAACTGAAATTTCATTGACGGCAGAACTGGTTTCATCAATAGATGCCATCACGCCTTCGGAAGCAGACGCAATAATAGAGGTCCCGTCGGCAACCGAGTCTACTCCATCACGCAAGTTGTCCACGTTTTTTGAATATTTGTCCCGGCTCGCCAGCAGAAATTTGAATGAACTCTCCATCTCAGACGTTAGTGTATCGATTGAAGTCAGCAAATTGATCCGGGTGATCGCGGAGGCCACCTGATCGGCGAAAAGCATGATGGTATCAACATCAGAATCATTGAGAGCACGATGGCTGTTTTTGTTATCGATCCCGAAAACGCCGATAGAATTATTCTTTACGACGATCGGACATAAGATAAAACTTTTTGAACGCAGAGGTAGCAGGCTGTTGTGGGGTGGTTTCAAATGGTAATCGGTAGGATAGCGTGAAATATCGTCAATAAGATAAACTTTACGATCATTAAAGCACTTGGCAATGACGCCGATGCTCGAATCTATCGGCATGACGACGTCAGCCGGGTTAAAATTTTCCGTTCCGATTGCGGCAAAGAAACGAAGCTGCTTACCGTCTTCAGCCATTAAAATATTGACTCGTTCGTATCCCAGAATATCGTGAAGCCCCTCGGCGCACAGCAGCAACACTTCATCAAGATTGAGTGATTTCTGAATTTTACTGCTGATCTGGTGAAAGTTCTTGATATTCCTGTCCAGCACCTTGTAACGATTTTCAAATATCTCTTTCTGTTCGCCAACTTCCTTATGGAGTATATTGAGTTCCGCAGCCCGCTCATGAAGTTCATCACCGTTCTTGCCGATCATAAACCCAAGCACCGCAAGGACGATGGCGGTGCCACCCCCCATATAACTGTATTGCGCAAAATGCTGGCCGTCTCGTGTAATGTCATAAAAGATCTGCTCAAGGATACCGCGCGTGGCATCATAATAAAAAAGCAGCCTGATTGCGATCCAGCCAATCGGAGCAGAAACACCCAGCAGAAATCCGCCGACAGAAAACAGAGTTGAACGCCTTTTCATAATGCCTTCCTCAAGCCAGAGTCCAATTTTATTTACCTGGAAGCAAATTTTTCGTCAATGGAATGGCCGATCTCTTCCATAACTTTTTCAGCATCATCAATATTATAGGCGATGATATTTTTCAGATGCGTGTACGAATCAAGATCCATCTTCTCGAAGGTAAAACCGGCACCATTCTCATCTATACGGGTGACAATGCCGGTGAAATTCACCGCAATTTCAGGCATGGTGCCAGTAAGAACCATGGTAATATCGGCGTGTTCCCCTCCTGAAAGCTGCTCGTTTGTGACCAGAAACATGCCGGCCATGCTGAGATCTTTAACCGCGCCCTGAAATTGGCGATCGGCGATCCTGACCGTCACCTCGACATTAAAATGTACACGAGAAAATTTGCGGGTGCTCATCATCACCTCCAACTGTGATACGCTGCCGTTTACAGAAATCAGGCTTTACCAGCCGAGCCGAGGACTGCTTCGTTCTTGTGCTTTACCAGCTTGATCAGCTCTTTACGCGCTTCACCCAGATATTTGCGCGGATCGAATTCCTTGGGATCCTTGGCAAAGTATTCACGGATTTTAGCAGTTACCGCCAGCCTGCCGTCGGAATCGATATTGATCTTGCAGACGGCGCTTGCTGCCGCCCGGCGCAGCTGTTCTTCCGGAACGCCAACCGCTCCTTCAAGATTGCCGCCATATTTATTGATCAATTCAACGTACTCCTGAACCACCGATGAGGCGCCATGAAGCACGATCGGGAAACCGGGGATACGCTTTTCGCACTCATCCAGAATATCAAAACGCAGCGGCGGAACCGGCTGACCTGCCTTGAATTTATAGGCACCATGGCTGGTGCCGATGGAGATGGCCAACGAATCGACTCCCGTCTTCTTCACAAACTCTTCAACTTCTTCCGGCTTCGTATACGTAGAGTGTTCAGCCGAAACCTCATCCTCAATGCCGGCCAGAACGCCCAATTCCGCTTCCACCGTAACATCAAACTGATGGGCATACTCGACAACTTTTTTTGCAAGAGCCACATTCTCTTCAAACGGAAGGTGCGAACCATCGATCATAACCGATGAGAAGCCGCTATCGACACAGGACTTGCACAGCTCAAACGAGTCACCATGATCGAGGTGCAGACAGATCGGGATAGATGAGCCGGCTTCACGCGCCATCTGCACCGCTCCCATCGCCATGCAGCGAAGCATGGTTTCATTTGCATAGCTGCGCGCGCCCTTGGACACCTGAATAATAACGGGAGAGTTAGTTTCAACACAGGCGGTCACAATTGCCTGAAGTTGTTCGAGATTGTTGAAATTGTAGGCTGGAATGGCATATTTGCCAGCCATCGCCTTGCTAAACATTTCTTTCGTGTTGGATAACCCTAATTCACTGTAATGAATCTTTAGCTTTTCCATCTCGTCCCCCTCGCGTGCTTTATTTGTGTGGAATCCACCCTCCAACAGGTATGTACGGTTGATACAAATACCATGCAATGAATGTAAGAGTTTACAACTATATCATTGGTATCATAACATCTCGATAACGTTCCGTTTTTAAGCCGATTCCCAGTACGTTTTTTTTGATGTAGTGAAAATTGTGTACCAAGCCTGTGTACCAACGGTGTACTAAATCTGTGTACTAGATACCCGATGTCAGCCCGTATTCTTTGGGCATATTAAACGATACGAGCTGCTTTTAACAGCAAATTTTGTAGTAAATCTGTAGTTGGTAACTAGATTCTGTAAAGCGTGGAGACAAGTCGCCTGCAAGGTCATTTAAACCGCCTTACTTGGCGCTTAACCATCAAAAGCACATGGTTTGATTGTAAATCATGGATCAGGTTCGACTCATGAATCATCAATATCAACAATCTCTGAATCCGTCTAGTTCACAGCTCGGCAGGATCTGGTCCAAGTTCACCTTCTTCGCCCCTGTACCACTGAGTGCCAACTCGGAAATGGATGATGTTTCCTATTATGACAATCGTTTGAGTAGTTCTCAGGTGATTCTGATTATGCCGGTATTACTTCTTTTTGGCAGGTGCTTTAGTCTTCTAACGAACGTTGACCACAGCGAATATTAATGGTAACAATTCGCCTCTATTTTTAAGGGGACAACTATGACGTTGTTGGAAAGTGATCTGCTGGCAGCGATAAAAGCACTTCTTGAATCATCACAGGCAATGACAGGCGGAAACAGTTTCATCGCTGAAGATATGATTCGTTATCAAAATGCTGTTGACTGGGCTAAACGAGTGATTATTAGCGCGGAAAACGGCACAAACTAAAAGGGAGAAACATCATGACAAAAGCAGAATTTGTGGCAGCAGTAGCAGAGGAACTGGATGTACCAAAAACCGTAGCAGCAGAGACCGTTGATGCGTTTATCTCGGTAACTACAAAGTTATTGAAAGCCGGTGACAAGATCACTTTCCCTGGTTTCGGCACTTTTGGTGTTGCAGAACAGGCAGCCCGTAAGGGCCGCAATCCGCAGACCGGTGCAGAAATACAGATCGCAGCATCAAAAAGCGGCAAATTTACGGTTGGCAAGGATCTGAAAGGCTTGTAAATCACGAACGCTAAATTTCCAGTTTCAGATATAGAGAAGACTGCTCAACCCGCCTAACCGTAACGCTCTTTAGCGTTTGCCGGTTCCAGGCCTGCGTTGAGCAGTCTTTTTGTCTTGTTTAACCCAATATGTTGATTCAGGAGCAAAACAGGAATTTTCGATATCCAGCGCCTTTTCCTGCATGTACATCTGAGCATCAGAAATGGCTTGATTGTAAATTGACGGTCCGATTTCCTCAAGACAGAATTGCAGAAAAAGTGAGGATTGCAATTCACCGATATCAGTTTCGTGGTTTTCGCTAACATAGCGCTTGATAGAAGTTATGAGATTCTTTTCTGCATCTTTTTCGAGCTTAATTTCCATACACCCTCTATTTGTCGTAGAGTAGGGAGCAGGTTTCACCCTATGCCCGCAACGAGACCGTTTTACCAACAGCCATGGCATTGACGCTGTAGCGGTTGCGGTCAAAGCTGACCAACAGTTGCGGTGAAACACGGACAACGTTTTCTTGATAGCAGTCGAAGGGAGATGCCGGAAGCGTCAGGAGTTTGCCCTTCTCCTCGGCAAAGACCTGGTCAACGGTTCTGTCCTTGAACTCGGGATGTTTTGCTGTGGCTCCATGGTTGCGGCATTCGCCTTCCAACCATTCGTTCAGTTCCTCAAGGGAGGCAAAGCGTCGTCGCTTTGCAAAGAAGCGATTTCTGACAACTCCGACCTGGTTTTCCACCTGTCCCTTCTCCCAGTCGGCGGCAGGAGTGCAAGCCACCAGATCAAACAGATAATGGGAAGCCAAATTCTGAAACCGGCGGTTGAATACCCTATCCTTGCCCATCAGTACCTTGGTGACGACCGTTTTCAGGTTGTCGTAGATGCCTCGTCTGCAGACGCCGCCAAAAAACTCGAAGGCACGGATATGGGCATCAAGAACCATCTCCAGCGTCTCACGGGTATAGGCAGCACAGAACGGCTTGCGGCTGTGGCACAAACGGAACTGGGCGATCTTTACTTCGACAGGGACACCACCCAACTCCACCTTCTCATAGCTCCAGTCGAACTGAAAGGCGTCTCCGGGATCATACTCAAGAGGAACGAAGGCTTTGACTAATGCCGTGCCGTCTGCTTTCTTCCATGTGCCCACATAACGACGGACAGCATCGTAGCCACCTTCATATCCTTCTCGCTGAAGTTGCTCAAACAGGATCTGGGCGCTTCGACGATGACGAACCGGTTTGCCGGTATCCTCCTTCAACAATTCAGACAACCGCTCAATAAAGGAACCGAGCTTGGGATGCGGCTGTTCGCTCCGCACGTATTTCTGGTCGATTATACCGGTTCTGATAATGCATCTGACGGTGTTGCGGGAAAGGTTGAAGTCGCGGGTTATCTCACGAATTCCCTTGCCGTCTCTAAAATGTGCCTGACGGACTTTACGGATGGTCTCCACGTTCAGCATCTCCTTTGGTTGCTCCTCTCTCTGATAGATTCCAGAGAGTATGGAGGAAGGTGCTGAGGTGGGTCAATTTTGGACGCCGATTAGGGCCATAGGTGGGTCATTATTGCATGCCGTTTCACATCCTTTGCCCCCCATTGCGTCCTGTTTTGACCTGTACGGCGATTCCTCTTCCTGTGTTATTCTTTACCTGTCTGCCCTGAGAGAAAAGCCGTGTTCATGCGCTCAACTACGTTGTGCAGGTGAGCCTCCGTCAAGTGAGCATACCGCTTGACCATTGAAAGTGTCTTGTGCCCAAGGATCTGGGACAGTTCCAGGAGCGTTGCACCATTCATAGCAAGGTAAGAAGCTGCTGTATGGCGGCAATCATGGAAGCGGAAATGACTATCAAGCTTCGCTGCTTTTACGGCGCTATCCCATGCAGAACGGATATTGAGCGAACCGCCGCCCCTCCCACGGAATACTAGTTCGTCACCTATCGGCTTTATCGTTTGCACCTTTGCAGCCTTCTTTACCGCCAGCAGTGTTTTAAGCTCTTCTGTGGCCGCTCCTGCCAGCGGTATTTGTCGGCTTGTACCGTTTTTGGTATCATGTAATACGATCCGCTTACGGTCAAAATCTACATCACGCCAGCGAATAGAAAGGATCTCCCCTTGCCTCATACCAGTAGACAAAGCTAACACAGTGATTGGGTAGAGCATCTTGCTCCTGCTCTTACGGCAAGCGTCAAGGAGTGCGTCCCGTTCCGTCTCTGAGAGAAAACGAACGCGCCCTTCTGGTTCGGCCAGCTTCTTTACTTTGGTCATTGGATTGGTTTCTAAATAGCCCTGTTCGCCAGACGCCTTTGATAAGACAGCCGAAAGGGAAATGAAGTATCTGTTCACCGTGGCCGGTGCTCTTTGTCCTCTTGTCGTCATGCCGGTGGCCAATTCATCTTTGATTGAGGACAGCAGCGCCGGGGTAACATCAGCAATATACTTTTCACCGATACGTTCTTTCCACCATTCAAGATGCCTCTTGGCGTTGCGAGAATCCTTTTTCTTTTCTGCTTCTGGCAGATACGCTGTAATCAGTTCTCCTAGAGTATGTTTACGCCCTTCTGCCTTCTGGAAGTAACGCCCCTGTTTTATCTCCGTCTCGGTCTGTTTCTCCCAGGTCTTTGCATCGGTCAACTTGTCAAAGGTTGCAGTGACCGGCTTTTCTCCCTTCATCCTGATCTTGACACGGTAAGAGGTTTTTCCGTCAGCGGTTGATCTCTTCTCTATAGTTGCCATTTTGCACCCCCTGAAATTAAACGTAATCAGAAGCTACAACAATCAACTACAAAACACAACAGAAAACAACAACGCTTCATATAACCGCTGCATTATTTACATAACAGACTGTATTGGTTGCTATATCTGCTTACTACTAGCCACCATGGGACAGCATAGGGACATTCAGCTTGAAAATTGATTGCAGATTATTGTCTATTGGTGTCCCGCCAGTGTCCCATTGCCTGTTTTTGGCAACAAAAAAGCGGCTAACCATTTAAGGCTAACCGCTTGTAATTGTTATGGCGGAAGAGCAGAGATTCGAACTCTGGGAGCTGTTACACTCGGCGGTTTTCAAGACCGCTGCCTTAAACCACTCGGCCACCCTTCCATTGTCATGCATCTAGGCTTTATAGCACACCTGTTTCATATTTTCAAATAGTAACCGTCACCAGAAATACATTATCAGGGTTACTACTGATTTACATCAAGTTCTCTTTCTTTTCTTATTGATTTCAACGACTCTTCAATCGATTTTCTCCATAATCCACTTTTGATAAGAGAAAGTAGATTTTCAAGAGTGAGGCGCTCTGTCAGATATACGATTTTGCTGTTCTTAAAATCTCTGTCCTCAAACTTGCGCTTCAATTCCTCCCGCCCCTTGCCAAAATAACATGAAACATTTTTCCCTTTTTTCAATCTCATACTGAACAGCACGTACAAGTCGAGGAAAAATTTGCTATTGTCTTCCATATATGGGCTTTTTTGAAGGGGTTCCATGTTTTCGCTTTTTAGAACCATCCCAAGCTGATGGGAAAGAGCAGCGACGACATCGTACAACTCTTCAATATAGACCTGCTGCTTTTCGTAGTGCCGTTGATACCAATCAAGCTTATCCTGCTGCTGCTTTATCTTGGCTTCCGCCGCTTCCAGCAATACCGCATTTTTTTTACCAAACATGTAGAACCTCGCAGCATCCGTTTTTTATCGAAAAAGAATGCTCAAAAAAGACCGGCACTATTACGGTCCTATTCGTTCCAAGCCACCCATATACGGTCGCAACACTGCCGGAACAAGCACTGAACCGTCCTCCTGTTGATAATTTTCGAGAATCGCCACCAGCGTACGCCCAACAGCCAAGCCGGAGCCGTTCAGGGTATGGACAAATTCAGGTTTTCCTTTTTCGTCCTCGCGAAAACGGATCGATGCACGACGTGCCTGGAAATCGCCAAACGTGCTGCATGAGGATATCTCACGATAACAGCTCTGCCCTGGTAGCCAGACTTCAAGATCATACGTTTTGGCAGACGAAAAGCCGATGTCGCCGCTGCACAGCGCCATTACACGGTAAGGAAGCTCCAGTAGCTGCAACACTTTTTCGGCATGGCCGGTCAAAATTTCCAGCTCGGCATCCGATTCCGCCGGGTGGACAAATTTCACCAACTCCACTTTGTTAAATTGATGCTGCCGGATCAGGCCACGGGTATCTTTACCATAGGAACCGGCCTCGCGGCGGAAACAGGGCGTGTAGGCACAATAGCTTATCGGCAGATCGCTCTTTTTTAGAATCTCGCCACGATGAATGTTGGTTACCGGCACCTCGGCGGTTGGAATCAGAAAAAAATCCGGATCGACCAGTTTGAACAGGTCCTCTTCAAACTTGGGAAGCTGCCCTGTACCGGTCATAGAATCGCGATTGACCATGAAGGGGGGGAGCACCTCCTGATAACCATGCTGGTCGGTATGCAGATCAAGCATCAGATTAATCAGGGCCCGCTCCATCCGTGCTCCGGCACCGCGGTACAGTGTAAAGCGCGCACCGGCAATCTTGGCTCCTCGCTCGAAATCCAGGATGCCAAGGTCTTCACCGAGATCCCAGTGCGGCTTGGCTTCAAATGGAAGTTTTTGTGGTTCTCCCCATGACCTGACCTGAACATTGTCTTTTTCATACAGACCGATCGGGGTTGAGGCATGCGGCAGATTCGGCACTGTCAGCAGAAATGAGTGCAACTGTTCATCAACCTGATTCAGTTCATCGTCCAGCCCCTTTACTTTATGAGAGACCTCACGCATCTCCAGGATTTTGTCCTGAACCAGGCTTTTATCCTTGGTGCGACCAATTTCGTCTGACACAGAATTGCGCAACGCCTTAAGCGTCTCACCCTCTTTCAGCAGGGCACGCCGCCTTTCATCCAGTTCACGGAAGCCGTCCAAATAGGATTCACCACCGCGTGTACGGAGACGCCGCTCGGTTTCATCCAGATTTTCACGAATGTATTTCATGTCAAGCATTGGGAAACACCTTTATTTTTCAGTAGTAAGCGTGTATTTAGTAGCACTTGCGTCGTTATACGTCAATGCAAAAGAGCCCGATGAAATCAATATTTACCCACATTTTAGCCTTTATACGCAGATATACAATACACGTTTGCGACTTTATTATCTGTAGAACAACGCAGAGAATATTTTCTAACGCGCTCATCGCCGTTGTCCTTACCTGCTACCCACTGCAACTGCATGCCGATGAAATTATTATCAATGCAGTGGGTGACGTTATGCTGGCGGGAAGATGGGCACCGTTCCTGAGAGGAAAGGGATATGACTATCCATTTCGCGGTATCAGAAAAGAGCTGATTGCCGGTGATATCAATATTGCCAATCTTGAATCGCCTATCGCTGCAGGCGGGCACGAATTCACAGAAAAAAGGTTTCGCTTCCGTGCTGATGCCCAGGTTGCAAAGGCGATCAGTGCAGCCGGTTTTAATCTTGTAACGCTTGCGAATAATCATAGCATGGACTTTGGCGGGGAAGCGTTGGCAGAAACAGTACACCATCTGAGCGACAATGGCATTGCCTGGATCGGTGCCGGAGAAAACCTGTCTGAAGCCCGTAAAATGGTGCTTTATACTATCAAAGGCAAAAAGATAGCCTTCCTCGGGTACTCCCTGACTCAGCCCGTCATTTTTTTTGCAGGCCCGGATCGCCCCGGCACCGCCCCCGGGTATGAAAGCATGGTGACGGCCGACATAAAAAATGCCCACACACACGCAGACTATGTCATTGTTTCATTTCACTGGGGGAAGGAGGCAGCCGGCACCGTACAGTCCTATCAACGCAACATCGCCCACAAGGCCATCGAAGCGGGCGCAAATGTGATTATCGGTCACCATCCTCATATTCTCCAGGGAATCGAGCGCTATAAAAACGGCATCATTTTTTACAGCCTGGGCAATTTCACTTTTGCCAGCAAGAGTACGGTTGCAGACGTCAGCGTCATAGTCCGCCTGAAGCTGGCTGATGGGCGCCAAGAGGCTGAAATACTGCCGATCGACGTTTTGTACCGGCGGGTAGGCTTCCAACCACACCTTTTGACTGGTGAGGATGGTGCTGCCGTTATTGATAAATTAAACGCCCTGTCGCATCCATTCAAAACGGAGATACAGACCCGAAATGGCACATACTCCCTTACATTCTGAGAACGTACACATATGAAGATTCTCCTCACAACCTTGCACGCAAAATATTCGCACGCATCGCTGGCGCTCCCGTGCCTGGCCGCGTACTGTCAGGATATTTCGCATACCGAAATCATAATCCGTGAATGGACCGTCAACGAACCTCGCGAGCATCTACTGAAACTCGTTATGGCGGAACAAGCCGATCTGGTCGCATTTTCTTGTTATATCTGGAATATAGAGCAGACCTTGCGGATTATTTCCGACATCAAGAAAATTTCTCCGCATACTCGTATAGTACTTGGAGGGCCGGAGGTTTCTTTCGGGACATTTGATCTCATGCACGGTAACGGTGCAATTGACTTTGTAATTAAAGGCGAGGGAGAAGAGACGTTCAGGCAACTGATAATAGCGCTTATCCAGGACAATGCAAGCCTGCGGCATGACCGTTTGGACGAGATCGGCAACCTGTTTTTCCGGGACGGCACCGATACGGTATCTGGTCCGCTCAACAAAAATAATATGGAACTTGACCGACTCCCTTCGCCTTTTAAAGCCGGATTAATAGACTTTTCAAAACCGCTGGTCTATTACGAAACATCGCGCGGCTGTCCGTTCTCCTGCGCGTTCTGTCTTTCATCGGTGGAAGGGGCGGTACGCACATTCAGCCTGGACAGGATAAAGGAAGATCTCCTGTTTTTGATGAGTACCAGGATACCTCAAATAAAGCTGGTAGACCGCACTTTTAATTATGATGCCGGGCGCGCGGATATGCTCTGGGAGTTCATTTTGGAGCATAACCGGAACAGCCATTTTCACTTTGAAATCTCTGCCGACCTTCTGACCGACCATAACCTGAAGGTTCTGGCCCACGTGCCCGAAAATACGTTCCGCTTTGAGATAGGGATTCAATCCGCCTCGCAGTCAACATTGGCACAAGTGAAGCGCAGCGCCGATTTGCAACGCATTTTCACCAATGTACGGCGCCTTATGACTGAAACAAGTATAGAATTGCATCTGGATCTCATAGCGGGTTTACCGGGGGAAAACTACGAGGGCTTCCTTGAGTCTTTACAGACTGTTGCCGATCTGCACGCCCATGATATACAGATCGAACCGCTTAAACTACTGAAAGGTTCTCCAATGCGCGAAGTTGAACATTACGAGGAATATTGCTTTTCAGAGTTTCCCCCTTATACAATCTTGCGCAACCCATGGCTATCGTATGAAGATATCTGCCGGATCGAAACAATCGGACGGTTGCTGGACTTGTTTAACAAACATGGCGGGATGACTGCCGCGTTCCGGATTCTGCAGTGCCGCAAACAATTATCCAGTATTCTTGACCACATGGCACGCCGGGCGGGCAACCAGAACCTTTCCAGCCTCTCCTGCCGAAAGGTTTTCGAGCTTTTTGCACGCCTGGCAGAACCACTGCCGGATTCATGTGACAGTGCGGCACTTTATGATGCTCTCTTTTTTGATTACTGCCGAAGCGAGATGCCGCTGATGGGTAAACTCCCATCCTTCGCCGTTGATAACCAGAAAAAATGCTCCTGGCCCGCACTTCGTGATCTTCCGGATGGGCTTAATCTACCGCCTGACAGCAGGGTCAAGTCCTTTCGCTATGAATTCAGACGTGATTATCGATCAGAACAGGAGAACAACGGACCGGTAACGGTGACGTTTATCTACATATCAGGAGCAGGCCGCGGCCTGCAGGTGGTGGTGAGCACGGCCGGCAGCACGCACAGCTGAGCTCAGTATGTGCATACCTCATTGTGCCACAGGACCGGTTCCATTGGTACATCTCGGCCCAGATCAACCAGCAGCCCGTCCATATCTTCAACGAAACCGGGCATGATGGCGATACGGATGATTCCGGCCTTATTATCAACGGTACTCATGACATTCATCCCTTCATACGCCTCCAGGATAAACTTGAGATAGACCATGTCGCGATGGGTAACTTTGAAATAGCGGCAAATCATTGCGTTATGCTTTTCTACTGTTACATTTTTGTCCATTTTGTTTCCAGTTATACAAAGTTTGACTGACTTGCGAGTGTAGCAGATTTGGTTCGTGTGTAAACGGCAAAGTTTGAATATTGTCAAGAGACTTGACAGTGGAATCAGGAAGAGTATAACAACCCACTAACAGCCGAGATCCGCACAATAAAGCGGGTACGGGGGACCCGATCAACTGGGGCGTATTCCGGAAAATCACCGGATAGGGAACTTCCAATCCCAAGCCCGTCAGCTAACCTCGTAGGCAATTGGAAGGGCACAGTAACGGGCAAAGGCCGCCGGTTCATCCGGCGGTTTTGCGTTTTCGTCTGTCAGCCCCTACAAGCAATTCTTGCAGGAGGCATTATTATGAAGCAACACGAAGCGGATTCCTACTGGGGTGGAATCATAAAATCAATGGGACTGGTGTTCGGAGACATCGGCACCAGCCCTATCTACACGCTGACCGTTATTATTGCCCTGACCAAGCCGACCCTTGAGAACGTTTTCGGTATCCTCTCACTGATTGTCTGGACCTTGATGATCCTGGTCAACATAGAATATGCACTGCTTGCCATGAGCCTCAGCCGCAAAGGTGAGGGCGGCACCATCGTGCTCCGCGAGATTCTGGTTCGTATGATAAAGCCGGGGCGGCAGATGGTTTTTGTAACGTTTATCTCCTATCTCGGGGTTGCCTTACTGCTGGGAGATGGCGTCATCACTCCCGCCATCAGTATCCTCTCGGCGGTAGAAGGCGCTCTTCTGATCCCGTCGTTGAGTGGCATCAGCCAAACTATGCTGATCCTGATTGCCGCCATTATCGCCGTTTTCCTGTTTGTGTTCCAGTTCAAGGGCACCGACAAGGTCGCCAAGGCATTCGGCCCCATCATGGTTGTTTGGTTTGCTGCCCTGACACTGTCCGGCGTCATTGCATTATTCTCGTATCCTGCCATCATCACCGCAATCAGCCCGCATTACGCCTTCAATTTCCTTCGCCATAACGGCATGGCCGGATTCTTTGTGCTCTCCGAGGTAATCCTGTGTGCAACCGGCGGCGAGGCGCTGTATGCGGACATGGGGCACCTTGGACGCAAGCCGGTCAAGCGGGCCTGGTACCTGGTCTTTGCCGCTTTGGTAATTAACTACCTGGGACAAGGCGCTTTCATAATCAATCATCCTCAAGCAAAAAACATCCTTTTCGGCATGGTGCAATCGCAATCGACCATGCTCTATATCCCCTTCCTGATCTTGACGATCATGGCCACAGTTATCGCTTCCCAGGCGCTTATCAGCGGGGTGTTTTCCATCGTATATCAGGGGATAACGACCCGCATTCTGCCACTCTTAAAAGTTGATTACACCTCACACCAGCTAAAATCGCAAATATATATCGGGGCGGTTAACTGGATTCTTCTTGCCCTTGTGATTATGATTATGCTGATCTTCCGGAAGTCGGAAAACCTTGCGGCCGCATACGGCCTTGCAGTCACCGGGACCATGACCATCACCGGCGTTATGATGGTGATGATTTTTTCCCGGACACAAAAAAAGTGGAAGGTACCGGTGGCGGTTCTGGTGACGGTCGCAGACTTCATCTTCCTGGTCTCAAACCTTTATAAACTGCCGCATGGCGGCTACTGGTCGCTGATCCTCGCATCCATACCTCTTACCGCTATTTTAATCTGGACCAAAGGTCAGGCTGCACTCTACAAGGCACTCCGTCCTCTTGACATGGAAACCTATCTGGTCAGCTACGAGCAGATATACAAAAAAGGGCATATTACAGGCACCGGGTTGTTTTTTGTCAAGGAGTGGAATACTATTCCTCCCTATCTTGTTCACTGCACCATCCGGTCGAATATCATTTACGAACGGAACGTTCTGATATCCATCTTTCGAACGGACGAACCCTACGGATTGAAAAGTAACCTTACGAAAGCCCTTGGAACTGGACTGGATGCTTTTGAAATCAGTGCCGGTTACATGGTTATGCTCGATATTGAACAGCTGCTCAAAGACAACGGCATCTTTGAAAAGGTAATCTTCTACGGCATTGAGGACATTGCCACCAAGAATCCGGCGTGGAAAATATTCTCGAACTTAAAGAAACTTACCCCTAATTTCGTACAGTTTAACAAGCTTCCGGCGGCAAAACTTCAGGGCGTTGTTACGCGGGTGGAGATGTAATACGAATGCAAAATTGGATTTTATTGCTTGTTGCTCTGGGGATCATCCTGCTGGGTGCGACCGTTTTTACCAACGGCCTCGAGTGGTTCGGCAAAAAACTGAAACTTTCGGACGGCGCGGTGGGGAGCATCTTTGCCGCGATCGGAACGGCCCTGCCGGAGACACTGGTCCCGATTGTGGCGATCATGTTCGGCACACCCGAGTCCGGCCACAAAATCGGTGTCGGAGCCATAATCGGGGCTCCCTTCATGCTGGGAACACTGGCCTTTTTCATCAGCGGTCTGGCGGTGATCTGGAATCGGAAGAAACGTGACGACTACCCGGTCATGCGCGTTGATACGGTCGTCATGCGACGTGACATGGAGTACTTTCTGGTGCTCTACGCCGTGGCCATCGTCGCCTCGTTCCTGGGTGGGCACCCGGTCGTCAAGACCTTCATCGCCATGGCGCTCTTTCTGACCTACGGCGGTTATGTGCTGAGAACACTTCGCTGCGAGAACGATGTGTGTCATACCGTAGAGGAATCTGACCTTGACCCCTGTTATTTTGCCCCCAGGTCCCACGACCCTCACATGTCGATTATCGGCTGCCAGGTATTGAGTTCGTTGCTGCTGATCGTGTGGGGATCCTACATATTCGTGGAGAAGGTGCAGATTATTTCGGTGCAGATCGGTATTTCACCCTTCATCCTCGCCTTGATCATTGCGCCGATCGCGACCGAACTGCCGGAAAAGTTCAACAGCGTGATCTGGATAAACAAGGGGAAGGATACTCTGGCAATCGGCAATGTCACCGGCGCCATGGTCTTCCAGGGTTCGATTATCACCGCCATCGGCATCATGATGACCGATTGGCAGCTCAACACAGCAGCACTTCTGACCGTGGCCCTGACGTTCGCTTCGGTCGGTATGGCTTACCTGCAGATCCGGATCAAGAAGCATTTGACGCCCGGGACGCTGCTAGTGGGAGGGGTTTTCTATTTTCTCTTTCTGGTGCTGATCTTCACCGGGAACATCTGACCCCCTGCTCTGTCCCGCGCCGCTCCATCTCGGCATCAATCAGATTGAGGATTTCGAATTTCTTCAGCGACCAGAGAGGCGCCACCAGGTTGGCGTGCCCACCATCGCCGGTCAGACGATGTATAACAATCCGCGGATCCAGACGTTCCAGAAAATCGCAAACAAGGCCGGCGTACTCATCTCTCCCCATAACCTTCACTGCGCCCCGCCCGTACATCTCAGCCAACCCTGTTCCCTTCATGACATGCAGCAGGTGCAATTTGACACCGTCCACCCCGAGGCGGTTCAGTTCCCCCGCCATACGAAGCATTTCGTCTCGCGATTCTCCCGGCAAACCAAGAATTACGTGGGTACAGACTCTCACCCCGCGCGACTTTGCCCGACAGACGGCATCAACTGTACAGTTGTGATCATGGCGCCGATTTAGCAGCTCAAGGCTGCGATCGTACATGGACTGCATGCCCAACTCAAGCCAGAGGTAGGTGCGGCGGGAAAGTTCCTGCAGGTAATCGAGGATCTCATCCGGCAGGCAATCAGGACGGGTGGCAATAATCAGACCTACCATATCAGGAACGGAGAGCGCTGCAGAATAAAGCTCACGTAACTGTACGACACTCGCATAGGTGTTGGTATACGACTGGAAATAGGCAATGAACTTTGAAGCCTTGTACTTGCGGCGCATCACCTCTTTGCCATCTTCGAGCTGGGCGGCTATGTCGAGGTCGCGCCGGATTCCGTATGAACCGGAACCGTGTCCGCCACAGAAGATGCACCCTTCGGTATCCAATGAACCATCGCGATTTGGGCAGGTAAATCCTGCGTCAACTGCGATACGCTGTACCCTGCAGCCAAATAACCGCTTCAGTTCATCAGAGAATGCTCTATAGCGTTTCGTCTGCATTATTTCAATGGTTGACTGATGATGTTTTCTTTTCAGGCCGCTCAACCCAACTCTGCTCTGTCGATATCGCCCGCAGAAACTCTCCGGCAAAGAGAAGCTTAGACAGCGGAACCGGCACACTGATAAAATCCTTGCCTCGCCCTACAGTCATGGCAAAACCGCTCTTGCCGCCCCGCTCCCATTTTTCAACGGAAAGTGTCGTCACAGTTTCCTCCCCCAGTTCTCCGGAAAAGAATTTGTGAGGATTCAACTTCTCCTTACACGGGACGGAACAGTTCGTTACCTGCTGTATCAACAGCGACAAGCCGAAAGCCTCATCAGGCTCGCAAATAAAGCGGATCTGTGTGACGTCTTCCGGTTTTGTTTTCGGAGTAAGTTTAAAAAAGCGGAGGTGAATACGTCCGCTTCGTTCGGTAATCTGTCCATGTTCCTCACTGGTTTTAATCGCGGAACGGATTTCGACACCGGTAGATTGCGAAAACATCTCATAACACCGTAATCGTTTAAGTTCGTTTGTCTGAGGCATAGTTGTGCTCCATATAATGGAAATAAAGGTCAGCTACTTGTAGCAAACTTGCAGAGCATATGCCACAAACAAAAAGAGGCAAGAAATCTTGCAGGGATTCAGAAAGTCGGCGATTGTTGACCTCATGGAGCACCATATTACTGTTGACGAAGAGACAACCTGACACTCGACATCGGACCCTCTGATAAAACACGAAACAGGTGCCCTATCTGCCCCACTTACGGGTTGAAGTTTGCAGATCACAGGGGCAGTCACTTATCACCTCTCGGAATACATTTTATCTACCTGTACCGCTTACGAAGCGCCTGCACTAATACGGCCGATAGCCGCTAGCGCATCTGGCAATCGACAGGGCCTGAGCCATCCCCCTGGCCCTGCTGCTGCTTTCCGACAAAACCACTGCCGACCGATGAAGGGGGGGTAAACGAGATGTCCGGCTTGGTGGGCAGTACCATCGGTGCTGAGGTCGAACTCTCCACATAGACATACTGCCCGGCCTTTACCTGCAGCGTGGTTTGCTCCCCTTCATTGTTGGTAATCACCACAACACCATCCGTGACAGATAGATAAAGCCCCGGTTTGATCGCGCCACAGGTGTCTCCCAGGCAATACAGAAGGTCATAAATAGTTCCCCGAATACCGATGGTAGCAGTTACAGTTTTCATTTTGTAGCTATCCTGATTACCCCTTTTACCGATATGACCGGTGATCGTTCGCAATCCCCCCTTGATCAGGTTGAAAGTACCGGCATCTTCTTTAGGTTTTGTCTGATCATATGCATACTGTTCGACCTTAAACCGGGTATCAGGCTTAAGGATTACCTCACTGCCGTCAGAAAATTTCAAACGGGCATAGGTCCGTCGGGCCGTTTCCACCGTATCGCCCGCTTCAATCTTGGAACCGATTGAAAGTGCCTTGGTGGTGCCACCGACAGTTCGGGCCACCAGTGGGCCAGAAAGGTGGGTCACCGTTGCCGCCGGAAGGGCCAGAACAACTGCTGCCCAGAGCAGCAGGCCGGTAATCAGCAGACTAATTGCAGTAGTTTTTATTGGGCTTGGCATCTTTCTTATCTCCATCAGCGGGCTGTTGTTCCTGGACATCTTTCTTTATATCCTTATCTTTATCTTCACTGTTATTGCCACCACCTGTTGACCCACCTTGACTACCGTCAGCTGGCCGTTCCTGAAAATCAGCTGGCGGCACCAGACCAACCAGCTGCAATCCTGCCGGGGCGACAGGAGTTATTATTGCCGAATCAATGGCTGAGATTGCCGCACTGCCCCCCCCCGTCAAAGCTTCCTGCTCTTGCTGCGGCAGCACGACCGAGCAGCCGGGAGCGGTTGGATCAGTAGCACAAGAGGTAATAGCCGGAAGCACGACGCTGCAACCAGCTGCCGACGGCGTGGCGGTGCAGGTGGCTACTGTTGGCAGAACAGCGGAACAACCTGCTGTTGCCGGTGAGGAGATACATGTAGCTATAGTCGGCAGGATAACGGAACAGCCCGGAGCTGTTGGTGTAACGGTGCAGGTAGCCAGAGAAGGCAAGACGGCGCTGCAGCCACTCAGGGCCGGATTGGCAATACACTGGTCAACCGTAGGCTCGGGGGGCGATGGTGGTGCTGGAGGCGCTGCATTAGTTATATGTACGTTGATACCATCAACTGCGGGACTATTCGCAATAAAGAATCCAGTATTTGAATTTATACCTGAAACCGTAGCTCCCCCTTCAACGCCATCAATCACATAACCACCAGACGCCTGCCCCGGGAAATCCAAGTAGATAGTATAGGGGACCTGCGCTTCAACTTTGGCGTACGTCCCGTTTGAGGTTAAATACAGTTTTCCTGTTGTTGCCGTGATCTTTACGTCATTAACCGCACGAATTTCTCCACCCGATTCTGTTCCACCCACGATTTCAACATCCCGCCCGGCTGTTACTGCCGTAAGTCCTGCACTATCCGTAGAAAAAACTGAGCCGCCGGTCACCAACACATCACGCCCTGCATTCAAGGTTACATTGCTGCCGGTGGCATACCCCATTTCATTTACGCTGATATCGCTCGTTGTACCCATAGCCGTTACTGTAGCATTGCCAGAATTGCTCCTAATATTGTTAATCGAGAGTGAACCTGAATTTGCGAGCCAGACATCACCCGATGCCCACATATCTGTTACACTAAGCGGGCCGGTGTTGCTGATATAGACACCGCCGGTTGTGCTGCTTGTTGCAGACAAATCAGAAAGTTCTGTCTTAATCGGATTGCCAGTAGTTCCAATACCTGAATATGCCGACAATACAGCTGCGGATGCGGTGATATTGTTCGTACCAAGTGTATTGGTAATAGAACCGTTTTTCGATGATATGGAGACTATACCGGCGGGATTACTAATACTACCGAGACCGATATTGCTGTCGGAATTGACGCTGAAGCTTCCGCCTCCCGCATTCTGACCGTTGATGAGAGTTATGTTGCTTCCCCAATAGTCAACATTGCCGCTGGTTGAATTGACCAGAGTAACCGTCGGTACACTATTGCTTCCTGTGAGGCTGATGCCGGTTGTTGCAGAGGCTGTAAGAGAAGTGGCTGAAATAGCAGCGGCGCTATTCAACGCACCGACTGCTGCAGCGGTCACAATACCGTCAGCATTAACAGAGCCCAGTTGTATATCCCCGGCAGCAGTGGCCAGGGCAACTGCGCCGACATTGGCGGCGGTGAAGGTGAGGTTGCCTGCGGCCTGGTTGATGCTTATTCCGCCGGTGCGGTCAACTGTACCACCGCTATCAGCGTACGAATTGGTTACGGTAAAAAGGCCGCTTCCTCCGAGTACGCCACCTGAAAGAGTAGCATTTTTGACGGTTGAAGCACCGTTCAACGCAAGTGCCCCCCCTGACACGATCACCTGTCCAGATGTCCCGCCGTTCAAAGTCCCGTTTAATGCGGCACTGCCGGTACCTGAAACGGCCAGGTCGCCACTAAGGGTAGTTATTCCCGAAACGGCCAGCGAGCCGCCGGATACGTTAAGGGAGTTGCCACTGTTGATGGATAACGCGGCAATAGAATCTGAGCCTGTTGCATGAGTTACAGCCAAACCAGAACTGATAAGCACAGAATCCAGAGCCCCCGGCAGGATGGAGTTGCTCCAGTTGCCGGGGGTCGCCCAGTCAAGACCGCCACCGGCATTGGTAAAGATGGCAGTGCCACCAGGACCCGTACTACCCGCATAGATGAGCCGCGCCGCTTCACCAGAGGCCAGGTTGTAGCCCGCGCTGAAACCGGCGGGCAGGTTGGTGGTGGTAAAGGTTCCGCTGGCTGAGCCCTTCGCGGTCATGAACGGTATTGCATCGGCATTTGTTGGCGCGTACCCACCCAGCAGGCTGGCGTTCAACGTCCCAGATGAGGTGATGGCTCCAGTCACTGCCAGATTATCGGATTGACCGGTACCAGTGCCGCCAAGCTCAATATTCAAGTTTGAGCCGGTATCGAGCAGCAGATCGCCGCTAATAGTCAGCGTTCCTGCTTTACCGGTTCCACCAGGGTTGATGTTGCCTTGGTTGATTAGTTTGGATGTGCCGGTACCAACCGCTATCGTGCCGGTACCGGACAAGGTCCCGGTATTGGTGAAGCCGGCAGCACGGTTAATAGTGGCGCCACTTGCCACATTTATCGTGCCTGATTGGGCAAATGTATTGTTGATAACGAGCGTTCCAGCATCTACATTGACTGTGCCGGTATTATTGAACACAGTGGGAATCGTCTGGCTCGCTGTAGAGGTCTTGTTGAGCGTGCCGACGTTATTAAAGATTCCAATACCAGAAACCGGCGAGCTATACGTACCCGAGAGATTGACCACGCCGGCGGCCAGGTTGTTCAATTGACTGCCGGA
Organism: Pseudomonadota bacterium; assembly: GCA_019352135.1. GTDB lineage: Bacteria > Desulfobacterota > Desulfuromonadia > Geobacterales > Pseudopelobacteraceae > JACRCG01. The sequence continues at coordinate 47,756 of JABBNX010000008.1, forward strand.
TGTAAGATTGAGAGAGCCTGTGCCGCTGACATCCAGCGTGCCGCTGTTGTTCCAGAGGATGTTGGCGCCAAGCGATAACGGGTTAGTTACCGTCGTGTTGGCGGCCGTAGTGATCATGCCTGTAACGGTCAAGGTGCCACCAGATAACAGCAGATTTTCATTGCTCAACAAAGATCCTGCCAAGCTCCCAGAAGTATTATTCGTCACGGTATAAACGCCGCCTGGACGGTCTATCACGACGCTATCAACAGAAGTCGGCACAAGCTGGTTAGTCCAATTTGATGCTACATACCAGTAACCATCACCATCTATCAACCAGGCATTGATAGTCGAAGGCAAGGCGGTGGAAGATAAACTTAGCCAAGCCAGTTTTGAGTTGTACTGCGGCAGATAAGCCGAACCAACGGGTGTATTTACAGACGCAAATGTACCGCTTATTGTTCCTGCACCCAGAACATTGAATGAGTCGGCTGGACCTGGCAAATAAGTGCCGATGTTACTGATGTTAAGATTGCCACCGAGAGTCGCAGTGCCGCTTACCATCAGTTTGTCATGTTGCGTACTCGGCACCAGACCACCAATGTCAATGTTTATGGCACCTGCAGTAGAGTTAACCAGATTTCCCTTTATGTTCAACTGACCGATTCCTAAACCGCCAGGATTGATAGAACCTTCATTGGTCAACGTTCCTGACGACAGATTGATGGTGCCGTTACCTTTGATAACCCCGTTGGCTGAGTTAGTAAATCCGGCTGAACGTGCAAATGTGCCTTCGGACGCCAGATTGATAGTTGCGTTGTTGGTAAAGGTAGTATCACCGACGTTAAGCGTCCCCGCTGTGGCGCTTAACGTACCATTGTTGGTAAAGGTATTGGAAATTAAGGTATTGCCGACAGTGAAAATTTGCCCGGTAGTATTGGCTATTATGCTGCCGTTGTTGGTAAGTGCAGAATTGCTATAAAGCTCTGCAATGACTCCATATCCCTGCAGAGTGATACCGCTGTCAACCTCCAATGAACTACCCGATGCGGTGTTATAAAGATAG
>JABBNX010000112.1 GCA_019352135.1 Pseudomonadota bacterium
CGATACACCGATCAGCACTACACCCTCCTTACTCATTCCGCGTCGCATGGTAGCCGGACGTGCGGCCGGTTTTTCCCGTTCTTCCCGTAAACGCTCAGCCAGCCCCCGGACCGTATTGCCTTTGACTTTGGCCCTGGCAGCAGCGCGGACCTTGCTGACCAGGGTTTTGCTGATCTCATCGATGGATAATGAAATCGTTCCACCCGGTTTGGTAATATAATCAACAGCGCCGAGATGCAGCGCCTCAAAGGTTGCCAGAGCCCCCTTTTCGGTCAGTGACGAGACCATTATGACCGGCACCGGCCGTTCGGCCATGATCAGTGAAAGGGCGGTAATGCCGTCCATCTCCGGCATATTGATATCCAGTGTCACCACGTCAGGCATGAACTCGCGGTTTAACTCCACCGCCTCCTTGCCATTATTTGCATGTTGGATAATAAAATCGCCTTCAGCCTGAAACACCGTCTTCAGCAGACGCCGCATCAGCGCAGAGTCATCAACAACAAGGAGTTTGATCATAAGTTTCCCTACACCTTTGAAACCCAACCACCCCCAACCCCTCCTTTGTAAGGAGGGGAGCTTAAAGTCCCCCTCCTATTTTAGGAGGGGCTAGGGGTGGTAAGGTTTTTTCTTTACGCAGCTAACTGCACCAGTTTCGCCATATCGTTATTATCAATCAGATGGTCAGGCTCGATAAGCTGCACCATCCGTTTCTGTTTTTCAAGATTGGCCATGCGTGACATCAGCTTGGCCTGTTCAGCTGAAAGATGCGGTGCCGGTTCGATGGCACTCTTGTGAATCTTGAGCACTTCAGCCACTGAATCAACAATAAAGCCGGTCCGCATTCCGGAAATCAGGAACACCATCACCCGCTGCCGATCCGAACGTTCGACCGTCGGCATACCCAGACGACGGCGCAGGTCTATCACCGGCAATACCGAACCGCGCAGGTTGATGACCCCCTCCACAAAGGGCGGAGCCTTAGGCACATGGGTCAGCTCTTCAGGAACCCGGACAATCTCCTGGACACTGTCGATCGGCACCCCGAACTCTTCTTTATCCAGCCTGAACACTACCACCTGCTCATCATCGTCAGATGTCAGATCATCCAGATCAACGTCATTATCTCGATTGTTATCGTCTTCCAAAGTCTCCACGGTTGTCAGAGCCTCCTTTACGGCGGAATGCCGGAACAGATTATTGGCAGAAATGATCGATACCAGCCGCTTGCCATTATTTAAACGGCAGATTTCGGAAATGTCGCCAAGATCGCCATCACGGGCCAGCAGACCCGGCATGGCGTCCACATCTGACTTGGCCACGCGCAGAACTTCATTGACGCTGTCCATCACCACGCCGACCGACGATGAACCCAGCGATACCACCACGATACGACTATGGTCGTCATTCTCCCGGCTGGGCAGGTCAAACATGCGGCGCAGGTTGACCAGCGGCAACAGACGGTTCCGTAGGGTCATGATACCCATGACATGCGATTCCGCGTGGGGTACATGGATGATCTCCTCCGGTATCTGGACGATCTCCTGTACATCTTCGATGGCCATGGCATATTCCTGGTCGGCCACCTCAAAACTCACCAGCTGCAGTTCATCACTGACACTGTCATCGTCGATTTCAGTGCCGTCGGCGCGGTCGGAGGTCAGGTCGGTTTTTTTGGTAACCGCAGCAATTTCGGCAAACTCCTGTGCGATCAGTTTGGCAAAATCCAGCACCATAATCATGGCATGTCCGCCAACGTCCTTGATCAGTCCCGAGAGTAAATCCGTATTGACGGTGCCGCGAATGGACTCGACCCCTTCGATCTTGCTCGACTCCACGCCAACCACACTTGCTACGCGATCAACGACAAAACCTAGAGGCTGCCCGATATCTATTACTACGGCGCGTGTTGAATCGTTGTATTCACATTCCTCGAAGCCGAAGATGCGGCGCAGGGAAATGATGGGGAGCACCTTGCCGCGCAGATTGGCCAGGCCTTCCAGGGAGGACGGCGCCAGAGGAACCTTGACAACGTCCGGTACGCGGATAATCTCCTGTACCGGGGCCATGTCCACGGCAAAGACTTCATTACCAGCAATAAAGGTGACAAACTGGCGGGTATCCGAATCCTCCGATTCAAGAACTTCATCACCTGCTTGTTGCAGAACCTCCCGCTCTCCCGGGATTTCTGTTGTTATTTGTTCCGAACTTTCCTGTGTATCCTGATTTTTCTTTGTCATCTGGTCACACTCCTATCAGGCTGCTTGCAGTTCGTCGGCAAGAGAAGCAATCTCTTCAATGGCAGCGGCCAGTTCTTCGGCACCCTGGGACTGCTGCTTGGCAGCGGCGGCTGATTCGGTAGAAGCCTTGTCGGCTTGTTGGGCGGCGGCTGAAATCTGCTCAATACCTGTTTTTACCTGGCCAATGGCGGCGGCAATCTCGTTGGAAGCTGCCAGAATCTCTTTTGCACCGGTCTCAACTACGGCGATATCGGTTTCAATCAGTACCAGGTTGGCCGTGGAGGCCTTGGCTTTTTCCACTTCGCCGATGGCGGTGGCAACGATCTCATCCAGGTCGCGCCCGACCATGCCTATCTGATCCTGGACCGCTTTGACCAGATCCTTGATCCGGTCGGCGTTCTCGGCGGAATCATGGGCCAGGTTACGAATATCAGTGGCAACAACGACGAATCCCTTACCAAACTCGCCAGCCCGGGCCGCTTCGATTGAGCCGTTCACCGCCAGCATGTTGGTCTGGATCGAAACAGTGGTGATGGCATCCACGATCTTGTCGATACGTCGGGCTACGAGCTCCAGATCCTTGATCTGCTTGATGCTGGCCCGTGAGGCGGTAGCGGATGATGAGACACCGGTTATCAGACCGTCGATCGAGGTTTTGTTAATACCCAACAGCCCCTTGATGGCGAGTATTTTATCTCCACTGGCGGTAGCTCGAGCCTGGGCGAGTTCGGTACCCTTCTCGATCTGGATAATGGCGGCGGATGACTCCTCGCAGGCTGATGACTGGACTTCGGCCCCTTTGCGGATCTGCTCGATGGCAGCCATGATCTGGGTGCCGGAACGATTGATTTCCGATACGGCGGATGAAAGCTGTTCTGCGGCAGAAGCTACTTCTTCGGCGCTTTTGGCAACATCGGTGGAGTTTTTGAGGTCTTCGGTTAATTCAGAAAGACTTTTGGCGGTCTGCTCACACTGGGCCAGGGCAGTGGACTGCTCGGCCACGGTCTTGGTTGACTCCTCGGCTGCGGCTGATTGCTCCTCAGCTGCTGCGGCAATGGCCTCGGAACCTTTGAGAGCCTGCTCTGACGCTACTTTGGACTGGGCTGCGCCGGTGGCGATTTCCGCGACTGCTTTGACAATCTCGATGGCGTCCAGCCGGATCTGCTCCAACTGCAGGGTGATGGTTTTGCCGTTTTCTACCTCAGCCTCAACTGTTTTGGCTGATTCGCTGATCCCCTCGGCGATTACCTTGACTTCCTGCTGGATCTGTCCGACCAGATCCTGAATCTGTTTGGCGCTCTTCTCGGAGGTTTCAGCCAGAGTTCTGACCTCATCTGCTACCACGGCAAAGCCTTTGCCATGCTTACCGGCCCGGGCAGCTTCAATAGCAGCATTCAGGGCCAAAAGGTTGGTCTGATCGGCAATCCGCACCACTGCCTTGATGATGTCGCCGATGTTGGCAGCCTGTTTTTCCAGCTCCGCAACCAGCTGTACCGAGGCAGCCTGACGCTGGGCCGCAATACCGACATTAGTCACCATCAGCGCGATATCGGCGCTGGTCTTGCCTACCAACACCTGTGTAGCATCGGCTTTGGTCTGGCTGATATCGGCATTTTGCAACTGGCGGTTAATGGAGGAACCAACCTGGGTAAGGGCCGCCAGGGATTCCTGGGCAGCGCCGGAAGCTTCCTCTGCGCCGGCGGCGATCTGGTCGGAGGCGCGTTTTAGTTCCTCTGATGCAGAGGCAGCCTCATTGATGCCGGCTGACAGCTGACCCGTGGCAGCGGCGATCCGTTCAGCAGCCTGCTGCTGCTTGGCCAGGGTGCGGGCCCTCTTGCGCTGTGCTTCCGCCTCGCGGGCTGCAACGGCAGAGGTTTTTCCTTCAGTACCGGTGAAAGTTGTTTGCATTTGAGTTGCTGTTCTCTTTACTAATGCCATGGGTTATCTCCTTTAGGTTGTGCTGCCGGAGTGGCAACATTTGAAACTTTGCATAGTATTAGTCATTAGTGGTTTTTCGCCCTGCTGTATGTCAGGTAACCATTACAAAAAAATATTTATTTTTATGAGGGGTTGTACGAAAAAGGTTTGAAAGAATAATTTTTATGGAAGGGATATGACTCCACGCTGGAGGGCGAATATGACCAGCGCGGGAATGTTGCTGATACCAAGTTTCAGCATGAGTCTGCTGCGATAGGTTTCAACGCTTTTGGTAGATACTTTGAATAGTTCGGCGATTGAAGCGTTTGATTTGCCTTCAACAACTAGCTGTAAGGTGGCGCGTTCGCGCCTACTCAGGCTTTCAAGAGGGGTTTTCGTGGAACCCAGGCTACCTGATCGCTTGGCAGGTGGCACTTCAATGCCTGCATCAAAGTACTGACGTCCCCTCATAACAGCACGTACCGCATTGACAGCGCTGGGGCCTGCCGACTCCTTGAGGAGAAATGCCCGAGCACCGGCCTGCATAGCCCGGATGACGTATTCATTGGTGTGATGCATGGAGAGAATGATGATCTTGGTCGTCGGCAGACGCAACAGGATCATGCGCGTTGCCTCGATCCCGTTCAATTCAGGCATTGATATGTCCATGAAGATAACATCAGGCTGGAGCGCTTCGGCCATTTTCAGCGCATTGCGGCCATCCCCGGCCTCGCCGACAATATGCATGTCGCCCTGAGCTTCGAGTATCGTCCGGAGGCCTTCCCGAACAAGGATATGGTCATCGGCAATCAGAATTCTGACGGACATCTAAACGTCCTCCAGTGGCATAACTATAGATACCGTGGTGCCTTTTCCGAGTACAGATTCCATCTGAAAGGTTCCGCCGATCAATTCCGCCCGTTCACGCATGATTTTCACTCCCCATCCGGAGCTATTCTGAATATGCGAAGGTACTTTGGGCAAAAAACCTTCTCCATCATCGACAACAGAGAACCGGATCATACCTCCGGATTTTCTCAGCTTGATCGTCACAGTCCGTGCAGCCGCATGTTTTATGACATTCATGTGGGCCTCTTGTGATATTCGAAACAGAACGGTCTCCTGATCTGCCGTCAACCGCGGAAATAGTTCATCTGCCTCAAAAGCGACAGCAATTCCGTTACGTTTAGAAAACAGGTCAGCATGCCAGCGAAGAGTTGCCAGCAGGCCGTAATCTTCCAGCATCGGCGGTCGCAGGCCAACCATGATGTTTCTGACAGTGTGGCTTATGCTTTTAATAATTTTCCCTGAAGCCTTAGCCCTGGCGGTGAGCCTCTTCGGCACCACATCCTTCATGCCGTCACTGATGATCGACATATTCATGCCGAGTACGGTCAGGTCGCGACAAATTTCGTCGTGCAACTCCGTGGCTATTTTATTTCTGAGCTCCTCTTCTATCTCGGTCAGACGTCGGGCGTATCTGCGCAGATCATCCTCGGACTGTTTGCGTTCGGTGATGTCGACCAAGACAAGTCCGCACTCCTGCCCCGAAATGGTTGCCATGGCTTCGAGCTGTACGAAACGCGGACGATTTTCCCTGTTCGTGAGTGCGACTTCGCAAGCTGTTTTGTCACGGTTTAAAAAGAGTGCATCGAGAAAGTCGGTGTAAATTTGACGATGCTCGTCCGTAACCAAATGACCGAAACGCTGACCGAGCAGCCGAGGGCGTGCAACACCCACGAGGCTGGCGCCTCTGAGGTTCACGGAAGTGATGACACCTTTGAGATCAAGGGTAAAGTAGCCCACCGGAGCAAATTCGTAGAGGTCTGAGTATTTTTCCAGTGACTGCTCCGCATCATCTCTGGACTGGCGAAGTTCTACGTTCTGCATCTCCAGCTCGATCTGGTGTACTTGAAGTTCGTAAAGAAGTCGCTGCGCTTCGTGGTCTGCCCGAGGAATACCTCCAGCATCAGGCACATTTGCGTTTAATTGTTCTTCTGCTCGGCGGCGCAGGCCGGCTCCTGCAGATATGCTCTTGTCTTTGTCGATTACCAAGTAATAACCACCAGCCTCATCAGGATTCAATTTTCATTAGATAGCGAGAAGCGGACCTTCTGCTGTCAGGAAAACATAGCAGATTCTCAAAACTCACCCAGCTGTTTCAACATGTTTAAATTTTATAGTCCTGGAGTGATAATTACTATCGGGGAAAGTACCTATAGAGGTTATTACTATCGGGTAAAGTACTGATAACGTGCAGAGTCTTTTCTGTGTGACGGAGGGAAATTACTGGCTGGATGGTGCTGCTAGAGGCGGGTAATTCCTTTGCGGATTGCGTATCTGGTTAGATCGGCTATACCCCGGATATTCAGTTTATCCATGATATGCTGCCGATGAGTATCGACAGTTTTCGTACTGATAGTCATGCTGGAGGCAATCTGGGCGGTGCTGCTCCCTTCGGCTATGAGTTTTATAACCTCCCGTTCTCTTGCCGTAAGTATGGAAAAGACAGACGTCTTTTCATTCAAATGTTCGTGGTCATATTCGTCTATTACTTCCTTGTGCTCGCTAAACATGACCTTGGCCCTTATCTTCTTTTTATGGTCCCGCATGGTTTTCTCGCGCTCGTCGGCGGCCTCTTCGCGCAGGTCGACGACATCTTCTCGCAGGTTGGCGATATCTTCACGTAGGCCGGCTTGCTCTTCACGATTAAGGACCGCCTGTTCCTCGGCAATGACCTCGGTCTCGCGCTTGACAAGGGCCTTTACCTCCGCAGAGGTTGGAGACATTACACTAATGTTTGCCTCAAGTGGCGACTCTGTCGCGTTTTTACGATGAGTGAATCCCTTCTTCTTATTCATCACAGATCACCTGATTTTACCGTTTCTAACACTGGCGTCCGTATCGACCGCCCCCGAGGAACCCCTCGTAGTTTAACACCGGTTCACCGCGCAGTCCGTGATCCCCAAAAACTGCACGTCACAAGAAGGGGATCACGTCAGGTGCGGCGAGCATTTGAAGAGAACGTCGACACACCGCACGCCGATCATAGGTTCAAGGCGGGGACCACCTGGTGCCATGTACTGATGGTGGCTTCGGTGACCGTGTTTGCATCGGGGGTGCCCGCAGCACACTCCGCCAGCGTTCTTCGTATCTCAATAACTATCAGCGTCACTGGTTAACATAAATAACGTCTCCAGTATACAACAAATACTTTTCAGATGTGGACATAGTAAAACGCCTCCTTTGAAATGACCAGTCCAATGACCAGTTATCCAAAAAAGGCGAACCCGAAAAGTATAATCGTAACGATATTAAGTACTTTGCGGTAAAATGGTGGAGGTGCCGAGAGTCGAACTCGGGTCCAAACGCTCTTCGATGCTAACGTCTACGCTGATAGATTGACTATGGTTTTAAGTTCAAGGTAAGCCATCACTCACGGCACCAAAAACCGATTCCTTAAATACAGTGACTATCGGACCATCCTCACCGTCCCATTACAATTACTTCTTTTTGACAGCCGAAGGGTTACACAGGGAGTTAAGTCTACCCTCTAGCTCGCTTGGATTCCGAAGATTCCAAGGCTGGTACTAAGCAGCAATTGCACCTGCAAAGGCGTAATTGTCTGCAGCAGTTGTATTGTTTGCATTCATTGTTTAGTGGATTATTCTAGAGGCCAACCACTATCCTCCCAGCGCAATCAGAATCTATCTTCGCCTGTCGAAACCTTTACACCCCCATGAAGTTGAAACCCGCAAATCAATAATCATTGTTACTACAGGTTAAACATACACTATTATCAAGTAATTTGCACGAGATTCCGAAAAGGTGGGGTCTCTCCGATTGTCTCTGCAAGATTCGTTTCTTTGTTTGTATAGGTTACGATGGACTAAAATGTCGAGGAGTTACAGAGGTTGTCAGTGTGCTTTGAATTTTGAGCCGATTATTCCCTGTTTCTGGCCTTCAGCGCCTGTGACATTTCACGCTGGCTATCCTTAGTCTTCATATCCTCACGTTTATCGTAGAGCTTCTTGCCTTTAGCAAGCCCTATTTCGACCTTGACAAGGCCGTTCTTGAAATACAGCCGCAGAGGTATTACAGACAGGCCTTTCTCCCGAATCTTGACGTACAGGCGGTCAATCTCCCGGCGGTGGAGCAACAATTTGCGGTTACGATCCGGTTGGTGATTCGCGCGGTTGCCGAACTCATATTGAGAGATGTTCAGGTTGTGCAAAAACGCCTCGCCATCACGCACCAGCATAAATGAATCATTCAGATTGGCCATACCAGCTCGAAGCGACTTGACTTCAGTCCCTTGCAGTACCAACCCCGCCTCAAACTTCTCCTCGATAAAATAATCGTGATAGGCTTTCTTATTATTACAAATCAGTTTTTCACCCATGTCGCCACTATAGCAGAGATTATGCGGAAATGGAATGCTCATTCCTTGCATTAAACGGTAGATATAGATATAGTTCTTCCCTGTTAACCCTGTCCAAAGGATGGTTGCCATGACTACTGTTGATTCGACTCCAGCCCGCGATGAAAAACCTACCGTAGCAGATCTGCAGCGCTCTTTTCTTCGCCATCTGCAGTATACTCTGGTCAAGGACAAATATACCGCTACCAAAGCGGACCTGTATCTGGCGCTGGCATATGCCGTGCGTGATGTGTTGGTCAATCGCTGGCTTGATACCCAGCAGTCATACTATATCAACGATGCCAAACGGGTTTACTACATATCGATGGAATTTCTCATGGGGCGCACGCTCGGCAACAGCCTGATCAATCTGGGGATGATGGAGGAGTGGCAGACCGCTCTCAAACAGATGGGTATTGATGTTGAGGAACTGCAGGAACAGGAATGGGATGCCGGGCTCGGTAATGGCGGCCTCGGACGTCTGGCCGCCTGTTTTCTTGATTCAATGGCCACGATGAGCCTTCCCGCCTACGGGTATGGTATCCGCTACGAGTACGGGATGTTCTACCAGAAAATCATTAACGGGGCACAGGCCGAGTTTCCGGATAACTGGCTGCGTTATGGCAACCCGTGGGAGTTTGATCGTCAGGAACACCTGCACCAGATCAAGTTCCACGGCCGGGTTGAAAGTTCCCGTGATGAAGAGGGGGAAACCCACTTCTCCTGGATCGATACCACCGATGTTATGGCACTGGCGTATGATTTTCCGGTTCCGGGCTACGGCAATGAAACCGTTAATACCATGCGGCTCTGGAGTGCCAAATCGACTCGTGATTTTGAGCTTGGTTCGTTTAATCAGGGGAACTATATCGGCGCCGTTGAATCCAAGATGCGTACCGAAAACATTTCCAAAGTTCTCTATCCGGCCGACCATATGGCAGAGGGGAAGGAACTGCGCCTGCGTCAGGAATATTTTCTCTCTTCAGCCACGGTGCAGGACATTTTTTACCGATTTTCGAAAAAACATGACAATCTCTTTCTGTTGCCTGAAAAGGTGGCAATCCAGCTGAATGACACCCATCCGACCCTGGCGATTCCAGAACTGATGCGGATTCTGCTGGATGATAAACGGCTCGGCTGGGATGACGCCTGGAAAATTGCAGTGGATACTTTTGCATACACTAACCATACGGTACTCCCGGAGGCGCTTGAAAAATGGCCGGTGGAGATGATGGAGAGAATCCTGCCCCGCCATCTGCAGATCATTTATCGTATCAACGAGGTTTTTATCCAGCAGATTATTGCCCGGTTTCCGGGTGACAATGACCGCCTGCGGCGGATGTCGATTGTCGGTGAGGATGGTGAGCGCTGCGTGCGTATGGCACACCTGGCGGTTGTCGGCAGTCATTCGATTAACGGCGTTTCAGCTCTGCACAGTGAAATTTTGAAGGATGACCTGTTTCACGATTTTTATCAGCTTTGGCCGGAGCGCTTCAATAACAAAACCAACGGCATCACCCAGCGGCGCTGGCTGAAATACTGTAACCGCTGGCTGGCCGATCTGATCTCGTCACGCATCGGTGAAGGGTGGGTCACCAATCTGGATGAACTGAAAAAATTGATTCCGCTTGCTGAAGATTTCGATTTTCAGCAGCAGTGGATTGAGATCAAGCGGGCAAACAAACAGAGACTGGCCGAATATATTCGTGTTAACAACGGCATTGAAGTGTCGCCGGATTCGATGTTCGACTGCCAAACGAAACGCATCCACGAGTATAAACGACAGCTTCTGAATGTGTTGCACGTTATAACCCGCTATAACCGCATCAAGGCAAATCCCGCTGGTGATTTTGCGCCGCGTACCGTCATTTTCGGCGGCAAGGCCGCTCCATCCTATTACATGGCCAAGCTGATCATTAAATTGATCAACTTTGTTGGCTCGGTTGTAAACAATGATCCGGAGGTCAATGAACTGCTGAAAGTTGTGTTTCTCGGTAATTACAACGTTTCTCTGGCCGAGATGATCTTCCCTGCCTCCGACCTTTCCGAACAGATTTCCACGGCCGGCACCGAGGCGTCCGGCACTGGAAATATGAAGTATTCGTTGAATGGGGCACTGACGGTTGGCACACTGGATGGAGCCAATATTGAGATAATGGAAGAGGTCGGTCGCGATAACATCTTTATTTTCGGATTGACCGCCGAGCAAGTCACCGGACTGAAAAAGGCCGGCTATCAGCCATATGATTATTATTTCCATAATCCGGAACTGAAGCAGGCCATTGACATGATCGGCAATGGCAGCTTTTCGGCAGATGACCGCAATCTATTCAAGCCGATTGTTGATACGCTGTTGGGCATCGACAATTATATGCTTCTGGCTGATTATGCTTCCTATATTGTCTGTCAGGACGAAGTTGACAAACTGTATCAACAGCCCAACGAATGGGCTCGAATCTCAATCCTCAATACCGCTGCCATGGGCAAGTTTTCCAGCGACCGCACAATCGCCGAATATGCCCGCGACATCTGGAACATCAAGCCGGAAAAAGTCAGCCGTCATAGCCGGCGAGACCTGCGCTAGGGAATCTACCGGTTATGAATACGCCTGATCTCTGGGAGCAAAACTCCGGAACATACATCCCACCGGAAATATCTCCGCATGCGCCGCTTGCGGAACGGATGCGCCCGCGATCTGTTGCCGAATTTTCCGGCCAGGAACATCTTGTCGGCGAAGGCCGCATTCTGCAGCGCATGATTGAAACTGATTCGCTTGCTTCCCTGATACTTTGGGGGCCTCCCGGTTGTGGTAAAACTACGCTTGCCCACATTATTGCCGCCGAAACGAAATCTCACTTCATCTTCTTCTCCGCAATTCTGTCGGGTGTGAAGGAAATCCGGGAAACATTTCGAGAAGCCGAGCGCTATGCGTCCCGTGGCATCCGGACAATTCTGTTCATCGACGAAATCCATCGCTTTAATAAATCGCAGCAGGATGTCTTTCTCCCTTATATAGAGAAAGGAGTTGTCACCATCATTGGTGCCACAACCGAGAATCCTTCTTTTGAAGTTATTGCGCCGTTACTGTCACGCTGCCGTGTTTTGACTCTGCAGCAGCTTGAGCCGGACACTGTGCGCGGCCTGCTGGTACAGGCGCTGGCCGACAGTGAACGCGGACTCGGGAACCGTGCCCTTTCGGCAACGGACGAGGCGCTGGAGTTTCTTGCTGTCCAGGCGGGTGGCGATGCCCGTATTGCGCTGAATACGCTGGAAGTTGCCGCAGGTCTGACACGGGATGGCATTATAACAATTGAAATCGCCCAGGAAGCGCTCCAGAAAAAAGCGTTGCTCTACGACAAGGGGGGCGAGGAGCATTACAATGTTATCTCGGCCTTTATCAAGTCGCTCCGGGGGAGCGCCCCGGATGCCGCTCTCTATTGGCTGGCCCGTATGTTGGAAGCGGGGGAAGATC
>JABBNX010000113.1 GCA_019352135.1 Pseudomonadota bacterium
CTCATCGCACTTTGCGGGGCGTCGTAGGTTTGGTGAACATGACGGCGCTGGAATGAAACGAAGGGCGTCCCGGAGGTGCGCGGCTGTATGCGCGTCGCCGGGGCAACCGAAGTGGAATGGAACTCGGTGTGATGTGAATGTCTATCAAACTCTGTCACAATCAAGGAGGGAGTGGAGAGCCCGCGCAAAGTTTTATTGCGGGCGAATACACGAACCGGAACGACTGCTCAAGAATTAGCCATTACCTCTTGAGTTTAGGTAACAAAACGATTATCTTTTCAAGGTCAGCTTTATAAGTTGAAGGGTATCGCATTCAAAAGAGGGTATTTATGCGGGTATCATTTCTAGCAACAACACACTTAAACAATAAATAACAAGAGGTTATACAAAATATGCTGCTGATGATTGATAATTATGACTCGTTTACCTTCAACATTGTCCAGTATTTCGGACAGCTGGGCGAAAATGTACTGGTACATCGTAATGATAAAATATCGCTAACAGAGATAGAAGCTCTGCAACCTGAACGAATTGTTATTTCGCCTGGGCCCTGTTCTCCTGAAGAGGCCGGGATTTCCGTTTCAGCCATCAAACACTTCGCCGGAAAAATTCCAATTTTGGGAGTCTGTCTCGGACACCAATCCATCGGGTACGCCTTTGGTGGCAGAGTTCTCCGGAGTTCATCCCTGATGCACGGCAAAACATCACCAATAATTCACGACGGGCAGGAACTGTTTGCCGGAATGCCGAACCCTTTCCTGGGTACCCGTTATCATTCTCTTATTGTTGATCGCCCCACTCTACCCGATTGCCTTGAAGTAACGGCGTGGGTTGCTAATGGTGAAATCATGGGATTGCGCCACAAAGAACTGCCGATCTGGGGAGTACAATTTCACCCGGAATCTATTCTGACTGAGGGCGGAATAGATTTACTTAAGAATTTCCTTACAATAAGCAGCCGCTGAAAGTCATGCTATTTCTTCGAACAGCGCGGTTTCCCGCCAATTTTTTCCGTTGACTTTTCTCCGCAAGAATTGTTAGAGTAACTATTCGTTGGAGAACAAATTCAGGAGGAAGAAGCATGAAGTGTCAAACCGTTCTAGCAGGTACCGAGTGTACCTTTTGGGGAAAACAAGGGTGTATATTTACTGGAGGTTCCTGCCAGACTATTGCGGAGAACTGTGAAGGGTGCGAACGCATTGTGACCGGCAGCATTGGTCAGGTTTGCAGCGCATATCCCGCACCAGAAAAGAAATGGATCGGTGGAATCTGCAACTTTGCTTCCCACGTAAAAATCGATCTCAAAGTTGAGGATGCAAAGGTCAATCCACTCAAAGCTTCCAAAAAAGCCGCCGGTGCCAAGAAGAAGAAATAGGTTACGCTTTCAATATTTTCAATCAAAGGGGGGAATTAATTTTCTCCCCTTTTTTATTATGGAGATACCATATGTCGTTTACCACCCTCGCCTGTCCATCCTGTGGTTCCAGTATAACGCAGTACAGAAATCCATTCCCGACGGTAGACATCATTATTGAGCTGGACAGTGGTATAGTCCTGATTGAACGGCGGAACGAACCCTTTGGTTGGGCTCTGCCGGGTGGCTTTGTAGACTACGGAGAATCACTTGAATCTGCGGCAGAACGGGAAGCACGTGAAGAAACATCACTGGAAATTTCAAATTTGCAATTACTGGGATGTTATTCCGATCCCGCACGGGACAACCGGATGCATACGATTTCAACGGTATACATCGCACAGGCACACGGCATTCCCCGCGCCGCTGATGACGCACTGAATCTGGGCATATTCCGTCTGGATTCACTGCCGGAGCGGCTTTGTTTCGACCATGCCCGCATTCTTGCCGATTATGCGCGTAGAGTTGCGGTAACTTCACACAACCAATGAAGCATCAGATGAGCGGTGCAGCAAAATTCAACGCAGGGACGGCTGTGATCAAGCCGCTTTTAAAACATTTAGTATAGTAGAGCATTAAACCTGCCTCCGCGCTCTCATCAAGATCATATGAAATATTATCACGCCAATATGATAATAATCGATCATATCCAAACCAACTGACTTCTTTTGTACGTACCGCAATTCGTTCAAGATTACCGGGGACAAGCTTTTTAGCCTGAACCAACTGCTGGGCAAGCTTCTTAAGCTCTAACCTTTCGACTACCTCGTTACGACAGAACCAGAGAGCAAAAACAAATGGATAGCCGGTCCACAAGTGCCACAACTCACCAAGATCGTACACAAGCAGATCCGATTCCTCCATATCTTTCCGTAAGGCGGAGTCTCCAATAAGCAGCAGTGCCGGTGAATCACTGTCAGTGGCAGATACGCCAGGTAGAGCTACTTCGAAGGTACATGAGCAGCCAAAGCGCTGGCTTAACAGGATTTTGAGCAGATTTACCGAAGTGGCAGATTCAGAACTAAGTGTGATTTTTCTACCATCCAGTTTTTCAATCGGTACCCGGGAAAATAACAGTACGCTTGCCACCGCTCCGACACTTGAAATGGAAAGCTGCGGCAAAATGGTGTAACGCTCCGGGTGATACGCATACTCAATTGAGGATGACGGGCACACATCTATTTCTCCCGCCAGAAGCATCCTATTCAGTGCGGCAGGTACTCCCGTAACAAATTCATACTCTGAACAGGGGAATTGCTCACGCAGAACATGGAAGAGCGGAGTGCAGTTTGCGTACTCTATTTCGCCAATTCTCAACATCAGCGGCTATTTGAGTACAATTTGTCGGCATCACCTTCCACTACCCGGATTCCTTCTCGTTCCAGGAGTTCTCCAGTAACCTGCCAATAACGGGTCAGAGCATTGGCATATCCGACAACAGCATTTATCTGATTGCTTTTAGCAACGTCCGAATCATTTTCTACATCCAGAACATCTTTAGAAGTAGCCAAACCAACCTCATTTTTACGGATAAAAGACCTCAGGCGCTCTTCTGCAAACTTTGCCCCCCGGTCAGTTACCTCAATCTGCTTATAGCCTGCTTCAATCCCGCGTATGGCTGCTCTGGCTTCATTTGCAGCAGTTTCTTCCAGACTGCGAATCTGCAGTGAAATCTGCTCGGTTTTTAATCTGCTTTTGCGATAATCGTTTTCGGCCTCCCCATTCCCAAGAGGATAACTAAAATTGAGCCCGATGCTCCAAACCGGGTAATCAAACGTAAGAACCTTGTCAAAGTTCCGCTGATACGCACTATCCTGACCGGTTAGCTGGGCTGAAGCCATTAATGTCAAATCCGGGCGGATCTTTTGTCTCAAGTTCCTGGCTTGGAGTTCACTTAGTTCCAGATTGCGTTTTTGCTCCCGGATATCAGGTCGATTCAAAGCTTTCTGGATTGCTTCGCTTTCTATAACAACAAACCGGTCACGGGGCGGCAGATCCACCGTTTGCAAGTCCTCCCCCTTTTTGTCGTTCATCTGTAGAAGCAGGCGCAGAACGTCTATCTGGTTATTGACTGCCAGTTCAGCGTCAATCAACTCTTTTTCACGTGTTGCAACACCGAATTCCGCGTTAAATACGTCCATAGCAGGTAAAACTCCTGCTTTGATGCGCGCTTGCGTTTCAGAAAGTATTTTTTGCGCCAGTTCCAGAGAAACTTTTTTCACGTTTCGTTGTTCACGCAGGCTGTAAAGTTTAAAATATTCCGTACGCACCTGAGCTACAGTTGAAAGAAGAATTGAATTAAAGCGTTCAAGCGAAGCAAATTTTGAAAATCGGGATACATTTATGGCTATCTCAGTTGCCTCACGTCCCATGTTCTTTAATAGGGGTTGGCTAATGCTGACTCCCAGACCGGTCTGCCAACTATTCGAAGGTATAGCAACATTACTGTTTATATACCCATTATTGAATGTAATAGCCGCACTGCCACCGGTCCAGAAAAGTTTGCTGAGGGAAGAATTCAAAGTAAACGTCTGACCGGAGGAGTTAAACATAACAGCATTAGAATCAGTATAACTGGTCTGCAGGTAAAAAAGAGGGTCATATATTGCGCGATATCGGTTTATATCAGCCTCGTACTGGGCGGGATTATACAGTTCAGCACGTACATCCAGATTCTTCTCGGCAGCCATGCGAATTGCCTCGTTCAGAGTCAGCTGCAGCGGAACTTCAGAAGAATATGCCAAAATCGGTAGAGCTACAATTATAAAAGATAACAACATCGCAAAACGCACGTCAATAATCCTTTCGAATAAAAACAGGGCGAGATCACCGTATGGTCTCGCCCTTATACAATAGCTATGTCGTTCCTTAATCCCTGTCTTCGATAAAGTCGGCATAATCTTCGGCAGACAACAGATTTTTCAACTCTTCAGGATCGTCAAGCGAGACTTCAAGCAACCAGGCGCCATCGTAAGGATCATCATTGAGCAGTTCCGGATTATCCAGCGCCTCATGATTTACGCTCCGAACAGTTCCGCTGAACGGTGCATAAAGTGAAGCAACCGTTTTTTGTGCTTCGATTGATCCAATTGAGTCATCCTGTTCTATTTCATCACCTTCATCAGGCAGTTCCACTCCGCTGATTGTACCCAGTTCCTCCTGTGCAAAATCAGTAATACCGATAACTGCTGAACTATTTTCAATCCTGACCCAGATATGTTCCTTCGAATATTTAAGCTCATCAGGAAAGTCCATGATATTTACTCCAGCACGATTCGTTCAAGAAAAGAGGTATCAATATCACCTTCAATAAAATCCTTGAGGGCCATGATGCGCTTGTGAAAAAAGATGGTTGTTTTAATTCCTTCAATCCTGAATTCGTCAAGCGCTCGTGCCATTCTCTTGATTGCTTCCTCACGAGTATCTGCGTGAACAATCAGCTTTCCGATAAGCGAATCATAATGAGGCAACACAGTATACTGGTCGTAGACAAAGGAATCGACCCGTACACCAAACCCGCCGGGTGGATGATACGCGGTGATTTTACCGGGACAGGGAGTGAATTTGAAAGGATCTTCCGCATTAATGCGACACTCTATCGCATGTCCCCTGATCTGGATGTCCTCCTGCTTAAATCGCAAAGGTATTCCTGCGGCTGAACGTATCTGCTCCCGGACCAGGTCCACACCGGTAATCATTTCAGTCACCGGGTGTTCAACCTGAATACGGGTATTCATCTCCATGAAGTAGAAGTTATTCTGTTTATCAACCAAAAATTCAACAGTGCCGGCACTGTTATACCCGACAGCGGCAGCAGCCCTGACAGCGGCATCACCCATTGCCTTACGGATTTCTGGAGTCACAACCGTAGAAGGAGCTTCTTCGATCAGTTTCTGGTGGCGACGCTGGATAGAGCAGTCTCGTTCACCGAGATGAATCACATTGCCATGCTTGTCACCAAGAATCTGGATTTCAACGTGACGGGGTTTTTCACAGTATCGCTCAATATATACTTCGGGATTGCCGAATCCGGATTGGGCTTCTGCACGAGCAGTTGCAAATGCATTCGGCAGGGCTGCCTGTGAATGCACTATTTTCATGCCGCGGCCACCGCCACCGGCAGTTGCCTTGATGATAACGGGGAATCCGATTTCCTTTGAAACTTTGATAGCCTCCTCAACAGAATGAACACCCTCTTTAGTACCTGGCAGAATCGGTACGCCCTGCTTAATGACTGCTTGGCGCGCACTGATTTTGTCGCCCATTATGCGCATACTCTCTGCGGTCGGCCCGATAAAAGTGATGCCGCATTTTTCACATATCTCGGCAAAATTTGCGTTTTCAGACAGAAAACCGTAGCCAGGGTGAATCGCCTCGGCATCAGTCAATTCAGCTGCGCTGATGATGGCATTAATATTCAGATAACTTAATGCGCTTGGAGCTGGACCAATACAGACGCTCTCGTCAGCCAGTTTGACATGCAAAGAATGAATGTCTGCTTGAGAGTATACCGCAACCGTCTTGATACCCAACTCCTTGCACGCCCTGATAATCCTGACGGCAATCTCGCCGCGATTGGCAATTAGTACTTTATGAAACATGAAGGCAAACCCCGCTTTAGTAAGTTAAAAGTTCTTTTCTGCGTTATTAGAACGGAAAAAATCATATCAGCAGTTTTTGCGGATATTGAATTTGTAAGCGTTCCTATCCCGAATATCAGGGGCTTGCTGAAAAGAACTTTGTTAACGCACGTATCCTGTTTATTAGAACTGAGAATAAAATTAAAGTTTCTGTATAACAAACAGTGCATCACCAAATTCTACAGCCTGAGCGTTGTCTTTGCAAATTTTTATGATCTTGCATTTACACTCGGACTCAATCTCGTTCATCAATTTCATTGCTTCCACAATACAAAGGACCTGCCCCTTTTCTACAACCTGCCCGACGGTTACGTACGGGGCCGCATCAGGGCCAGGAGCCGCATAAAATGTTCCAACAATCGGAGAATTTACTGTGTCGCCAGCTTCAACTTCAGGAGCGACCGATACTGCTGTCTGAGCAGCAGGTGCAGCAACAGAAGCAGGCTGATATCCGGGGGCTGGATATTGCTGGACTGGTGGAGCAGCAACCGTAATGTATTCCGGTTGCTGGCCGCGCTTGATAATAATTTTTTCGTCTGAATTATCCATTTCAAACTCGGTGATGTCCGTCTCAGTAACAAGTTTTATCAGCAGTTTCAGATCTTTAATATCCATTTCAGTTCATCTCCTCTAATATATTGACTGATAGTGATGCAACTCTATTTGAAAATACGTTAACCGGCCCTCTCTACAGAACCAGCAATTGCTTATCTGCACTGGTAAGAATACGACAGCTGTTTCCGGTTACTACCACGGTATCTTCAATCCTGACTCCCCCAAAACCAGGAATATAGATGCCCGGCTCAATTGTAACAACCATTCCCTCTTTGAGCACATCAATACTGCGCGGAGACAGTGTCGGCATTTCGTGAATTTCCAGGCCCACGCCATGGCCCAATCCGTGGCCAAAATTGTCACCATACCCTTTGTTACGAATGTATGAGCGGGCAACCTCATCCAGTTCCTTGCAACTGATGCCCGGCCTGACCGCTTCAATCGCGAGATCATGGGCAGTCTTTACAATCGAATGGATTTCACGCGCACGATTTTCCGGCTTTCCGCAGGCTATAGTGACCGTTTCATCAGAGTGATAGCCGTCTTTTAACGCACCAAAATCAATCGTTACCATCTCCCCCGATTGTATGGCCTTGTCACTGGCTCTGCCATGCGGCATTGCACCCCGTTCGCCGGAAGCAACAATAAAATCGAAAGCTTTCCCTTCCGCACCACGACTCCGCATCTCAAGTTCAAGCGCCAATGCAATGTCGACCTCGCGAACACCGGGCTTGATTTTCGGCAACACCGCAGTAAGAGCCAAAGAGGAGAGAGTGGCAACCATGCTGAGCTGCTCAATTTCAACGTCATCTTTACAGATGCGGATCTCATCCAGATTGGGACCAAGCTCAACCAGTTCAATGCTGCTCAGTTTCTCTGCCATCCGTCGAAAGGCACTCACTGTCGTATGAGCAGCCTCAAAGCCGATCCGGCCAAGGCTAAATTCATGAGCTAAAGCAACAATCGTATCAATACGAATCGCTGCGCACTCCTTGACTTCGGCAGCTTGGACTTCATCAGCGGCTTGCGCAGTATAGCGAGAATCACATAAAAACCATGCGTGATCCCGCGATACCAGTAACGCTCCTTCACTGCCGCTGAAACCACACAGATAACGAATATTTCTGAGATCGGTAAATAATATCGCTTGTAGCGAATATTCTTCAAAAAACCGTTTGAGACGAAGACGCCTGCTTTTTAGCATAAATGAAACCCTGACTACAAACAGTTTTTAGATAATGGCATAAAAACCGGATGCGATGGACACAACGGTATTTATTTATTTTTAACGTAATTAAATAATGCGCGCAGCCCGAGCAGATAGCTGTCCTGCCCAAATCCACAGATCTGACCAATTGCAATTGGAGCGATCATACTGATATGGCGGAATATTTCCCGGCGATGGATATTGGAAAGGTGGACCTCAACGCACGGAAGCCCCACAGCCGACAGGGCATCACGGATTGCGATACTGGTATGAGTATATGCGGCCGGATTAATCAGTATTCCGTTGCACTCTGCAGCTTGGATAGCATTGATGAGCTCTCCCTCTGTATTGGATTGGAAAAAAGAAACCTCACAACCCAACTCTTCTGACAACTTTTTCAGCTGAGTATTGATATCATCGAGCGTTTGAGAACCGTATATGCCCGGCTCACGTTTTCCAAGCAGATTCAGGTTAGGACCATGCAATACGAGAAACTTCATAGTTACGAAAGCTCCTGCAACACTTCAAATGATTTGAGTTTGAGCATATAGCGTCCCTTGCCTATGTTTCCGTCTCGACTCATAATGAGGGCAGCAAAAAGATCATCGTTTAAAACCCTGACGACGAGACAGGTACGGGTTGTTGAAATTGAAACCTCTTCAAGATCACCCATCTTAATTATTTCAACAGCACGCTTGATTTCCTTAAGCACAGTTGCATACTCAACCGACAGGAGCTGCATATCGAACTCTGATTGTTCAACAGAGACTTCATCAATCGGAATCCCGTCGTAGGCCATTATTATCGCGGACAAGGAGCCATCAACGCTCTGGACAATCTTGTTCAGTGCATCTTTTAGCGACATGTTTTAATCCTCCTGATATTTTCAAGCCACCTGTCAAGCGTGGAAAGCGCCGTTTCCGCAAGAGGTACCGAAAAAGCAACCTCATCGCTGCAGACATCATCTGCGCATGTTTGCTGACTTTTAAGTACAGGAATAATATCGGGTTCCGCCGGCACTGTTAGCTCTGTTTCACGGGAAAACATTTCTGAGTTTATACTGAAAGCAGGATCATCAACAGTTTCCGCTTCAAAAGCAGTAGTAACTTCTACATCAGATTTTAATAAGGAAGTTTCCAGCACCTCAAGTTCGGCTACGCGTTTTGCTATAGCACGATCCATAGGATTGTCGTCCAGAATCACACGGTAAATTTCAAGTGCTTTATCTATAAACCCCTGTGTGACATATAATTCAGCAAGGGTACTGGTTGAAAGAGGATCAGAATGCGGACTGGAGATGAGATCAGGCTCGCAGGAAACGTCTCGAAACGGAAGCTCCGATTCCGGGTAATAATCTTCCAGTATTTCAAGATCCTCGATAATCGTTTCATCATCTTCATCTGGTTCGAGAGCAGATGGTGCCAATCCCGCAAATCGATCAAGCGATTCCAATTCAATCCGGCACTCCACATCATCCGGGGCAAACTCAAGAGCAGTCTGAAATGCCTTTCGTGCCGCACTTTGGTTTCCAAAATCAACAAAAAGGCGCCCTATCAACTTTTGACACTCTACATCCTCTGGCAACGCCTCGACAATCAGTTTTAAAGCACCCAAGGCTTCATCTTTCAATCCCTTGGTAAGACATGCCAGCGCAAGAACTCTTTGACCAGACAGATAGCGGGGATGTTTCTTCACTCCCTGACGGGCGACGTAAAGCGCATCATCGACCAACCCTACCTTGTGGTAAACATCAGCAAGCTGGGCAAAACAGAACGAGTCCGGTACGTTGGCAAGCTGTTCCTCTAGGTTTTTAATATCTGTCCAGAACGAAGCTGTTTCCTGCATGGTTACGCCTCCAACCCGCTCAGTACGAGCAGCTCTTCGGGAGTATGATATCGCATTGCATACATGCCAATGCCCCGGTTACAAATAAAGGTAATACAACCACCCTTTGACTTTTTATCAGCGGCAACTGCATGTATTAACTGTTGACGGTCAAAAAGTGGAGTTTCTACCGGCAGTCCACACCGGGTAATAAGTGTAGTTATTCTCACTACATCCTCGTGATTGCACAGCCCTTCTGCAGTAGAAACCCTGGCAGCCAGCACCATTCCGATCGCAACAGCTTCTCCATGCACCAGAACACGATAGCCGGAAAGAGATTCAAAGGCATGCCCGAGCGTGTGTCCATAATTCAAGATGGCACGTAAACCCGCTTCCTTTTCGTCCTGCTCTACCACCTGTGCCTTTATTTGACAGGATCTGGAGATAATTTCGATCAGGACATCCGGTTGCATAGCTAATATTGCATCGCAGTTTGCCTCTATGAATTCAAACAACAGGGGATCAATGGCTATCCCGTATTTTATAACTTCGGCAAGTCCAGCACAGAACTGACGTCGATCAAGTGTTGCAAGAGTTTCGACATCAATCAGTACCAGGCGCGGTTGATAAAAGGCACCAATCAGATTTTTACCTTTTGGGTGATCAATTCCTGTTTTGCCGCCGACACTACTGTCTACCTGAGCTAAAAGCGTTGTTGGCACCTGTACAAAAGGAATACCTCTCATCCAGGTTGCTGCAGCATAGCCGGCCACATCTCCCACGACGCCGCCACCGAGCGCTACCACAAAAGAACCACGGTCAACACCGGCCGCAAGGAGAGCATCATAGACCTGATTCAGGGTCGCACTGTTTTTATATTCCTCTCCGTCAGGTATCTCTATAAATGCAACACTGAAACCGGCAGCTTCAAGAGCCTTCTGAACATCCTTGCCATATAAGGCGGCAACTGTTGAGTTGGTAATGACAGCCGCCACTCCCTTTAACCCGACAGCACGGCACCGTTGACCAAGCGAGGCAAGAGCACCACGTTCAATGACAATATCATAGCTGTTTTCAGCAAGATTAACGGACAGAACACCCACTCAAAACCCCTTCAAACGGCACAGTATCTCTGTTGCGACATCTTCCACGGATTTCCCATCCGTGTCAATTCTAATATCGGCGTCGGAATAAAATTGTTCCCGCTCATTCATCAGCTTTGTTGCCCGCTCCAAAGTATTTTCACCCGCCAACAGTGGTCTATCAGTACATTTATTCAATCGTGACAAAACGTGGTCCAGCGATACGTTCAGGTTGATTATCACCCCTCGAGCGCGCATCAGTGCGCGATTCTGTTCAGATATCACCGCTCCGCCACCGGTGGCAATAACACACGTTCCACCCGCTGTCAGAATTTGTTCCAACCGGGCGCTTTCCAGCAATCGAAATGCCTGTTCACCTTCAGTGGCAAAGATATCGTTAATAGCGCGTCCTGCCGCTGAGACAATTTCAGCATCCAGATCAACAAAGCGATAGCCGCATCGCTTCGCAACAATTTTACCGACAGAAGTTTTACCGCTTCCCATAAAACCGGTCAATATCAACAACTTCTTAGACATTGCGAATCTGCTCCCGATATCCTTCCAGATTACGCCGAATTTCAAATATAGAATCACCGCCAAACTTTTCCAGCAGAGAATTGGCAATTTCAATTGCCACAACCGCTTCCGCCACCACCAGAGCTGCCGGTACGGCACAGGTATCCGAACGTTCAACAGTCGCCTCGAACGGCTCATGCGTAAGCAAATCAACTGAGCGAAGTGGCGCATAGAGTGTAGGGATCGGCTTCATGGCGGCCCGTACCACAATCGGCTCACCATTAGACATTCCACCCTCAATACCGCCGGCATTATTACTATTGCGTTGATAGCCATCTTTGTAAAAAATCTCATCATGCACTCGGGATCCTGCCCTGCGGGCAGCTTCAAATCCGAGCCCAACCTCGACTCCCTTGATGGCCTGTATACTCATCAGTGCCATGGCTATACGTGCATCCAGCTTGCGGTCCCATTGTACATAGCTACCAAGTCCGGGAGGAAGGCCGACCACCTGCACTTCAACAACTCCTCCCAACGTATCTCCGCCAGACTGGGCCGCATCAATGGCCCGTTTCATGTTGATTTCTGCAGAAGCATCATAGCAAAACATTTCTGAGTTCCCAGCCCGCTGCCACAGAGTTTCTATTGGTTCTTGCGGAGTGATTGTACCGACTCCACCAATCTCTGTGACAAAACCGCCAACCCTGATGCCAAATTCGGCAAGAAGGGCCTTCGCCACGCCGCCTACAGCTACCCGAACCGCTGTTTCACGGGCACTGGAGCGTTCCA
>JABBNX010000009.1:0-43848 GCA_019352135.1 Pseudomonadota bacterium
ATGGCAGTTTTGGCGCCGCGGTCATCGATCCGGGCTGGTTCTTCCGCTTTTCGTGCATGATCACCCTGGTGGGCGGGACGATGTTCCTGATGTGGGTAGGTGAGCAAATCACCGCCCGGGGCATCGGCAACGGCACCAGCCTGATCATCATGGCAGGGATCGTGGCCAACCTTCCAACTGCGTTCGCTTCGATGCTGGAAATGGGACGCACGGGCGCGCTGTCGCCGTTCTTCATCCTGCTGTTTCTGGTGATCGCCGATGATCAGTTCGCGCTGGCCACGGCCGATTGGTACCATCGAGTCAATAGCCTTGAGGCCTGTTGCCATCGGCTGATGAACCGATTTACGGTCAACAATTCCGGGGGCCTTGATCTCAACCTTGCTGAAGCTGCTTGTGTTGATGGCGCCTTTACCATCGATCGGCTGGCCAATGGCGTTAACAACACGACCAATCAATGCATCGCCAACCGGTACTTCGGTAATACGTCCGGTGCGCTTGACGGTGTCGCCTTCCTTGATCTCGGAGAATTCTCCGAGAATGGCAGCGCCAACATTATCTTCTTCCAGGTTGAGGACCATGCCGGTAACACCGCCGGGGAACTCAAGCAGCTCACCGGCCATGGCGCCAGCCAGGCCATGAATACGGGCAATACCGTCACCGATGGAGATAATAGTGCCGGTCTCCGACACTTCAACCTCTTTGCCATACTCTTTGATCTGTTTTTTGATTATCTCGCTGATCTCTTCGGCTCTGATTTCCATGGATGCTCCTACCCCTTCTGTAATATATCTTTAATCCGTTTAAGCTGAGTCTTGATACTGTTGTCGTATGCTATATCATCAATCTGCGTAATCACACCACCCAACAGGGAGTGGTCAACTATCATCTGCGGCACAACCTTCTTGCCCGTCTTTTTTTCCAATGCGCTCTGAATAGCAACAACCTGGCTATCGTCCAGCGGATAAGCGGTGGTGATGACCGGACGAATTACACCGGAGAATTCATCGGCCAGCTTTTCATAGGTATCAACTATCTGGCTCAGAAAGACGACGCGGTTCTTGTCAACCAGCAACATCAGAAAGTTTCCTACCAGTTCTGAGCAGCCAGTCTTCCCGACAAGATCCTTCATAATGTTCTTTTTCTGCTCCAGAGTTATGGCCGGGTCTGCAAATACTGCTCGCAATTCACCATTATCTCTGAATATTTTGCTAACTACCGACAACTCACCACGGAAAAGGTCTATGATGCCACCCTCCGAGCCAAGCTGCACAAGCGCCTTGGCGTATCGTCTCGCAATTGCGTTATTGATCACTGGATCTGTACCACCTTGTCAAGATATTCGCCGACAAATCGGTCGTGGTCATTCTTTTGGACTGCACCGGTCAGCTTGCCGGTTGCAATCTCAACGGCAAGCCTGGCCGCTTCGGCACGCAGTTCATTGCGAGCTTTTACCGTTTCCTGCTCAGCAGACAATGCAGCCTGGGCAACTATTTTTTCTGCTGCAACATTAGCTTCTGCAATAATGCGACTCTTTTCCAGCTCGCCTTCACGAATAATTGCCGCATGAAGCTCATCGATTTCTTTCGAAGCCTGATCAAGCTTGACGCCGTATTGGCGCAACTTTGCTTCAGCTGCGTCGCGAGCAGCTTCAGCATCTTTCAGGCTTTTTTCAATACCAGCCTGACGAGCTGCCAGTGACCCTTTGATATCAGCTTTTTTGAGCGCCCAGACTAAAATAGCGACCAGAACAGCAAAGTTAAACACTCGCCAGCCGAAATCCTTCATCTGTGCGCCACTGTCCGGATGATGGGCGCCACCTTCGGAAGCAAAACCGGTAGAAGCAAGGAGAACTACGGCAGAGATGTATGCCAGCGTGATTATAATTTTTTTGGAGCGATCGGATACCATATTCATAACTACAGGTTCCTCCCGAGAATTTTCGCGCAGATATCACCGGACAGAACCTCAGCCTGCTTTTTCAGAAGCTCTCGTGCTTCACCGGCTTCCTTGGCAACTTTCTGCCGGATCGAAGCCAATGAGTCGGAGGCCTGCTTGCGAGCTTTTTCAAGCACTGCGGTCTCCTCAACCTGAGCAAGCTTCAGCGCCTCGGCACGGCGGACGCCCGCTTCAGCTTTGGCCGCATGCAGACGGGCTTCATACTGAGCCATCTTGCTCTGCACTTCAGCATCGACGGAAACAGTCTTCTCGCGTGCCGAATCGATTACGTTACGGCGGTCCGCCAACACCTTGCGGATCGGTTTATAAAGAAATGTGTTGAGAATAAAAACGAGAATGCCGAAATTGATCAACTGGATTACGAATGACAAATTTAATTCTATCACGTACTACCCCTTGCCAGGCATGCTGAGTTGTATACTGTATCCCAGAGATGGGTGCAAAACAGAGATTAGCTATCACGACAATCAGACAAATGTCAAGAAAATTGCTCGCACAATGACTATATATTTATTTTTAAATTATTTATTTATTTCGGTAGACACAGGGGCGCACAGCTAAATAAAATAGTAAATCAGGTAGTTATGTCGCGCATCAGCAGCTGTAAGATTTACTGAAATAATGAAAGACGTGTTCATACTTCTCTGTAATTATTTCTCTTTTCGCTCTTTGAATTCCGTTACAGGTTTGTCTTCGGGACCTATACATCCAGCAGGTCAATAATGCGGGTTAATTCATCGGAATCACTGAAATGGATTTCAAGCCTGCCGCCCTTTGAACCGACTTTACGGATTGCAACCCGCGACTGGAACCGTTTTTGAAGCTGCTCTTCCAGCGAGGTCATCAACAGGTCCGGCTGTTGCATCCGTTTAGTCGCACCAGGGTAAGGATTAACTTTTAATCTGCGCACGAGATCCTCTGTCGCCCGTACGCTCAATTGGCGGCGGAGTATCTCGTGACGCACCTTTTCAATCAAATCATTGCTTTCAAGTGCCAGCAAGGCACGGGCATGTCCCATACTGAGCCGATCTTCAACAATATCCCCCTGAATCTCATCCGGCAGCTTGAGTAACCGAAGCGCATTCGTAACTGTTGTACGATTTTTGCCTACTCTGCGCGCCACATCCTCCTGAGAAATACTGAACTGTTCTACGAGTGAACGATAGGCATACGCTTCTTCTATAGCATTCAGATCCTGTCGCTGAATATTCTCAATCAGAGCCAGCTCCATAACCGCATCGGGAGTGGCATCGCGGATAACGACAGGAATTTCATGCAGCCCCGCCTTCTGAGCCGCCCGCCAGCGACGTTCGCCGGCAATGATCTCATAGCCATCCTCTTTTCTGGTGACTATCAACGGCTGGATAATTCCCTTTTCACGAATTGACGCCGCCAACTCTTCCAGTTTCTCCGGTGAGAAATGTTTACGTGGCTGATTGCGATTGGGCCGGATCTTTTCGATCGGGCAAACAAAATAGTTTTTTGACTCATCAACCGTTTCCGTCACCTGCAACAGCGCAGCCATGCCTTTGCCGAGGCCGCCGATTCTAGCCATGCATTCTCTCCCTCTCGATAATCTCACGGGCCAGTTGGAGATAGCTGGCTGCTCCGCGCGATGTAATATCGTAATAAATGATCGGCTTACCATGGCTGGGCGCCTCCGCAAGACGAATATTGCGGGGGATAACAGACTCGAACACCTGACCGGGAAAGTGGCTGCGAATTTCCTCTGCCACATCCTTTCCCAGGTTGCTGCGGGCATCGTACATAGTCAACAGGATGCCCTCAATTTTTAACAACGGGTTTAACATTTTCTGGATCAGCTTGATTGTATGCAGAATTTGAGAAAATCCCTCCATGGCATAAAACTCACACTGAAGCGGTATCAGCACCGAATTGGCGGCTGTCATGGCATTAATGGTCAGAAGGTTCAGTGACGGAGGACAATCAATAATGATGTAATGATAGTTTTCTGCAAGCGACGACAGAACGAATTTGAGGCGCTGCTCGCGTGCAATTTCTGCAGCCAATTCCAGCTCGGCGCCAGCCAGATCAGAGTTAGCAGGGAGGATATGCAGAAAAGGATGGCCGGTATCGACAATCAGCCCCCCTGGATCAACCTCATTGATCAATGCATCGTACACGGTGCGCTTGAGCACGGATTTATCCACCCCGACGCCACTGGTTGCATTGCCCTGTGGGTCGATATCGATCAGCAGGGTCGGCCTTTCCGCTGCAGCCAGACACGCGGCAAGATTGACGGCAGTCGTTGTTTTACCGACGCCGCCTTTCTGATTGGCAATGCAGATTATTTTGGCTTGTGATTTCAAGTGGATCAGGCTCTTTTCAGTGGACGCATTGTACGTGAGCAGTTATTTTCTGCATGTTACTGACAGAGAGCAACGCGGCTAACGTGCTTATTTAACAGGAATAATGTTATCCAGCAGATTCCGGAACTCTGGCAGACACAGTAAGCGCATATAAATTCCCGGATTTCGCGCCGCGAGAATGTAGCACAGCTCTCTCTAATCGTCAAAGAAAAGGCAAAATGGCGGGATCGCTCCCGCCATTTTTCTTCAGATTCATTATATCAAGTTCATTTACTCAACTTTTCTGATCGAAAGAGATGAGGCCCCGTTCGCGGTTATTCCGGGCCGTTGCACGGTCTGCAGGAGCAGCAGTTCATTACGCGCCTCGTCGTAGTAGTAATCGGGCATATAATTCTGGGTTTCTTGCGTGCGCCATTTTTCATCCAGACTTGAGCCGTTCCAGAACAGGCAATAGACGGCGCCCCGTTTATAGGAACGGGCATTACCCAGCACCCAGAACCCTTCGTTTTTACCAATCAGGATCTCTCCCGTGGATGTGACCTGAATGCATTGATTCATAAAGATCCAGCGATACTTGTCGCCGGTCACCCGAAAATTGGCGTCATCTTCTCTCTGGAAATACAGTTCCGAACCGCCGAATTTGTCATTACTGCGCCAGAGTTCCTTCAACTCCTCATCATAGACGACCAGATAGCCGTCAGGGTTGATGACCACCGTAAGGGTTTTGCCGTCATGATCATGAAACTGGTTAAAGGTGTAGATTGTGCCATAGCGGGGCATTTTGAGCGGGTTTTTCAAGGTTATTTTAGAGCCGTTACGGGTTGCCTCGGCGACATCGCCATAATAATCAGCGTCGCGTCCCATAGCCTGGGCATAGAGTTTTTTCGGCCCGCCAGCCACGCTGACAGCACGGAAGTAGTAGGGCAGGTCAGCCGCCACCCGTACGAGCTTATCCGCTTTGATCTGCCACACCTGTGAGGCCAGTTCGCCGGCCCGGACAATGGTGACGTAAATATCAACGCTGTCGCTGTTTCCCTCCATGGTATCAAGGGCAATGATTTTATACCCGCTTTCGAGTTCAACCTCCGATACCAGCGTCATGTTGCTACCCTGGCGGTAGTAGGCAATACGGCGATCTCCCGCCAAAAATATTTCACGACTTCCGCCGGAAAGCAATTTTCCGACCGCCATGAGGTTTGCCGCGCCGGCCAGACGCTTGCTCAGCCAGACGGCTGCCGTGTTTGTCACCTGCGCCTTTGGCTTGATAAAATCACTCCTAGGAACTGATCCGGCGCCAACCGGCGGGATTGTTGCGAGCGGCGGTTGTGTCGCGGCAACCGGCTGACCGGCAGGATACATCTTGATCAGCCCGGCTGAAAGCTTTTCAGCCAGTTTGCCTATGGCGGGGATAAGTTCATCCTGTGATTCTCCCTGCACAAAGGCCCGGGTAACTATTTTGCCGGCTGTGGTTTTGCCACTGGCATCAAGACTGAATATTTTGCCGATGGATACGTACGTGCCGTTCACGACGATATCAGCTTCACCAGCGCTCCCCACGGCTATAATCTTGTCACTGTTCAGGCGTGATGCCAGGAGCGTTTGCAGGGTACTTTGCATTTCGTCGCGGTTCTGCACCCCTGTGGCGCTCATGCCCGCAACATACACCCGCATCTGGGAAGCAAAAGAGGAAACGGCGCTAAACGGGATCAACAACATGGTCAACAGGATAATTATTTTTTTCATTTTTCCTCCGCTCTGATTTCAGTCAGGGGATTATTACACGATTTTGTCTACAGGTCAAAAAAAGGGCGGGATCGCTCCCGCCCTTCATGACATCGGGTGACGCGTTAATTAGAAAGCGTAGTTAAGTGCAATGTTGGTCATAAATGGGTTATCGTATGACTTGCCAACATTTTTACCATTCAGAAGCATGACGTTTTCCTTGCCATACCCGTCGCCAAGGATAGCATAAGCACCGGTGAAGCTGGCGGACATGTTGTCATACAGTTTGTAGCCAACAGTAGCGTTCAGCTCGGTGCCGATGGAAGAACTGCTGGCGGCCTGTTTTTCGGCAACCCTGGCATAGCCAACATTGGCGTTGTAGAACATTTTCCCGGCAGTTCCTTCGTAACCGGCAAAGACACCCATGAGACCGTGTCCGCCCCTGGTAATATCGGACGAACCACCAATTTGGGTTGCTGTATTGATTTCGGCCCCGTTTCTGACGAGCA
Source organism: Pseudomonadota bacterium (assembly GCA_019352135.1). Classification (GTDB taxonomy): domain Bacteria; phylum Desulfobacterota; class Desulfuromonadia; order Geobacterales; family Pseudopelobacteraceae; genus JACRCG01. Next base: position 6,518 of record JABBNX010000009.1, read on the forward strand.
GCCACATGTTAGCAGCATTGAAATAGTTGACCCCAGTGCCGATTGACTGCCACGCATGATTGTAACCGGAAGCATCCTTATCGCCGGAAAGGTACAGTGCCGACACATCAATTTTGCCCGGCCCTGCGGCGATCTTGCCAACAACTGATCCACCAAATGCAGTTGTTCCGGTATTGGTCAACGTCGTAACACCAGACTTCCCAAACTGCAATCCAAATGATGCGGCCAGGTCGACCGGGCCAACTTTGGTTGCTGCGTTCAGGCCGACCGTGTTGTTAGCGACTGTAGCTGTACCAACCTTGTCCAGCAGCATGTAATAGCTTGTACCGACGGTCAGATTCTTGTTAACGGCGTACTTGAGATCAATAACATTCAGGTCTTGACTGCCTTTGTTGCTGGGAAAGTTCGTGCCGGTATCGGAAATCCCATTTGGAGTTGCCTTGTAGTCAAAAGAAGTATTGCTGTTACCAACGGTAAAATAACCATAGGTTGCGGTAAGATCACCCGTTTTGCCGGTAAAGACGGCACCGGTGGCGTCAAAGAGGCCGAAAGTACCTTGGAAAGCATCGTTAAACGGCTGAATACCAACCATTGCACGAACCGGGGTTAAAGGAATTTTAAAGTCAAGGTAGACGTTCTTGGTTTCAAGCGAAATGCGGTCGGCGTCCAGGCCACCTCCATCACCGATGGGATACTTGGTCGATGAAGAACCGCCGAATTTTGTGTCAATCTCGAACTGTGTAACCAGCTTCAGGTCGTCATTGGCCTTGGCGATGTACATCAGGCGTGCGCGCTGCTCAATAAATTTGTCAGTAGCGGAATCGGCGGCAAGATTGAACCCGCTTGCACCGGAAAATGCGTTTGTCATGAAACCAAAGGCGCGATACATACCGTGAAACTCATTCTCCAATGCCATTGCCGGTACGGAGATCGCGGCCATGGCGCCGGCTGCCGTTACGATTGCTACTGTCTTTTTGAAATTCATCTGTGTTCCTCCATTTTTTATAATTACCTAAAATAACTGCAGTTAGCGTACTTTCACCGTATGTGTGAAGCCGTTACTCACCACCTTTCGTATCAATTTAATCATTTGCATCTGCGTGGATATCAGTATCTATAATTGGGTAGCTGAATTCTGTTTCGTTTATTTCTGTTTTCGTTCTATTTGGACGGGGGGAATATATAACAACTAAAACGTATGTCAACGCAAAATACACGCAAAAATGCCGATAAGTTATTAATTTTCCTACTTGTTTCTAAATTGTAACCAAAACGGCACAGATCCCCCTTCAACCTTTTTTACCGGAGAGCAAGAAGCAAAATTAACCTGAAAAAAACAGTTAACCGCCGATTAACGCCGATACACGCCGATAAATCAGAGTCTTAGGGAAAATACGGGTTTAACCCAAAAGGTGATTCGTCTTTTTGAAGTAAGCCCTGCTTTTATCGGCGTGTATCCGTTTTTATCGGCGGTTAACTGCCGTTTATAGAGATTATGGAAGTTTGAAACAGAGAGGTGCTGATGCACCTATAGATGAAAGGTGGAAGGATACTGTGCTGAAGGCATACAAAAAGAAATCGCTAAAAAAATGGCGGGGAGTTTAACAAACTCCCCGCCATGCCAATACTTGCGGCAACCCTTAATTAAACGGGCGTTTTAGAAGAAATAGAAGGCGGCTACGCGGAAGATGTTGGCAATACCTTTTGCATCTGGCGTGTTTGCCGCAGCTGTATAGGCATAGTCTGTTTCCATATTCTGATACTCAGCCATCACCCGTACTGCAGCATTCAGGTCGTATGAAGCGTTAGCATAAAATTGAGTCGTTGATTTTTGGAAACCAGGGTCAACTTGAGCTGCAGGAGCAGCAGGGAAATATGAACGGTAGTCAGAATAGTTGATAGCACCTCTTCTGCCATAACCAGCAGTGATCCCCAGTTCCTGTGTCGGGTAGAAGATGACCTGAGCGCCCACGCCGTATCCTTTGGCCTCGCTTGGATTAGCAGCCTTAGCGTCGTATAGCGTAGTGGCGGTTGCCGTATTAAAGGCCATATTGGCAGCCTCATAAACTTGACCTTCCAATGACATGGTCATAGCGCGACTCTTGCCATCTGATGATTTCAAGACTGGTACAAAGGCATACAGACCGCCACCATACGAATCAACGGTTTTATTTGCTGCAGTCTTTGAATTACCATACAGACCAAAGACACCAACGGTCAGCGGTTTCATCGGGAGACCAAAGTAACCGGGGGCTACGCCCAGTATCTTGCTGCTGAACATGATCTGGCCAGCGGCATTTACGGCAGCGCCATAGTTGGCTGGTGCATTGTTGTTGTTACCATCCTGGTTGGGATCCTGCAAACCAGCAACCAGAGTGATCGCATTATCAGAATTAAGATCGATCTTCTGGGTCACGCGGACCTGCGGGACGCGCGGGTTGTTCGGGGCGCCGGTGGTGGCGCCAGAGCGGAAGTCAACCGTGGAGGCGATAAACGGTCCGAAGATATCCCAGTTCTGGCCAAAGAGCACTTGGGTGTTTTTCCAATCCAGGGCGCCATAGGCAAGGCGCATGCGCATCTGGGGGCTCTCTGATGCGAGGGCAGGGTCACCGTAGAAATCGGCCTCAATCAGCGAGCTGGTCTTGGCACCCATGAAATCTGGACCGGAGGCCTTGAACCAGAGGCGGGACTGGCGGGCGGTGAAAATGGATTGTTCCTGTTTTCCTGCGGCTGAAGAGCTCAAAGGAATTGCGCCGTTTCCCGGCGTCAAACCACCGCTGTTGCCCAAGTTTTCCGAGTTGTAGGCATAGTCAAGCTTTACAAAGCCGCCGACGGAGAGGTTGAATTTGCTGGTGACCGGTTCTGCAAAAGCCACGAGTGGTGTGGAAAGTAACAGAGCTGCAACAATGGAACTGGATATACTTTTTTTCATTGGCTGTCTCCTTCATGTAGTTAATAGCAATAAAATAAGATACATTTTTAAACTAGCCCAGATTGCAACACAGATTACGCAGATTGGTGATCGTCAATCCCCTCCTTTCTTTTAAGATTCAGACAGTTTGATGAAACGCACACAGTACGTCATTGCACAGTTATGATATCAGTAAGATATACCTGTGCCCCACCCTTGATTAACGCTGACGCTCCATTCGCTCCAACAAATCCGTTTACTTCTACGGTCCCTACAACCATTTCCGGAGAAAAGCCGAGCCCTTGCATGACTCTCCCTCCGCGATATACTGTTAGCTTTTGCCCAATATTTATGCCCGCCTCATGACCGGCGTTAATAAAGATTTTGTCACCTTCAACAGCCACGATCTTGGCATACCAGGGAAGCAGGGCGATCGCATCACGAGCTCTTTCAGCAAGAAGCGTCGTTGCTGAACCAAGCGCCGCGTTTTGACCGGCGGGGTCTTTTGCATCATACGGAGGAATAATCGCTTCAACCCTGCTGAGCAACCCCGCTCCCATGCCGTCATATATTTCAGCCGAAAGGTATCTTCCCGCGGCGAGTCCGTCCGGGGCCGAGACAAAGAGCGACAGGGGGGCACCAAAATCCTGCCACGCCTTTACCGCATACGCGGCGCGCTCGTCGCGTGTCTGGATTTTATCTGCGACAGTGTCCGGGGCAATCGCCAGGACGGGGGAACGTGGCAGAACGCGGAGCTTTTCTCTGAAGGGGATGGTCACGAGGTCGGAACCTGTGCCAAGTACGACAACCCGGTTGCGCATATCAGCGGATAGCGACGAGGCCGTATTAGTAACCGGAGACGACGCTACCGGCAGGGAAGATGACGTTTGTGGTGGGGCACTATCGGCTTGGTTTCCCTGTACCGATTTATATGCCATTTTGATGGCCTCTTTAGCACGAGGCGGCCCATTCTCAACAGAGCTCTTCGGCACCCAGATGGTGGCAGGGGCGTCACGCGACATGGTGAGGGCGGGATTACTTACCTCCACATATTCAGAAGATGAATTTTTGTCGCCTACCGCACGGGTTCCGGCACAGGCGGTCAAGGAAAACATCAGGAGAGAAAACAAACAGCTCTTTACTATCAATGGACTCTCCTTTTTAAGAGTTTGTTTCAGGCATGTTTCATTTGTGTCTCAAAATACACAATCAAACAAACTGATGTCAAGTAAAAAACTGTTTGTTTTTTTAATAGCAGGTTTTATGCTCCAAAATTGGTAAAAATCACTTGGTCACTTTCACTGCCCGATTTGGCACAATTCAGTCAACACCCCGTTGCTTCCCTTGGGGTGCACAAAGGCAATGCGCGTGCCATGGGCACCTGAGCGCGGCTGCACATCGATCATCCGCACCCCGTCAGCGGTAAGTTTAGCAATGGCCGCCACAATGTCAACAACCTCATACGCCAGATGGTGAATACCGGCGCCGTTTTTTTCAATGAACCTGGCCACCGGACTGTCGTCGGAAGTCGGTTCCAATAATTCTATTTTTGATTCGCCGACCTGCAACATGGCAACCCGCACCTTCTGCTCGGCAACTTCATCAATTCCTTTGAACTCCATGCCGAGATTGTCACGGTAAAACGGGATTGCATCATCAAGTGATTTCACGGCGATGCCAATATGGTTAATTTTTGTAAGCATGGTTAGAACCTTTCTTTATTAAACACGTCTACAGCACTACCGTCTCGGTATGCTTACCGAACACTCCGCGAAAGACATCGGCAATCTCTCCGAGAGTAGCATAGGTTTTGACCGCTGCCAGTATATGCGGCATCAGGTTGTCCGTACCTTTGGCGGCGGCTTCCAGTTGAGCCAGCGCTGCCGCTACGGCAGCGCTATCCCGCCCCGCCTTCATCTCGGCCAAAGATTTTTTCTGCGAGATCTCCACCGCTTCCTTAACCTTCAGCAGACCGGTTGGTGGTGGCTCCTGAACGGTAAACTTGTTGACTCCGACAATAATCAGCTCGTCTTTCTCAATCGACTTCTGATAAGCATAGGCTGAATCCTGAATTTCCTTTTGCTGGAAACCACGCGATATCGCTTCAACAGCACCACCCAGCGTGTCTATTTTCTCGATATACTCAAGTGCCGCTTTTTCAATCTGGTCGGTCAATGATTCTACCAGGAATGAACCTGCCAGGGGGTCAATGCTGTCTGCCGCACCCGATTCGTAGGCGATGACCTGCTGAGTGCGCAGGGCAATCCTGACTGAATCCTCCGTCGGAAGCGCCAGCGCCTCATCCCGGGAGTTGGTATGCAGCGACTGGGTACCTCCCAGCACCGCCGCCAGCGCCTGGATGGTAACGCGCATGATATTGTTGTCCGGTTGCTGGGCGGTCAGGGTGCAGCCGGCTGTCTGGGTGTGAAAACGGAGCATCTGCGATTTCGGGTCTTTCGCGCCAAAGCGCTCTTTCATGATTTTTGCCCAGATACGGCGAGCGGCACGGAACTTGGCCACCTCTTCGAAGAGGTTATTGTGGGCGTTGAAGAAAAATGCCAATCGCGGGGCAAAGTCATCTACGGCCAGACCAACCTTGATGGCGGCATCAACATAAGCGATGCCATCGGCCAGGGTGAAGGCGACTTCCTGCACGGCACTGGACCCGGCTTCGCGAATATGGTAGCCGGAGATAGAGATAGTATTCCACTTTGGGACATTGTCTTTGCAGTAGGCGAAGATGTCGGTAATGATCCGCATGGATTCTCGTGGCGGATAGATATAGGTACCGCGAGCCATGTATTCCTTGAGGATGTCGTTCTGAATGGTGCCGGAGATCTTGTCGGCAGAAACCCCCTGTTTCTCGGCAACGGCAATGTACATGCAGAGCAGGATGGCAGCAGTCGAATTGATGGTCATCGAGGTAGATACCTTGTCGAGAGGTATCCCGTCAAAGAGGATCTCCATATCAGCCAGCGAGTCGATCGCCACGCCGACTTTGCCGACTTCACCAAGACTCATGCCGGCATCGGAGTCGTAGCCCATCTGGGTCGGCAGGTCAAAGGCGATCGAAAGCCCGGTCTGACCGGCGGAAAGCAGGTATTTATAGCGTTCATTTGATTCTTTGGCGGTGCCGAACCCGGCATATTGGCGCATGGTCCAGAAGCGGCAGCGATACATGGTCGGCTGCACACCACGGGTATACGGGTACTCTCCCGGCAATCCCAACTGATCTTCATAGCCCGGATAGTCGAATCCGGGAGTAAAGCAGCGCTCCAGCTCGATGTTTGAGGTCGTCAGGAACGTTTCCATCCGCTCTGGTGACTTGGCGATTCCTTTGGCAACTTTTTCATTCCATTTCAGCTTGCTGTCTTTGATGCTCATCTATGGCCCCTTTTGCAAAATTTATTTAAAGAAAAAGGCCAGGGGAGAAGATACACTCCCCGCCCTGGCCGGATTCAGCATCACACGTGTACCCGCTGCTACAATACGTTATGCAGTACTGCCTTCAGATACTCACCTGTCCGCTCACGCTTTTCTTTTTCAATCGCCTTCACATCGACTTCAACAAATTTTTCATCCGGGGTTATCTTGAAGAGCGGTTGCCCCTTCTGGACGATAGTGCCATCGCCACCCTCCATGATGATCTTGTCGACAGTCCCGGAAAATGGCGCCCGGATGGTGTTGAACATCTTCATGACTTCAATGATATAGAGCGGCTGATCTTTCTCGAAATGCATCCCTTCGCTGACAAAAGCCGGCAGCCCCGGTGCTTCTTGGCCGTAGTACATGCCGCCGCAGACTGAAACAATTTCATCAGCCTTGGTTGCCGGCGGTGGTACAAGAATTTTTTTCATTCGCGCCTGCAGATCAAGGTCGGTCAGGTAATCAGGGATAACCACTTCCAAGTCATCCAGAACCTTCATATCCCAGAAGGAGGTATGCTCGCCGATTTTAAACAGCATGCCCAAAAGTTCAAGTCCGGCCTCATAGCCGTAGTGGGCGGAACGGATCTGTTCCCAGGTTTCTGCATCAAAGCCGGCCTGGGGTTCTTCCATTTTCACCAGTTCATTGAGCTTGAAATACTCATCCCGCTCCAATCCGAGTTTTTCCCGCAGGGTACGGTAAAAGTGCAACGCCTGCTGCAGCAGCTCGTTGTCATGCCCCCAAATGATCTCCGCCGCCGGCTTATGAGGACGGTAATTCATATGCAGGTATTCGTAGGTCTCTTTGAGAACGCCAAACGGATTTCTCAACCAGACAACCTTGCCCTTGTCGATATGGAAGTTCTTTGTATTTATGCTCAGCCACCCTGACAGCAGGTGCGGATCATCGAGGAGGCGCTGCATGGGGCGGGTGAGCAGCGTCCCTTTACGGTCCAGCAGTGCCGACATGTTTTTCAGCTGTTTGGCACAGACGTCAGGCTGGTCGGCAAACTGTTCAGAAATGTGCTTGGCGTAGTGCTTCTTCATCTGGAAAAAGGCATACACCACATCCAGGCGATTGGCTTCCTCTTTGAGGGTGCCGACCAGAGCCAGATACGGTACGACAAAACGGGTCGTCGGCTTGGCCATGACATTCCTGCCCAGAAACCAATTGACCAGTCCATAGTGAAATTCAAGGTTTGTCGCCAATGCGCTACCGCGCAACGTGGTACTGCACAATACTTCGGAAAGCCGTTCATAACTCGAGAGACGATCTTCACCCTTGGTGAGGAGCAGGGCAATATTTGAATCGTAGGCTCCAGCCACTTTATATTTCATAAAGATGCCGGTATCCGGGTTGGTCATGCTGATCCCCTGATCATCGCGGATCTCGCCTTTGATCGGCTTTGACCAATAGCGGATCATCCCGCCGGCGTGGGGGGACAGAGACGCATCGGTTGCGTTCAAGCGGGCCTCGACCGAGGCATTGAAGCGGACAATGCGCTCCGGCTTGGGAAGACGCTCCTTGTGCTGCGCCAAAAGGGCCATCGCTTCCACCAGTGATTCGACAATGAAAAAATCCTTCTCATCATTGGGGTTGGTAAACTTGAGGCTGTAGCAAAGCTCGGTGACGCGATGTTCAACCTGGATGCGGGTATTTACTTCCATAAAGAAGTGACGATCACGGTCGACAATACACTCGAATGTGGAAGCGGAATCAAGGCCGACAGCCTGACCAAAGCGGGCCGACTCCTCTTCCATCCGGCCAAGCACCTTCAGATCTGATTCAAGAGCCGCGACCTCTTCTTTTCTCCCGGCAGCTTTTGCCTTGAGAATGGCAGCGGTCAGCCCTTCCTGGGTAACGGACACCTCAAGAAGTTTCTGCTCATGCATCTGCAGGGAGCAGTCGCGGCCACCAAGAGAGATGCACCACGTGCCGTTCCCCAGCAACTGAATCTCGTTGTGGCGGGTCTGCTCAATGTTCAGCTCGATAAGGACATTCTTGTTGTCGCCAACGCCGTTGGCCTTGACCTCGTTCAGCACCTCACGCACCATTGCCGGGGCTTCGGCAGCCGCCTTGGCAATGGCCTTGTCGTCGGCTTTTTTCATCGCCAGCAGCGAAGCGCCCAGAATTCGCTGACCCTTGCCGCCGCCGCCACCGATCGCCTTGATACGGAAACGGCTCTGCGGATACTTCTTGAACAGTTCCGTTACTTCAGCCTGCACCTGCGCGGAGAGCTCTTCAATGGTAAACAGATCGATACCCTTGCTGTATGAGGCCATCAGAATATGATCGGCCAAGACCTCAACGGCAATTTTCTTGTCATCAAGAACCTTTTTATCGCACGCCAGACCTTCTGCTTCTGTCAACTTGAGCAGTTTTTCGCGGGTGGGAAATTTATTGAGCAGCGTCCGGGCGGTGACATTGTCAACACCGGGGGTGACACTGACATTCACCTGCAGGGCGGTACGCTTTGCTTCATCCTTTTTACCGGCCTTGGCCTGGGTGGCAGCGCAGGGACCGATAAATTTGAGACCCGCTTTTTCAATTGCGGCGACAAACTCTTCATCCTCAGCCATAAAACCGTAACCGGCAAAAATTGAGTCGTAACCGTTGTCCTTGGCCATCTGGATAATCTGGTTGATGCGTTCGATGCGCTCTTCCTTGCTGGCCCCACTGTAGTCAGGCACCCGGTGCACGCGGTTCGAATCCGTCAACTGGCGCAACTCCGGCGCCAAGGCATTCGGATAAATAATAGAATCTTTTTCGGAAAGAAGGATGCCGTAATGGGAAATACCCATTTCTTCATACACATCCATCGCTTCCTTGCGGATCGGCCCACGACAGACAATCAACGGCTTGAGATCTTCACAGGAAAAGGAGCGCACCCACTCGGATGTCGATTTGCTCAATTTACGGTTCCGGTGGACCAGAGGGTTATATTTGTAGTAATCGGTCTGTGGCATGGTCTCTCTATCTCCAATCTGGAATGAATGAAATTAATGGAACTCGCGCTGAACAGCCTGCATTGGTCCTGGCTTGTAATGACGCAGGAAGAAATTCATATTCTCCCCCAGCACCTTGCGCAGGTCGGTCGGCATGACAAGGGAGGAGATGGAACCAAGGGCCAGTCCCTCTTTCGGGTTCATAAGTTCTTTTTCATAGCGCATGTTCAGGGCTGCGTCCTCAATTTTCAGCCACTCGGCAGCATCCCTTTCGGCATCCATTTTAGCTTCACCGGCCGCCATCCCAGCAGCAACGCGCTCCTGTATGCCATGCTTTACGCGATCGGCAACGGCAGCACGCATCTTGCGCACTTCGTCCTTGTAGACGAACTCCTTACCGGCCGGTCCCATAACCGCTAACCGGGTGGTCGGGAGCGCCAGCACCAGATCGGCGCCGGTGGGGTAGTTGTTATACGAGGCATATGCACCGCCGTAGGCGTTGCGGATAATCAGAAGGATGCGCGGTGTCCTGATATCGACAATGGAGTCAAGCATGGCACGCCCCGCCTGGACAATACCGCGACTTTCTTGCTCACGTCCCGGCAGGAAGCCGGTAGTGTCTTCCATGAAGATCATCGGGATGTTGTAGATATTGCAAAAGCGGTTGAACCGGGCAATTTTGTAGGCGGAATCAACGGTTATCTGACCTGAAGCAACGGCGCTGTTGTTGGCGACAAAGCCGACGACATTGCCTCCCAGACGTCCAAGAGCGGTAACGGCTTCACGGGCGCGGTCACGTTGGAGTTCAAAATAGTCGCCGTGGTCGCAGATCTGCTGGATCATGATGGAGACATCAAAGGGAGTGTTGAAGCCGGTCGGTGAGTTGAAGGCTTTTTTGAGCAGGGTGTTTATTTCCCAGGTTTTGCGGTTCAGAGGATCGCTGGTCTCCCGGTACCTGGCCATGACGCAGTTGTTGTCCGGGAGATAGGAAAGGAGTTGCAGGGCGGTGCGCAGGGCATCAACCTCGTCCTCTACCGTCATATCGGCAACCCCGGACTGGCCGTGAACCTTCGGTCCACCCAAATCTTCGGGGGTTACCTCTTCGCCGAGAACGGATTTGACCACCCCTGGTCCGGTCAAGCCGAAGAACGTATCTTGCGGCTGGATCAGAAAACTTCCCTGACGGGGAAGATAACTGCCACCTCCGGCATTGAAGCCGAACATGCACATGATGGAAGGGACAACACCGCTGATTTTACGGAGCGCCGTAAAAGCTTCGGCATACCCATCCAGGCCACCGACACCCGCTGGCACAAAGGCACCGGCAGAGTCGTTCATGCCGATCAGCGGGATGCCCTTCTCACCGGCCATCTGAAACAGCAACGCCAGTTTGCGGCCGTTGGTAGCATCAATGGAGCCGGCACGCACGGTAAAATCGTGGCCATAGACAGCAACATCACGACCGCCAATATTGAGAATACCGGTCACCAGTGAGGCGCCATCCAGGTTCTTCCCCCAGTTCTGGAAGAGGATATTCGGCTCATTTTCCGTCAGGACGCGCAGGCGTTCCCAGACGGTCATCCGCTTTTTGAAGTGCTGCTTTTCAATCTGGGCAATACTGATCGACGTGGTGGGGCGCTGGATCAGGTCGTGGCCTTCCTGCATGGCCTCTTCGTAGCCCCCTTTTTTTCCCGGGATTTCACCAGGAATAGTAAATTCGAGAGTCTCAGCTGGCGCGAACGGGTTTTTCAGTGATGGTTTAATTGCTGTTTTTGACATCTTCGCCATCCTTCCAGTTTAATGTATATCAACAACATGAATTGATGTGTGTACGATCTATATAGAAATGATGAACAGGAAATTCCGGCGTACCGACCTTATCGCGCAACGATGGCTAACACCGTGACTTCTGAACCATCTTTTGAAAGCAGACGGTGTTTTAGGGAAGAGTCGAAATAAACGCAGTCTCCCTCTTCCAGCACAATCCGCTTTTCATCAAGCACAAGCTCCGCAGTCCCCTTCATAATAAAGAGAAACTCTTCACCATCGTGACTATAGGTGTTCTCTTCGAGCGCTTTTTCAGTAATCGAGAGCAGGAATGGTTCCATTTTCTTATTTTGTTTGTGAAATGACAGTGATTCGTAGGAATAGCCCTGGCTGGTGCCGGCCTTTGAGATGACGCGGGGTATCGCTTTGCGTTCGTGGGCACGAACAACTTCAAAGCGGCATTCTTCTTCGTCTTCGGTGAAGAAAAGACCTATTTTTACATCAAAGAATTTTGCAATTCTGGAGAGAGTGGCAATCGGAGGTGAAACGTTATTATTCTCTATCTGGGAGATAAGAGCGGGAGAAAAGCCGGTCTCCTTGGCGACAGCCTGCAGAGTCAGTTTTTTTGACAGTCGGAGCTTCTTGATTTTAGCCCCAATATTGAATTCTCGCATCAAAACCCCTGGCTGCAAAAGTAAAACTCAGTTTCCATGCGGGTTTGTATACAATTTGCTTTATAATGTCAATAAAATTTCTTCTGTACACACTAAATAACAACAGCCTTAATAAAAACAGGTTTACTGCGAGTAAAACAATTTACTGTTTTATCCCGCGTGCCAGCAGTTGCAATGTATGCAAAACCTCTACATTCGAACCGTGCTGTTTGAGACCGTCTGAAAGCTGCATCATGCATCCGGGGCAACCGGTTGCAACAACCTGTGCCTCGGTAGCAATAATTGCTTCGCTCTTGCCGGCATTGATGTCCATGGAGGAATCATAGTGATAGACATTGAAGGTCCCCCCCAATCCGCAACATTTGTCAGCCCCCTCCATTTCGACCAGCTCAACTCCGGGTGTACCGCACAGCAGTTCGCGCGGCTGCTTCACTATTCCGCGCGTCCGGAGATGGCACGGGTCGTGATACGTGACACGCAGTTCTTCACCGTCTCCGGTTTCAGAGGGATCAAGCCCCAGCTGCTGCAGCAACTGGGATGCATCCACGGTTTTTTTTGCCAGGGATTCCAGACGCTCGCGCAGTTCCGGATTGCGTTTTCCCACGACAAGCGGATACAGACGATGCAGGGCACCACCACAGGTGGCGCACGCTGTCATAACATAATCCACATCGTACTTTTCAAATGCGGCAAGATTGCTTTCTGCCAGAGAGCGCACCGTTTCAATATCACCGCCCGACATACCCGGCAAGCCACAACATTGCTGCCCTTTGGGAATTATGATCGTGCACCCGAGGTGGCGGAACAGAGCCAGCGCCGCCTCGCCGACATCGGTATAGACAAAATTGGTCATACAACCAACAAAAAAAGCGATGCGCGGTTTGCCCGGTTCCCCCGGAATAACTTCAGGATGCTGATCGATAAAACTGTTTTTGGCAATTTCGGGTATATAGCGCTTGGAGCCGATGAACGGTACCGGAAAACGCAAACGGAGACCGGATGTTTCGGGGACTTTCTTGAAAAAGAGCGGCCCTAAAAGCGAAGCCATTTTGGCTCCCATCTTCATCCGGCCTCTGTTCTTGATTACCTGGCCAACCGCAGCATGAAATGTTGTCAGACCACGTTTATTCGCCAGCGACTCACGGGCAGCAATAACGATCTCATCAGTCGGCACATCATTGGGGCATTTTTCTACGCAACTGCCACAAAGCAGACATTTTGACATGGCCAGATAGGTCTGGTCATCAAGATCAATATCATCTGTCAGAATATGCTGTGCCAGCGCCACCTTGCCGCGGGCTACCGCCGGTTCACGTTGAAATGCGGCAAATGCCGGGCAGTTGGTGCGACAGGCGCCGCACTTGACACATTTTTTTAGCTGGTCTTCAACCCTTTTGAGGGGATCGATATTTTTGTCTGACATTTGGAAACCTTTCTAACTAAACACAGAGACACAGAGGTCACTGAGAACTGCAAATCATTGTACCTTGTAATGGTAAACAAATTACCAACCAATTACAAACTGTTTAGTCAGGCTTTAACAGATTATTTAAAGTCTTTCTCCGTGTTCTCTGTGCCTCTGTGTTTCATAAGCTTTGCTTCCACTCTTCCAGCGCAACCAATGCCCGCTCCGCCAGTTTCTGGCGCCGTTCTTTCTTTTTAACCCTTCCCGGCAACTCAGGGAAGAGCCCGTAGTTTACATTCATCGGCTGAAAATGACGCACGTCGGCATTGGTAATATGGTGCATCAAAGCGCCCAGGGCGGTTTCCGGCGACGGCACCGGAACAGGCTCGCCCCGAACAAAGTGTGCGGCAGCGATGCCAGCCAGAAAACCGCTGGCAGCCGACTCCACATACCCCTCCACTCCGGTTATCTGACCGGCAAAGAAAATCCGTCGGTCACTCTTCAGTTGCTGGGTCGTTTCCAAGAGTGCCGGAGAATTGATAAAGGTATTGCGATGCATCGACCCGAGACGGACAAACTCGGCCCCTTCCAAACCCGGAATCATCTGGAAGATCCGCCGCTGCTCCGGCCAGGTCAGCTTGGTCTGAAATCCGACCAGATTATACATGGTCTTCTCCCGATTTTCAGCGCGCAGCTGAATAACCGCGTGGGCTTCATGGCCGGTATGCGGATTAATTAATCCGACCGGCTTCATCGGCCCGAAGCGAAGCGTTTCCACACCACGTGACGCAAGCTCTTCGACCGGCATACATCCTTCAAAGTGGACAACCTTCTCAAAATCGCGCGCCGGTACTTTCTCGCCACCATTCAGTTCATCAATAAACTTCAGATACTCATCCTCATTGAGCGGACAGTTGAGATAGTCATCGCTGTCACCTTTGCCATAGCGTGACGCGGCAAAGATCTTCGTCATATCGAGTGAATCGGCGGCAACAATCGGAGCAATGGCATCGTAGAAGTAAAGCCGGTCGCCGGTCAGTTTCGTCAGGGATGCCGCCAGAGCATCACTGGTAAGCGGTCCGGAAGCTATGATAACCGCCCCTTCAGCCGGGATGCCGGTTGACTCACTCCGTTCAATCCGGATCAGCGGGTGAGATTCTATCTTCGCGGTGACATAGTCAGAGAACAACTGGCGATCTACCGCCAGGGCGCCTCCGGCCGGGACACATGTCACCTCGGCAGCCTCCATCGTTAAAGAACCGCAGCGGCGCAGTTCCTCTTTAAGCAGCCCCACGGCGTTATCAAGCGAAATACCGCGCAGGGAATTGGAGCAGACCAGCTCAGCCAGCCCGGGCAATTCGTGGGCGGGTGAAAACTTTATCGGTTTCATTTCGTGGAGGACCACGGAGATACCGCGCTGTGCGATCTGCCAAGCGGCCTCGCACCCGGCAAGTCCGCCGCCGATGATGGTAATTTGATTTTGTGGTTCAATGCTATTAGACAAAGGGTTCTCCTTGTATGGTAGTACATTTTCAACTTACGCTGGACGTCTCGTTATCGAATATGCCTTATGATGTCATGGAAAGTCCTTTGCGCTACTCCAGCTTCTTCGAACTTTTGTGTGCCAGACCCTTGAAGTTTTCGCTGCTCACGACCGGAGTTTTAGACTGTTTCTCAATATCCTTCCTCGTCCTACCGGCAACCGCTCCGCCGTCCTAGGCATCTTTCCTGAGCGGTACAAATCCCTGAGAATCCCTGTCACGGTGAAGTTTTGTAGTCGTTGCCTCGGCCAACATGGTCAGGATCAACTCCATATCGGTCATATGGTCACGCAGATTCTCCCGCTCCAATCCCTTTATCTGTTTGTAGTCCTCAACCTTCAGGTCGAATGCGCCCTGCATGATTTCGTTGGTCAATATTGCGTATTCCCTGCTGTTACCTGCACCCCGGTTTTTCCATTCGTCAGTCAGATCCTGACGGACGGCAATACCGCGCAGACGCTTGTCAATCCAATCTTTGGGGTAACCCTTCTTCTCGTACAGTTCCTGCATCCTGGCCATGGCCAGCTCTGGGTTTTCGATCTCGTCAATGCGCTCCTTGCCGACGCGCGCCAGCCAGCGCTTGAGCGGCTCCACTTTTGGCGAGGGTATCGACTGGATGATGCGGAACATAGTCTCGGTGTTGGCGCAATCGGTAAGGCGTTGTTTTCCGTCCGGTGCGAGCATTTTCAACTGTCCGATTTTTTCGGACACTTCATTATAACCTTCGGCAACCAGCTTCTTCTTCAGGTCGTTCCAGTACTTTCGCGGCCTGTCGCCCCCGACCAGAACCTCGATGACGTCGATAATGGAGAACCACCAATCGCCTTCATGGAGTGTTTTACGGATATGTCTCCCTTCAAAAAAGGCAATCCTGTTTGTCTGATTATCGGGCATGGTCAGTGCTCCCAAATTTTATCGATTCGGCTTGTGATGTTGGCTTGCGCTTCAGCGAGTGTTCTCCAACGTGCACGGCCATGCTATTTGTCAGCATGGCCGTCTCAATCATACGTTTATGCCAGCCGCTCAGCTGCGTTTCCAAACAACATCCGGCATCACTCGCTGGTGTAATCACAACCCTCTTTGGGGCATTTCAGGAATTCGCCCTTGCGCTTGTAGATCTTTTTGACCAGCAGCGGGAAACCGCATTTCGGGCAGGGGCTTTCCACGGGGAGATCCCACAGGGCAAATTTACACTTCGGATATTGATTACATGAATAAAACAGCTTGCCGAAGCGTGATTTCTTCTCCGTTAGCTCCCCTTCCTTGCATTCCGGGCAGACTATACCGGTGCTCACCGGCTTGATCAGAGGCTGGATATTTTTGCAGGCCGGATAACCGGAGCACGCGAGGTATTTCCCAAAGCGGCCATCCTTGATCAGCATCGGCAGCCCGCATTTTTCGCATTTTTCTTCCGAGACGACCGGTTCTACAATTTCACCATCCTGATCGACGTTGCGGGTATACTTACACCCTTCCTGAAAGCCGGAGCAGGCGATGAATTTACCGCGTTTGCCGAGTTTCACGACCAGCGGCTTGCCGCATTCGGGGCAGACTTCGTCGGTCGCTTCCGTCGTCAGGTCGGCCTTGTTGACTTCACCCTCTTTCTGTTTCAAAAGGGCGATAAACGGCTCCCAGAATTCTTTCAAGAGCGGCTTCCACTCTTTTTCACCTCGCGAAACCTGGTCAAGCTCTTCTTCCAACCCGGCGGTAAAGTTGTAATCAACATATTTCTGAAAATGGGCTGTCAGCAGGTCGCTGACCACCATACCGACATCCTCCGGGAAGAAGCGTTTCTTGTCGAGGCGGGCGTATTTTCTCTCTACCAGTGTGTTCATGATCGAGGCAAACGTCGATGGGCGGCCGATACCGTACTCTTCCAGCGTTTTTACCAGGGTTGCCTCGGTATAGCGTGGTGGCGGCTGGGTAAAGTGCTGTTCGGGGAGAACTTCGTGCAGCTTGAGCGCGGCCCCTTCACTCATTGCCGGCAGCAACCCTTCCTTTTCTTCATCCTGATCATCGAGGCCTTCGATGTACAGCTTCATGAAACCGGGAAAACGGATAATCGTGCCGGCAGCACGTAATCCGGCCCTGCCCGATCCGGCAAACGGACCGGTTGCCGGCGGCACCGACAGCTCTGCGCTAATATCCACCGATGTCTGATCAAGCAACGCTTCTGCCATCTGGCAGGCGACGGTTCGTTTCCAGATCAGCTCATACAGCTTATACAGGTCAGGTGTCAGATATTTTCTCAATTCAACGGGGGTTTTGGCAATATAGGTTGGCCGGACAGCCTCATGGGCCTCCTGGGCGTTTTTGGATTTGGTTTTGAATATCCGCGGCGTGGCAAGCGCATACTCCGTGCCGTATGCAGCGGAGATAACGTCGTGGGCATCTGTCAAAGCAAGGGTTGAAAGGTTGACACTGTCGGTACGCATATAGGTAATCAGACCGACAGTCCCCTCAGTTCCGATATCAATCCCTTCATAAAGCTTCTGCGCAGTAGACATGGTCTTCTTGGCCGAAAAGCCCAGCTTGCGCGAGGCCTCCTGCTGGAGGGTAGAAGTGGTAAAGGGGGGCGAAGGATTGCGTTTTTTCTCGGTTTTAGTGATCTTGGCGACCTTGTAACTACCTGACTGCAGTGCCGCCTTAAGCGCGGTTGCAACCTCCTCACCGGGGATATCGAACTTGCCGAGCTTTTTACCGCCAACATCAACCAGACCGGCCTTGAACTCCTGCCCCGCAGCAACACCCAGACGGGCAGCGACAGTCCAGTATTCCTGCTCATTGAAAGCCAGAATTTCCTTCTCCCGTTCACAGACCAGACGGAGCGCTACCGACTGGACACGTCCGGCGGAAAGCCCGTAGCGGATCTTTTTCCAGAGAAACGGCGAGAGATTGAAACCGACCAGATAGTCAAGAATCGAGCGGGCCTGCTGGGCATTAACAAGATCGAGGGCAATATCGCGAGGGTTCTTGACGGCATGCAGAATCGCCTCTTTAGTAATCTCGTGGAATTCGACCCGCTGAATTTTGATGCCGGGATTCTTTTTGTCAAGTCCGAGCGCAGCCAGCAGATGCCAGGAGATTGCTTCTCCTTCACGGTCGGGGTCAGTTGCCAGCAGCAGTCTATCCGCCCCCTTAAGTGCCTGCTTTATCTCATCAAGATGCTTTTTGCTCTCCGGCAGCACATGATACTTAGGCTCAAAGCCCTTCTCGATATCCACTGAGCCCTGTTTACTCGGAAGGGCACGTACATGCCCGAATGAAGCCAGGACTTTAAAATCAGGGCCCAGAAATTTTTCTATGGTTTTCCCCTTGGCAGGGGATTCAACAATGACAAGGTTTTTCGACATGGCAGCTCTAGGTATCCTTACGATGGATTTCAAAATTAATTATTTATACTATCACGCCACGGCGTAATGTGTACCGGGCAGCGGCGTTATCGCTCCCTTGAGCTCAAGGTGCAGTAACATAGAGGAAACCTCTCCAGCTGTCAATTCAGTTTGGGTAATAATGTCATCGATGTGCAACGGCGAACGGGCCAGCAACTCGTAAATAGCCGCTTCTTTCGGTGTCAGAGCAAAGTTGCGCGGGGGCGGGCTAAATAAGGGGGCCTCTGCAGAAGCACGGCCCCCTGCAGGAAGTTCCTCAAGTATATCTTCGACACAATCCACCAGTTTGGCGCCTTGCTTTATCAGACTATTGCAACCGCGGCTGGTGGCAAAAGAAATATTTCCCGGCACGGCGAAAACGTCGCGCCCATGTTCAAGGGCATACTGGGCGGTGATAAGCGATCCGCTTTTTTCAGCGGCCTCAACGACCAGCACGCCATGGGAAAGTCCGCTGATAATCCGGTTACGACGCGGAAAATTTTCGGCCAGCGGCAAGGTTCCCAACGGAAATTCCGACACCAGGCACCCCTTACCTGACATTTCCTCAAAAAGCGAACGGTTTTCAGGAGGATAGATCTTGTCAACGCCGCATCCCAATACGCCGATGCTCCGTCCTCCCGCCTGCAGCGCCCCTTTGTGGGCTGCCGTATCGACTCCGCGCGCCATCCCCGAGACAACACAAATGCCATGGACGGCGAGTCCCGAAGCCAGCTTTCCGGTTGTCATCAAACCGTAGGATGTCGCCCGGCGTGAGCCGACGATGGCAATGGAAAGCTCCCGGGAGTGCAACTCACCTTTAACATACAGAAACGGCGGAGGATCGGGAATCTCAAACAGTGATTTTGGGTAATCACGCGAGACATATGTTACCAGACGCGCGGCGCTTGCTTCAAGCCGGCGGCACTCCTCCTCCGCAAAACGCTGCCATTCGGCGTTTTTGATGCCATCGATTACTGCAGAATTCATCCCCTTGATGCCGGAAAGCGATGCAGGGGACGCTTTCAACACAGCCTCAGGTGTGTCAAATTGTTCCAGAAGGCGCCGGAAGGCAACGTTGCCAACCCCGGGGACCGATTTAAGTCCTATCCAGTAAAAATTTTCCATTTCGACACCTGATTCGGTTCGACAAAAAAAGACCGGCACAGTGCCGGTCTTGGATTAAAATCTGTCTGCTTATTTGGCCTGGCTGACGATCCGGTCGCCTTTATAGATCGCATCGATACTCTTGACAACCAGGGCGGAAGATGTTTTTTTGCCGGTTTCTAGAATAACCAGCGCCCCCAGAAGTTCTTGAGGCAGTTTGTCTATGCGTCCTTCCACATACTTCTGGTCAATCGTCACATCCCGGACAATATAGAGCATGTTACCAGCTTCAGCCCCCTGGCTGGCCCCAAGGTCAATATACACAATATCTCCGGCGGCAATGACACTGACACCGCTTAAGCTGTCGATTATATACCCGTTAAGCTCATATTTGGTGTTCTTGAGGGAGATCTCCCGCCGGCGATTATCCTTGTAGGGAAGCAGGTAAGCACCCGGGCCAATCTCCCGGGTTGAATCGGTAATAATGGCACGCGACGATTTTCGCTCAACATCCGTCAGCTGGAGAGTCCCGAGCGGAACCATCTTGTAGCCCATTTCTTCACTATTCTGAGGATGCTTGACCGACACATCCTTAAGAAATACGGAGAATTTATCACCATCACCGGCATGTTGATCAGTACCGATATCAGTGTAGACGATATCATCTGCTCCCGCGATTATCCGGTCATGCTGCCCCCCGATAACCATGCCGTACGGTTTGAAATCTTTCCCCGCCAGAAAACCTTCCGTACCATACAGTGTGTAGGTCTTCTCGGCAGCAACCTCCTGAGGCGCCTCGACGATTGTTGTAACAGGTTCGGTTTTCTTCACCGAAACCGCTACGCGCTCTTGGGGAACAATCTCGAGCCGGTCCGGAAAAATCCGCACTTTTTGCCCTGGATAAATAAAATGGGGGTTAGTGACCTGGCCATTTTTAGACCACATATTCGGCCAGTATTCCGGATCTTTAATAAAACGTTCGGAGAGCCCCCAGAGCGTATCGCCCTGTTTTATGACATAAATGGCAGGTTCGCCCTGCCCGGAGGCAAGCACAAAAGAGGGTAACAATGGCACGGCTAAAAGAGCCAACAGCAACAGCATGATTTTCATAGGGACACCTCATCCACTTGTGATTTTGTACAATAGTGCCCATCCTGGCCATTGAGGTCAGGAGAGGCCGGGCTCAGTGCGTGTTCAGACGTTCACGGGCTTTTATTGCAGCTGGACTGCTGGGATATGACGTAATAATTTTCTCGAATATAACCGCTGCTTTTTCCTTTTCTTTCATAGCAGACAGGGTATAGCCAAGCTTCAGAAGTGCATCCGGGGTCTTGGAACTTTTCGGGTAGTTGTCCACGACCTTCAAAAAGGCTTCTTTTGCCCTCGGGAGATCCGAGAGAGTATAGTGACACTCACCAATCCAGTACAGGGCGTTGGCAGCATAATCGCTCCGAGGATTATTCTTGAGAAATGATTCAAACGAGGCGATGGCCGCAGAAAAATTATTGGCACTGTACAGGCCGAATGATTTGAGATATTCCGCAGGAGGGCCGGATTCACCGGCAGCTTTGGAGGACGATGGCTGATTGACGATTTCTACCTTGGGTGTTTGCAACTTCTGGGCAAGGCTTGCGACCCTGACCTTGAGTTCGTCGCGGGAAGCTTGCAGATCACTCGTTTCATTCTTGAGCTGCTTTATTTCACCACTTACAACGTGAAGCCGTTCCTCCTGAGCCTGCAGTAAACCGGCAAGTTCATTGTGCCGCTGTTCTGCTTTTTTTGACGATTGAACCAGAAACTCGATTTTGGCTTCGGACTCGGCTTGACGTTTAACCATCAGGTCATTGGCGGCGCAGCCTGACAACAAAACTGTTAACAACAGATATGGTACAATTCTGCCTTCTGATGGCATAATACCCCCATTTAACGTACTTTTTCATAATTAAGGCGATATAGTTATCTTTGTCAAGTGAAAGGTGTCTTTTCAGTTTTATTGGCAAACTGATTGTGCTAGCATTCAAGCCTCGCGACTCAAATTATTCCCTAATCCGTCATGACACTGGAACCCCCATGCATACACCTGAATTACTGGCGCCAGCCGGTAATATGGAAAAACTGAAAATCGCGGTCCACTACGGCGCCGATGCCGTATATCTTGGCGGGCAGGCCTTTGGGCTTCGCAATATGGCTGACAACTTTTCCATGGATGAGATGAAATCAGCTCTGGATTTTTGCCACGTGAACGACGTTAAGGCATATCTGACGATTAACAGCTACCCGCGCAATGAAGCGCTTCCGGAATTGGAAAAGTACCTCGAGCAGATTGCTCCGCTTTCCTTTGATGCTTACATCGTCGCGGATCCGGGTGTAATCGATGCGGTGCGCCAAATCACGCCGGATCGCGAACTGCACCTTTCTACCCAGGCCAATACCATCAACTGGCGCTCCGCCCGGTTCTGGCAGCAGCAGGGCGTCTCCCGGATTAACCTGGCGCGGGAAATGAGCCTGGATAATATCCGCGAAACGGTAAAAGCGGTCCCGGGAATGGAATTTGAAGCTTTCGTGCATGGGGCGCTTTGCATGTCCTATTCCGGCCGCTGCCTGATTTCCAGCATGCTGACCGGACGTGATGCCAATCAGGGCGAATGCACTCACCCCTGCCGCTGGAGCTATCACCTGGTGGAAGAATCGCGGCCGGGCGAATATTTTCCGGTTATGGAGGACGAAACCGGGACATTCATCTTCAACTCGCGCGACCTCTGCCTGCTGGAACATATTCCGGCTCTTGTCGCAAGCGGGGTGCACTCGCTCAAGATAGAAGGGCGCATGAAGGGAATCAACTACGTTGCATCGGTACTGCGGGTCTATCGCCAGGCACTGGACGAATACCTGGCAGACCCCGCCGGATGGCGCTGTCGCCCCGAATGGCTAGAGGAACTGGCCAAACTGAGCCATCGCGGCTACACAACCGGGTTCCTGTTCGGTCAACCGCGCAACGTCGCCCAGGAGTACCAGTCTGCCTACATTCGCAGCCACGATTTTGTCGGAGTCATCGATGATGTGAAGGATGACGGAACACTCCTGATCAGCGTACGCAACCGGATCAAGGTCGGTGACCTGATCGAGTTTATCGGACCGGGAATGCGAAGCGACACTGTTACGCTGCAGCATTTTTCCACACTTTCCGAACGCGGAGCAGCCATTCCGGCGGATGTTGCCAACCCCAACCAGCGGATACTCCTGGCGGTACCGTTTGCGGTCAACGCAGGAGATCTTCTCCGCCGTGAAAAGCGTGCCACTTCTTAAAGGCCCCTTCTTCAATACCAGCCGTTTCACCAGTGCCGAAGTCCATGGCAACGCCGGTAAGATCTCATTCAACCGGCCTGACGTCATCAAATAGCTTTTCTTCCGGATACGGGAGATCAATGAGGAATCAAACATGACTTTTTATGCCAACCTCAAGATTAAAAGCAAACTGACCTTCGGCTTTTCTACCGTTGTATTTATAATCATGGCAATTGTGATCTTCGGTTTTTTCCAGATCAACAAACTTGAACAGGCCGACAGCTTACTTTTTAAAAACGGGGTCAAACCGGTGGAGCAAATCGGCAATGTCTCTGCCGGCTTCCAACGCTTGAGAACCAACATCCGGGAACTTGTTCTCGCGCAAGATCAGCACACTCACGATTACTACCGGGAACGGATCGCAACGTTCCGCAAAGAAATCGACGCGAATGTTGCCAATCTTGAGGCAGCACTCCCTGATGCCGCGTCAAAAAAACTTTTTGAACGACTGGTGGAAACACGCAGCAACTTCACCCCCCATCTTAACCGCATCTTGACGTCTGCAAAAGCCAACAGAAATGAAGAGGCGGTAGCATATATAAAATCTGCTGCCGTCGCCGGCGCCGAGCATGCGGAGATTAAGGCGATTGAGGACCTGCAGAATTATCTGGTGGAAAACGCTGAACAGATTTCCGAGCAGAATAGCGCAACTGCCAGAGAGACAGGACTGATCACGCTGATCCTGGCCGCTGGCGCTGCAATGCTGGCGGCAATAATGACCATCTTGATTACCCGCAGCATTGCCACCCCCCTGGGTCAGGTGCTTGACGCGCTACGCTTCCAACAGGAGGGAAGCAAAGAAAAAGTGCGCATTGTCGAGGCCATCGCCGGAGGCGACCTTGATCAGGAAGTGATTGTTTCCGAACCATTACGGCCGGAGACGGAGCGGTTTAACCGGGATGAGGCGGGAATGCTGCTGCAAGCGGTCGTTGGTATGGGCGAAGTACAGTATTCGCTGGACCAGGCTTTTGTCAGGATGTCCAGATCCCTGCGCCTCAACCACAACCAGGAGGCCTTGCGTGACTGGTTCAAGAACGGCCTGAACAATCTCAATACCATCGTGCGTGGCGACAAACCCACTACGGCACTGGCAGGACAGGTTTTGGCGTTTCTGATTGAATATATTGGCGCCGGGATTGGCGTTTTCTATGTTTTTGATGAAAAGGAGTCAGCCCTGCACAGAGCCGCCAGCTATGCCGTTACCGGAAACGATCGCCTGAACGAGCGGATTTCCCTCGGTGAAGGCCTGGCCGGGCAGGCGGCCCTGGAAAGAAAAATGATTTTCCTGGATACAGCCCCTCCCGACTATCTTCGCATCAGTTCCGGCCTGGGTGAGTCCAAACCGGCACATATTGTGGTTCTGCCCTTTCTGTACAATGATGCCCTGGTCGGCATCATCGAGATCGGTTCCTTCAAGGCATTCAGTGACAACGATCTGGAATTTCTGAACCAGTCAAAAGAAGGAATAGCAATTGCGCTCAGCGTCAACAAATCGCGGCACATGGTTAATGAGCTTCTGGAACAGACACAGGCCCAGACAGAAGAATTGCGGGTTCAGCAGGAAGAGCTGCAACAGACCAATGAAGAGCTGGAAGAACGCACACATCTGCTGGAACAGCAACGCGAACATGTCCGCACAAAAAACCGCGAGTTGGAGAAAGCCAGCCACGAATTACAGCGCAAAGCGACTGAACTGGAGCGGGTCAGTACCTATAAATCCGAGTTCCTTGCCAATATGTCACATGAATTGCGTACACCTCTCAACAGCCTGATGATTCTCTCCAGCCTGCTGAAGGATAACCGCGACGGGAACCTGACGATCAAGCAGGTGGAGTTTGCAGCCACGATTAACAGCGCCGGAAGGGATCTGCTGAACCTCATTAATGATATTCTGGATCTTTCCAAAATCGAATCAGGGCATATGGATTTCCATTACGAAAACCTTCCGCTCTCGGAGCTATGTGCACAGCTCAAAACCGTCTTTAATCCGATCACCGGAGACAAGGGGATCGCATTCAGCGTCACAGAAGAAGAATCGGCCCCCGAATCCATCACTGCCGACAATCAGAGAGCCCTGCAAATCCTTAACAACCTGCTTTCCAATGCGTGTAAATTCACCAAGAGCGGTGCGGTTTCGCTTCGCGTCTACACGCCGACTGCCGAAGAAAATCCGCTCAATACGCGGGCCGTTGCTTTTACAGTAATCGACACCGGCATCGGGATTCCTGCAGAGAAACAGCAGCTTATATTCAACGCGTTCCAGCAGGCAGACGGCAGCACGAGCCGTACCTACGGCGGCACCGGACTGGGGCTTTCTATCTCACGCCAACTGGCCCGCTCGATGGGCGGGGAAATTACGCTTGCCAGTGAAGCCGGCAAGGGAAGCACCTTCACCCTGTACCTTCCCGTCAATGGGGAGTGCCCCCTCAGGCAGCCAGTTAAACAACCGGCCGTCCCGACCGCGCCGATGGCTGGTGCAACGCCTCCGGACATACCGGATGCACCGGTATCCAGAAGAAAATCCTTTGACTCGCTGCCGGCGCCGATCCAGGACGATCGTGAGAATATTCAGAGCGGCGACAGGAATATTTTGATTATCGAAGACGACCTGACGTTTGCCGGCATAGTGGCCGATATGGTGCGGGAGCGTAATTTTGCCGTTCTGGTGGCGGCCGACGGAGAAAGCGGTATTGCCCTTGCCGAGAGCTATCAGCCGAGTGCAATAATTCTGGACATCATGCTTCCGCATATTGATGGCTGGGGTGTCATGCGCAGCCTGAAAGACAACCCGGTAACACGGCATATTCCGGTACATTTCATCACCTGCCTGGAGGAGCGCCAGAAAGCGATGAGTATGGGCGCAATCGGCTTTGCCACAAAACCGGTCAGCAGCGAACAGCTGGATGCCGTTTTCGGCACGCTGGATGCCGCCATCGAAAAAACCATGAAAATGCTGCTGATTGTTGAAGATGACCAGGATCAGGCAACAGCAATGGTTGCCCTGCTGGAGGAGAGAAATGTGACTATCACCGTAGCTGATAGTGGCGCCAGGGCCATTGTCCTGCTTTCCAGCGAACAGTTTGACTGCATCGTGCTTGATCTGGGCCTGGCTGATATGGGGGCATTTGAGTTATTGGAAGAACTCAAAAAGCTCGATCCTGACCGCCGCATCCCGGTAATTGTCCACACCGGACGCGAACTGACTCACGAAGATGAAAGACGCTTGCACCACTATGCGGAGAGCATCATCATCAAGGGAGCTAAAAGTCCCGAACGGCTTTTGAACGAAGTAACGCTTTTTCTTCACCTGGTGGAAACCTCGCTTGATCCCGGAAAACAGCGGATGATCCGCTCTGCACTTGACAAGGAAGCGATGCTGGAGGGGAAAAGAGTCCTTATCGTCGACGACGACATGCGCAACATTTTCTCACTTTCCAGCGCCTTGGCGGAAAAAAACATCACCATCTTTGAAGCGGAAAATGGTCGTGAAGCCTTGAAACTTCTGGATGAATTTCCGGATATTGATCTGGTCCTGATGGATATCATGATGCCGGTAATGGATGGGTACGAAGCGATACGGAAGATACGGGCCGATGCCCGCTTTCACATGCTGCCGATCATCGCATTGACCGCCAAGGCGATGAAAGGTGATCGCGAAGAGTGTCTTAAAGCCGGGGCCAGCGACTATATTCCGAAGCCGGTCGACATGGAGAAACTTTTTTCACTGCTGCGGGTCTGGCTTTATTCGGCAGGCTCGCCGGACCAGACAGATATGAGGTCGATAGTGACATCACAGACGGGAGGGGTGCAATGAGACGCATGGCACTCATTACCGGTGTTCTTTTATCGCTGTTCTGCACAGCCGTTGCCGGTGCTGACGAAGTAAAAATTGCGACCGGGGTCACCTTTATCAAGAGAGTATTTGGTCCTGTCAAAAACTCCTTCAGGTATAAAACCGGTATCGACATTACTATTCTTTTTAACGATCCGTTACCCGCACTGGCTGCACTTGAAAAAGGAAATGCGGATGTCACCGGAGCAAGTCTGCCGCTTGCCGAGTGGCTGAATCACACGAGGAGTGCGGGTATACCGGTGCAGGAGATCGGCTGGTATACGTCGTATGTTCCGGTTATTGAAAAAGCCATGATTGTGGTGAATGCCGGAAACAGGGTAAACGCCCTTTCAAAGGAACAACTCAAGGGAATTTTTACCGGCAAAACGCAAAATTGGCAGGAGGTTGGCGGTGATGATGCCCCGATTTTGGTTGTCTGGCCTTCAGTCTCTTCAGGCGCCGTGATCCTTTTTAAGACCAGGATTATGGACAATGAAAGCGCTGACAGATACCGTCTATGATGTTGAATCAGTGGCTGACACACCTGACGCCATCGCCGCGACACCTGAAGCGATCGGCATCGTGACCGGGACTGCGGCAGCACCGGGGCTGAAAGAGATTGCCCCTGCCATTGAACGGCCATTGACCCTTGTGTATAAGGGCTCCCCGACGGCTTCCCTGCAAAAACTGTTGGATTTTTTAAAGAGTGAAGGAAAAATTTATATAAAATGACCAAAATGACCATCAAAACCAAACTTATAGCCAATGCGGTGGTCACAACAGGGATGATACTTTTTATCTCTCTGGCCGGCATTTCATCCATGAGTTTTCTGCAGGAGAAACTTTCCTATCTGGCAGAGAAGAGCACCCCATTCCAGATGCGGACGGTAGAATTACAGCGGGAACTCCAGGGGAGCATAACCGCCTTGATAAAGGTAAACACTGCCCGCACTATGGCTGAATACTCGCTGTTCCGGGCAGCAGCCGAAGAAACGCTGGAGAAAGTGAGGTACGACCAAGAGCGCCTGGAGAAGATGGGGGGCGTCGCCAACCGGCTGAGTCTGTCTGCAGAGTTTACACCGGTAGCACACGATCTTTTTGCCGCTGCAGAAGGCCGCCTCACAAACAGCATCGCGGCCGGTGAGGAGAGTGCCACGGCATCACACCAGATGAAGGAATCAACGGCCCTCCTTAAGGAGCTGGAAACCTCTATCCGTCGCCTGCAAGCCACCCGCTCCACCGCTTTTGCCACGGCAATGGAGAGTACCGGCCACCTATCGGCCCGATTACGGGATATTGAGGTGCTTCGTAATCAGGTAAAGGAATTGATCCTGGTTTCAGGTTCTGCACAGAACGCCCGGAATAGAAGCGAGTTCCTTATCGCGAAAGGAAAATTGAACACGCTTATGGGGCAGATCATCAGGAATAAATCCGGGACATTCATCGCCTCTGATGTGAAAGCGGTTTCTGACGATATGAACGATTTTTTGCTGCGCCAGTCGGCCGCGCTATCTTCAAAGGATGAAATTTCAAAAAAAACTGTCGGAGAATCGTTACAAAAGCTGACGGGAAAAATGACTCGACTGCACTTGACGCTTAACCAGGAACTTGAACTGGCCGGCGCTCACCTGGAAGCAGAAACCGAGGCGCAGGGAAAAATCTTCCGCCAGTTGAATGATGCCAACACTATTTTACTGACAAATTCGGAATTGGTGTCACTGGGGTTGATGGTGACAGGTGATATTAACCGGTTGTTTACCCTTGAATCGGTTGCAGAAATGGAGGGCCTTGATGCGGAAATCCGGCGTATTTTCATTGAAATCAGCTCGCATGTCCACACGGAAGAAAACTCTCTTATCAAATTAAATGCCAGAGAGGAGTTAAAGATACTCGCTGCAGCAGCAGCCTCCCTGGCCACTATTCGCACTGAAATTCATGCACCCGATGGGATTGTGACGACGCTCAAAAAGAAACTGAACTCAATCGACCTGGCAAACAGATCTGTCGAAAAATTGCACGCCATAGTCGTCAAGCAGTCGGCGCAAGGGAAAGCTAGCGTTGCTGCGGCCCAGGGGGAACAGGAAAAATCAATTATAGATGCAAAAACCATTATCCGCCAGAGCCTGTCCCGGATTGCCGTCATCGGATCTGTGGCGATTGCCATCGGGATTCTGTTCGGCTTCTGGATCTACCGGTCGGTGTTGCTGCCACTGCGCGTGGTTCTTGAGGCCGTCAGCAGGCAACAGGAGCAGGGGGAGGAAACGGCACATCTTGCCGAGGCTATTGCCGGCGGCGACCTGAACCGTGAGGTAATGGTCAGCTCGGCGTTGCTGCTTGACCCTGCACAGATAAAGAAAGACGAAGTTGGAATAGTACTCGCAGCGGTTGTGGAAATGAGCAGGGCCCAGGTCACTCTGGACAGGGCTTTTTCCGAAATGACCGTGTCGCTTCGCAGCAGCAGGGATGAGGCCACCCGGCGTGACCGCTTGAAGGGCGGGCTGTTTGAACTGAACAAAATCCTGCGAGTCGAAAAGAAGAACGCCGAACTGGCTGACGAAGCGCTGGCTTTTATGGTAGATTTTCTTGGCGCCGGAGTTGGTATCATCTACCTGTATGACGAAACGGGTGAGATGCTCCAAACCCTCTCCACATTCGCCATTTCCGGAGCCGGTCGCTTGAACTGGGGTTTCCGTCTCGGTGAAGGACTGCCGGGCCAGTCCGCGCTGGAACGAAAAATCATTCACCTCACTACCGTGCCGCCGGATTATCTCCCGATTACCTCGGCTCTGGGTGAGGCGGATCCACTGAATGTAGCGATACTCCCCATTATGCACAACGACATATTGGCCGGAGTTTTAGAGATCGGCAGTTTCAAACAATTCAACGAGGACGATTTTGACTTTCTGGCCCAGTCACTGGAAGGGATCGCTATTGCATTCAACGTCAATCGTTCCCGGCAGCTGGTCAACGATCTTCTGGAGCAGACTCAAGCTCAGGCTGAAGAGCTGCAGGCCCAGCAGGAGGCGCTGCAGCAGACAAACGAGGAATGGGAAGAACGGGCACGGATGCTGGCGGAACGGGAAACTGCATGACGTCTGATGAGCTCATCGATCTTGAAATAAAATTGCTGATGGAGGGGATCTACCAGGTCTACGGCTATGACTTCAGGGAGTATTCCGAAGCGTCCCTCAGAAGGCGGCTGCTCCAATGGCTTTCCGGATCAGGCTTTGCCTCCCTGTCGCTTGCCCAGTCATCCTTGTTGCGGGATCGCGAGTTATTCGCTACCCTGCTGCGGGGGATAACGGTCAATGTATCGGAGATGTTCCGTGATCCCCCCTTCTTCAAGGCTATCAGGGAGCTGGTTGTACCGCATCTGAAAACCTACCCTTTTGTGAAGATATGGCATGCCGGCTGCGCCTCCGGTGAAGAAGCCTATTCAATGGCAATACTCCTCGAAGAAGAAGGCCTGAAAGGGCGCTTCCGGATTTATGCCACCGATATCAACGAAGAGGTGATCCGTACGGCACAGGCGGGTATCTATCCGCTGCAGGAGTTGCAACGCTTCACCAGAAGTTATCAGCAAGCGGATGGCACGGGTTCCTTCTCCGACTACTACACGGCGAGGTACGATCGAGCCATCCTGAACGCCTCGCTGCGGGAGAATATTGTCTTTGCAGCGCATAATCTGGCCGTAGATGCCGACTTTGGCGAGATGAACCTGATTTTATGCCGCAACGTCATGATTTATTTCAAACAGCCGCTTAAGGAGCGGGTATTGGGACTTTTTGACAGCAGCCTGGTGCCGGGCGGTTTTCTGTGTCTCGGCACGAAAGAGAGCCTGCATCACCGTCGCATCTCGGACCGGTATGAGGCGATAACACCCCGGATGCAGATCTATCGGAAACGGTATGCCAAATAGCCGTGGCGGACATTTTAAGGCTGTTGTCCTCGGAGTTTCGACCGGCGGTGTTGCGGCACTCAAGTTCATACTGGGGGCATTACCACCCGACTTCCCGATCCCGGTCCTCATCGTTACCCATATCACTCCGGATTCTGACGACAGTCTGGCGGTATTGCTGGACACGCTCAGTGCAATTCGGATAAAAGAAGCCGATGAGATGGAGGCCATAACGTCCGGCACAGTCTATCTGGCTCCGGCGAATTATCACCTGCTGGTGGAGCGGGAGCATCTTTTAGCGCTCTCCATCGATCCACCGGTAAATTTTGCCCGTCCTTCGGTGGATGTACTCTTCGAGTCGGCGGCGGAAGTTTACGGCCCGGCGCTGATCGGAGTTATCATGACCGGAGCCGGAAACGACGGTAGCAACGGTCTGTTAAAAATTAAAAACCGGGGCGGCATGACCATCGTCCAGGATCCTGCTGACGCCAAGATGGATGACATGCCAAGAAGCGCGCTGCACGTGGTGAAAGCTGACCATGTGGTATGCTTGAAGGAAATTCCAGCCCTTTTGATGAGGCTCATACAGAGGAAGCCATGAATTTTACCGCACCACCCAACACCATTCCGGTCCTGTTAGTCGATGACCGGCCGGAAAACCTCCTGTCGCTGGAAGGTCTCCTCGGCAACCAGGGTTACAAGCTCGTCAAAGCATCCTCAGGGAATGAGGCTCTTCGCCTGACGCTCAAGCATGACTTTGCCCTGGTGCTGCTGGATGTGCAGATGCCGGGAATGGATGGTTTCGAGACGGCCCAGCTGATGCGGGCAAATCCGAAAACAGGGCACATCCCGATCATCTTCGTCACTGCCGGCATGGAGGATCTTCAGCTCCAGTTCAAAGGCTATGATGCCGGAGCTGTCGATTATCTTGCCAAGCCGATAGAACCTCTGTTTCTGCAAAGCAAGGTCAGAATTTTTGCCGAACTGTTCCGCCAGCGCCGTGAGATTGAGCTGCACAGAAATCACCTTGAGGAGCTGGTGGAGTTGAGGACGGCAGAATTACGCCACTCCGCCGAAGAACTGAAAACAAACAATGAGCAGCTTCAAAATTGGAACAACGCGCTGAAAACAACTGAGGGACTTCTGCACGCGCAGGTCGTGGAGCTTGTCGAAACGCGCGATCAGCTGGTTGCAACCGAAGAGATGCTGCGCGTACAGATCGAAGAATACAAAACCGCCCAGAAGAAGTTGAACGAATCGAATATCAGCCTCCAGACTCTTTTTGATGTGTCACCGCTTGCCATAGTTGTTTCTTCATTTCCCGAGGGAATAATCCGCCAGATCAACCGTACCTGCAGAGATGCCTTTGGTTACAAGGATGACGTTGTTGTCGGCAAAAACGGTATTGGGCTTGGTCTCTGGGGAGATACTACAGAGAGTGAGCTCTTTTTCAAAGAACTCCACGAAAAGCAGAGCGTTTCAGGATTTGCCACCGAAATCAAAACGTTCCAGGGAGAAAGCCGCTCTGTGCTTTTGTACAGCACACTCATGGATTTTAAAGATGAGAATTGCATGCTGACGGTGACCCTGGATGTCACCGAGCAGAAGCGGATGGAGGATCAGATCCGGCAGACGCAGAAAATGGAGGTCATCGGGCAGCTTGCCGGCGGCATTGCCCACGACTTCAACAATATGTTAACCGCAATTTTAGGCTCCGCCGAACTTATGCTGAATCATGTCCGGGATGACTCTGCCGCATTGAAACTGCTCGGCAACATTCAACAGGCGGCGACCCGTTCGGCCGACCTGACCGGTCAACTGCTGACATTTTCCCGCAAAGGCCAAAAAAACTCGGTGCAAATCCGTGTCGATGCAATGATTCGTGAAGTTCTTTCACTGCTGGAGCGGACCGTTGACA
Source organism: Pseudomonadota bacterium (assembly GCA_019352135.1). Classification (GTDB taxonomy): domain Bacteria; phylum Desulfobacterota; class Desulfuromonadia; order Geobacterales; family Pseudopelobacteraceae; genus JACRCG01. The sequence continues at coordinate 38,655 of JABBNX010000009.1, forward strand.
AGAAAATTATCCTAAAAACACGGCTGACAGCCAAAAATATTTGCGTAACCGGCGATCCGACTTTGTTGCAGAATGCATTGCTCAACCTCGGTGTCAATGCGCGTGACGCCATGCCTGACGGCGGCGTCATCACCTTTTCCACCGCCAATGTTGAGCTGGATTCCGGGTACTGTGAGGCGAGTACCTTTGATATTTCTCCCGGTTCCTATATCGAAATCGGGGTATCTGATACCGGCACGGGGATATCGAAAGAAATCCTCCAGCATATTTTTGAGCCGTTTTTTACGACAAAAGAGATTGGCAAAGGTACCGGCCTGGGGTTAGCTGTCGTCTACGGCAGCATTACAGACCATCATGGCTGTATAAACATCTTCAGTGAACCCGGCACCGGCACGATCTTCAAATTATATCTTCCGGTCTCGTGTGAGAAAAAAGCGCTGGATATTTCCTCTGAAGAGCTGATTTGCGGTTCAGGCGGCATCTTGTTTGTGGACGATGAGGAGATACTCCGCACCTTGGGGCTGGATCTACTGGAAGGGTTGGGGTATCGGGTCTACCTTGCAGAAGACGGCGAACAGGCGGTGGAGGTGTATGAGAGAGAAAAAAAAGATATTTCTCTGATAATTATGGATATGCTGATGCCCAGAATGGGAGGCAAAGAAACACTGGTGCGGCTTAAGAAGAGCTATCCCGATATCCGGGTATTGATTTCATCCGGTTTTCACCAGCAGGAAACTGTTGACGAACTTATAAAACTCGGGGCAAAAGGCTTTCTGCAGAAGCCCTACCTCCGCCAGGAACTTTGCACTGCTGTTGCCGAGGCGTTGAAGTAGGGCAGAGAAGCATGGTAAGGTGAATGGTTACTCTTGCCGGTGATTTACCCCTCATTTAAAATTTAACCAGGTGCACAAGGAATACAGACTAATGACTGACCCGAAACTCCCCCCCCAGAATCTGGACGCAGAGATGTCTATTCTGGGCGGTATTCTCATCGACAACGATGCCATCAACCGGGTACTGGAAAGCATCGTTCCGGAAGATTTCTATCGCGAGGTTCATCGCAAGATATTCCTGGCGATGATGCAGCTTTCAGACCGGCGCGAGCCATGCGACCTGGTGACATTGACGGAAACACTGCGAAAAAGAGGGGAACTGGATGAGGTCGGTGGCGCAGCTTACCTGCTCATGCTGGTCGATTACGTCCCGACTGCGGCGAATATCACCTATTATTGCAAAATCGTCAAAGAGAAGTCGGTAAACCGCAAGCTGATCAGCATCGCCACCGGGATCGTCACCCGCAGCTATGAAGATCAGACGGATGTCAATGAACTGTTGGACAAGGCTCAGAAGGATCTGTACGAAATCGGTGAAAACAAGCTGCGTCCGCAATACGTCCCGATCCAGCCGCTTATCAAAGAAGCCTTCAAAATCCTCAAATCACTCAATGATCGCAAAGAACACATCACCGGCGTACCGACCGGCTATGCCGATCTCGATCAGATGACCGCCGGTTTCCAGCCGGGCAACCTGATCATCATCGCCGCCCGGCCATCCATGGGCAAAACGACCCTGGCACTCAATATCGCCCAGCACGCCAGTGCCGAGAGCAAAAAGAAAACCCCGTCGGTCATATTCTCCCTGGAGATGGGCAAGGAAGACCTGGTCATGCGCTTTCTCGCCTCCATCGCCCGGGTTGACTTCGGACGCATGCGCACCGGGCACTTTCAGGACAGCGACTGGCCGCGCCTGACCAGGGCGGCAGGAATACTTCATGATGCCAAAATTTTTATCGACGACACCCCGGCCATCAGCGTACTCGAACTGCGCTCCAAGGCCCGCCGCCTCAAAAGCGAACATGATATCGGCCTGATTATCGTCGACTATCTGCAACTGATGAAAGCGGGCACCCGCATCGAATCACGACAGCAGGAGATCTCGGAGATTTCCCAGGCCCTTAAGGCACTGGCCAAAGAGTTGGGCGTACCAGTTGTGGCTCTCTCCCAGCTGAACCGGGAGCTGGAAAAACGCGCCGACAAGCGCCCGATGATGAGTGACCTGCGCGAATCGGGCGCCATCGAACAGGATGCCGACGTAATCATGTTTGTCTATCGCGAGGCGGTCTATTGCGAGCAGTGCCGCAAACGGGATAATTCATGCACCCAGGGGCATGATCGCAACGCCGAACTGATTATCGGCAAGCAGCGTAACGGCGCGATCGGCACCGTCAGCCTGGCCTTTTTTGGCGAGCATACCCGTTTTGAGAACCTGAGTGACCGCAACGAATAGCTTCATCACATTGATGTATCCAACTTTGGAGGCCTGACATGTCAGAACAGAAAAAGGGGTCAATGGGCGCAATCCTTTCCGCCTGTAACATCATCAGTGACAACGACATCACAGCAGCCCTTGAAGAACAGGGGAGGACCGGGGCGCGTTTCGGTGAAGCGCTGATCAGCCTTGGGGTAGTCACACAGGAGGATATTGACTGGGCTCTTTCCAATCAGCTGGACCTCCCGTATATTCGCCTCAAAGCCGACATGATCGACCCGGATGCAGTACGGCTTGTCCCGGCCGCAACAGCGAGAAAGTTCAACCTGATTCCACTCATAAAAGCCGGAAGCGAATTGAGCATCGCCATCTCTGACCCGCTCAACAAGGCCGCCATTGCAGCTGTCGAGCAGGTATCCGGTTGCCAGGTCAATATCTCGGTAGCATTGATCCGTGAAATTCGTGAAATGATCGAGGCATGCTACGGCAGTAACATCCATGAACAGCTGGGGTTTACTTCAAGCGCCTTTTCCGAAAAAATTCTGGAGGTCATCAACAATGACCTGAGCGGCGGTAAGCTGCTCGACTACCTGCTGATTTTTATTCTGCAAAATCGGCTTTCTTCACTCTCCCTGCAACCAATGGGAGACATCGTGACGATCAGCGGCAGACGCGGTGGTATTTCACACCCTGTCGGGTCGTTGAACGGCACCTATTACCCTGACGTCATCCGCAAGATCCGCAAAAGCATCGGCAGTATAACCTCCGGTGAACCGCATTCCGGCGGGCTCCTGACATTCAGCTACCGCTCCCATCCGCTTACGTTCCAGGTTGCCGCACTGGCCGGATACGGCGGAGAATACATCACCATCCGACCGCATCAATCCGCCGGAGTTCCGAACCGGCTTGTTGACCTTCATCTTCCCGCCCGACAGGAAGCTGATTTTATCCAGCTGTCCCGGAGTAAACAGGGCATCACTTTTTTTGCTTCTCGAAACACGCAGGAACGCAACCGTTTTATCGATCTTATGCTGGAAGAGATTGATACCACCGGCAAAAATGTCATTATTCTGGGAGAAGGGCCGGGGCAAACAAACAAGCGCTTTCCCCGCATTCTTCTTCCCCGCGACGAAACGGCACGGGCCGCCACCATCATGAACGCTCTCGATCATGCCCCCGATATTCTCGTAATTGAAGATGCTACCGAAGGGATGCCATTTACAGCCGCCTGCCGAGCGGCCATGCGCGGCAAACTGGTCCTGGCCGGACTGGAAATTCGTGGCACACGCAACGTCCTGCACCAGCTGTTGCTGTATCAGAAGCAGAACTACTTCCTCCCGATTTTCGTCAACGGACTCGTTTCGTTTAAAGGCATTCAGCTCCTCTGCCCGGGATGCCTGACAGTCTACGCTCCTCCAACCGAGGAACTGGCAGCGATGGACCTTCTCGAATATCCTGCATCATTTTACCGTACGACAGGATGTGATGAGTGTGGCCATAGCGGTTTCAGTTCGAGAAAATTTCTGACCGATATTCTGATCTTTACCGATGAGTTCCTGCGCATTTTCGAACAATCCAGCGATGTCTCCGCTCTGGAGAATTACCTCGGGACGATCGGCTACCACGGTCTGTCTGATGAGGGGCAGCGACTCCTGATGGCAGGCTCTGTTTCACCTGAAGAATATATCGCTTCCGTTGTTCTTTAGTACGATGGGAATCGATGACTGATTCATTTTTGCTGAAATAGATTCGTGAGCGCACGTATCCTGTTTGCACGGGGTAACAGAGGAGGACTTCATGGCACGCATCGATGCACTTTTTACTATGATGAAGGAACAGGGAGCGTCCGACCTGCACCTTTCCAGCGGTAATCCGCCAATTTTCCGACAGCGGGGCGAGATGGTTCGTCTTAATTTCAAATCATTGGGACACGATGAGCTGAAAGCGATCCTGTTCGAGATTCTCAATGAAAAGCAGAAGGCGCACTTCGAAGAAGCCAAGGATCTCGATTTTGCCTATGAAGTTCCCGGGCTGGCACGCTTCCGCGGCAATATCATGATGCAGTACCGCGGGATTGCCGCCGTATTCCGCATCATCCCGACAAAAATACTTACGGCTGACGAACTGGGGCTGCCTGAAGGCGTGCGGCGTATGACCAACTTCAAGAAAGGAATGGTGCTGGTGACCGGACCGACCGGATCCGGCAAATCGACAACGCTCGCCGGCATGATCGACCTGATCAACTCCACCCGTAAGGAGCATATCCTGACCTTTGAAGACCCGCTTGAATTCATTCATGAAAACAAGCTGTCACTCATGAATCAGCGTCAGATCGGCGAGCATACGGAAAGCTTTGCTTCGGCCCTGCGGGCAGCCCTGCGCGAGGATCCGGATGTCATCCTCGTGGGTGAAATGCGCGATTTGATTACCATTCAGCTTGCGATGAGCGCAGCCGAAACCGGGCATCTGGTCTTCGGCACCCTGCACACCAGCACCGCTGCCAAAACAGTCGACCGCATTATCGACGTATTCCCGACCGATCAGCAGGAGCAGGTCCGTGCCATGCTGTCCGAGTCGTTAAAAGGGGTTATCTGCCAGCAGCTTTTAAAAACGGCCGACGGCACCGGACGCGTTCCGGCTCTGGAAATCATGCTCGGCACCCCCGCCATCGCCAATCTCATCCGCGAGGGGAAAACATTCCAGATCCCCTCCATCATGCAGACCGCCAAAAAGGACGGCATGCAGCTGATGGATCAGCACCTGCTTGATCTGCTGAAGACAAAAAAAGTAAATCCGGAAGAGGCGTATCGCTGTGCGGTCGACAAGAAACAGTTTGAACAGTATCTGACACCGGCTTGAGTCTCACCTTACAGCCTCACCGTCTGGTCTACAAACCTTGGAATAGTGATCAAACATTATCAATTGA
>JABBNX010000009.1:43858-47947 GCA_019352135.1 Pseudomonadota bacterium
TAAGCGAGCTTTTCGTTCAGTTGACTACAGTTCACAAATAACATACACTATCCTGTTCCACAGGCCGAATACAGATTGAGTCGGTTCCGCCTCACCGTCTGGTCTACAAACCTTGGAATAGTGATCAAACATTATCAATTGACAAGCATCCATAGCCGGGCATATAGTTCCTTTCATTTATTATTTCTTACACATATTCGCAATCTGGAATATCAGATGGCATATTGCCGGGATTCAGCACCGTAACAGAGCACCGCTGGCCTACCAGATCAAAAGGAGGTTACAACATGTGCAGAATGCTTGGCAGTAACGCTTTACTTCTCGGATTGCTTATGCTTTTACCCGGATGCGGTTCATCGAATTCAGATGCGCCTGCCAAGTTGGAGCCGGGTGTAACCGGCAAACAGAGTCAATCGATATTGTTTGACAGTGACGGCACTATGTCATACCTGTCCGGATATGATTCAATTGCAGGAACGGTCAGCACTGATCCATGTTTTAAAAGGGTGACTGATATAACAAAAGATACAAGTGCCAATCCGTTTGCCAATGATTATTCGTACCAAATGCAGATGATAGAAAGCAAGACCCAGCTTTATGATTTCCTGAATGCATCTTATCAGACAGATGTAAATCTCGGCATTTCTAAAAGTAAGGTTGCCGTAGAGATGTCCAACCAGTTCAAACATGAATCCAATTCAATTTATGTCCTCATAAAAAGCACCTGGGACGGTCCGAGCTTTATAGTTAACGATCCGAAGTTTCCTTCCGCAGACAAAACCCAATTTCTGGCCCTCTATCCCACGTACAGTAAATTCGTTGAGGCATGCGGGGATTCATTCGTATACGGGATTCAGACAGGTATGCATTTTTACGGGATGTTCAAATTTAATTTCAGCAGCACCAGTGAAAAAAACAGGGTACACGCTACTCTGCAGAATAAGACACTTATTGTAAAAACCAAAAAAGAGCTGGATAACCAGATGGGGTTTGACACCTCAACGAGCAATGTTACGGTCATTGTGAAGACTCTGGGAGGAACGTCAGCCTCGCTTGATGCGTCAAAAGTAAGAACAGTTGACGATTTTTTTGCCTTCGTCGACAAGTATGCCGAAAGTGAAAAATCAGCCATTAAGGCCGGAAATGCCGATGGCCTGGCAATCCCTAACAATAATCTGGCATACGGTTATGCCATCAATGCGGTAGTCGTACCATACGAGTCGTTTATCAGAAGGCAGTATGGCATGGAGGATAGTTATTTCACCAACACTCTGGGAAGCGACTGGACGAATCTCAAACCAATAGCAACCCAATTGGCCGAGCATAAAGATGCGTACAATCAATTAAACTTCGTCACTGGGAACCCGAAGCTGTTTACTAGCGGAACGGATCAGAATCATTCTTTGACAGACGCTGAAATAACAACACTGGCAGGGTATAAAGACAAATTCAAAGCATCGTATGAAGGCCTTGAGGCCTTGATGGAACTCTGTATCGAGCCGGACGACTGGCACACCATAAAACCAAATACAACCTTTACAACCATTAACAAGTATTTTACCGGAACCAGCCGTGCTTATTGCAAACAGTTATATGACTGCACGGCAAATCCTGCTGCTTCTGAATGCGGGCAATGTGATTCTCCGGCGATATGCCCTCTGCTCTATAGTAAACTGCTGGAGCTGGACGAAAAGCAACGAATGCCGTTCATGACCGATAGCGACGTTGCAACGTTAGCTTTGCCCGCAATGATAAATGAAGTTCCACGCGACTGTAAAAGCCTTCAAGCGTCATTCCCTGCGTTGGGTGATGGCACTTATACCGTCTATTACCTGGGCGATACCGACAAGCCATTCAGTGTCGATTGTGAGGAGATGACCACTTCGACACCCCTGACGTACTTACCGCTGAATAACGGTTTTGTCAGTTCCGATCCTGCAAATCCGACGTACAATTACTCTGCGTATACTGATTCGACTGATAAGCATGAATACAGAACATGGGGAAAATATCGCATAGTATCCGGTTCAGCCGGAGTGGCAATTGTTACAAACGACATAAGTTCGAACACTGCAACAGAACACTCTGACCCAAATAACCTGAATTTTCTTACGGAGGCTTTCTATGCTAAAAGTGGAGGATACGACAAAACTGTTTCCATGAACATTGACATTACCGGCACTGGCTTTGCCCTGAGAAAGGACAATATCATTGGGGTCGCGGGCGCAGGTTATCTCAATAACATGCCCTATTTAGATTTCCAGTCTTATGAAAATGCTGCAACAGGCAACGTTTATTATACAGGAATAACGGCACAAATAACAGGCAACCCCGCATCTTTATACGTGTCTAATCCGGACACGCCACATTATCTGTGGCTTGAGTATGTGTCAGCGTACGATGTGTTGGCCAATCCGGCTGACAGAAAACTTCATACAAGTACTTTGAATATGGGAGCGTGGGGTCCGAACTTATGGTGCCGTGGGGATACACAGGTACATTTGTGTGATCCGGTTTATGCTCAATCAATTGACTCTATTGTAAAATTAAAATAAACGTTTCACCCCTTGATACGAGTCAAATTAAACTGACCATAACGCCGTGAAGCCTTTTATTTCAATTCTTCACGGCGTTTCACATAAATACTCACCGTTTTTCCCATAGGGGGGAGATTCCATCATGAACTTCAACCATTTTGACGAAAGCGGCCACGCGATCATGGTCGATGTCAGCGCCAAGCAGCCGACCATGCGAACCGCCATTGCGGCCGCCGACGTACGCCTCTCCCCGCAACTGCTGGCGGCCATCAAAACCGGCGGCGTTGCCAAGGGTGACGTACTGGGGGTTGCCCGCCTGGCCGGCATCATGGCTGCCAAACGGACATCCGAACTCATCCCGCTTTCCCATCCGCTGGCCATCCATAACGTCAGTGTCGATTTTGATCTGAATGAACCAATGGGGCTGATCACAGTCCGCTGCACCGTGCGGGCATTTGAGCGCACCGGCGTAGAGATGGAGGCGATGACCGGGGCCAGCATCGCGGCTCTGACGATATATGACATGTGCAAGGGGAGTGACAAATCTATTACGATCGGCGAGATCAGGCTGCTGTTCAAGGAAGGCGGGAAAAGCGGCGTCTATCAGCGTGGCACCGGCAGTACCGCCTGACGAGGAATCCGGATGCAGTCTGAACAGACCATACGGCTCTCCGTTTTTGCAGGTGTCCTTCTGCTGGTAGCTCTCGGCGAGATCATCTCGCCCCACCGTCCCCTGGTGGATAGCAAGAGAAGGCGCTGGTTTACCAATCTCACCCTGGTTGTAATCGATACCACTGCTGTCAGGCTCCTGTTTCCGATCCTCCCGGTGGCTGTTGCATACATGGCCGAGACGCGGGGATGGGGACTATTCAACGCCGTATCGCTTGCTTTCTGGCTCAGGGCACTTCTCAGTTTTCTGCTCCTCGATTTCATCATTTATCTTCAGCATGTTCTGTTTCACTATACCCCGATCTTGTGGCGTTTACACCGCATGCACCACACCGACCTCGATCTGGATGTTACGAGCGGCAATCGCTTTCATCCGCTGGAAATTATCATCTCGATACTGATCAAACTGGCGGCGGTGATTATCCTGGGGGCACCGGCACAGGCGGTACTAGCCTTCGAAGTGGTTCTGAATGCATGTGCCATGTTCAACCATGGCAATATCAAGCTCCCTGTCGCCTTTGACCACCTGCTGCGTCTGTTTCTCGTGACTCCGGACATGCACCGCGTTCATCATTCGACGATAGTACGCGAGACCAACAGTAATTTCGGTTTCAATTTCCCCTGGTGGGATCGTCTCTGTGGTACCTACCGTTCCCAGCCCGAAAAAGGCCATCTGGATATGACCATCGGTCTCACGGAGTACCGCGATCCGCAGCGACTTACCCTGCTCCGTTTACTGCTCCAGCCGTTTACCCCTTTATAATTGCCTGCCAGGGCGATTGCTTATAATATTCCATGATACCGAGTAGTTATTTTTGTGTATTAACCCCAATACTGTTCACTTAACTAAAGTTTTTATGCCATTCTGCCGAGAAGTTCGACA
>JABBNX010000114.1 GCA_019352135.1 Pseudomonadota bacterium
TTCTTTGCTTCACCGGGATCAACACCATTGGCAAGAAGTTTCTTTGCATCCTCACGGCGTTGCCTGGCATCGGCAAGGGATACGGCAGGATACGCCCCGAAAGTGAGTTGTTTTTCTTTATCGCTAAATCGGTATTTTAAACGCCATAACCTACCACCTGAAGTTGTGACCAGAAGATACAGCCCCCCACCGTCAAAAATTTTATATTCTTTTTCCTGAGCTTTTGCGTTCTTTACTTGAATGTCAGATAGTGGCGCAACTCGTTTGGCCATAAGGCTTTCCTCCTTTTTGGGGGCATCAAAGTATAGTAACACACAATATGCCCCTAAACATGCCCCTATAACTTCTGGATTCAGCTATACCAAATAGGACTATATAAGACAATAGATAAAGAAAAAGCCCCTGATTTCTCAGGAGCTTAGCACTACGATGGGCTGTAGTGTTTTCTTAACTGGTGCCCGAAGCCGGAATCGAACCGGCACAGCATTTCTGCCGAGGGATTTTAAGTCCCTTGTGTCTACCAGTTCCACCATTCGGGCGAAATTGCCAGTAGAAGATTTATTCGCAGTTTACCCGCTCTTTAAGATCTTTACCTGTTTTAAAGAATGGAGTTTTCTTGGATGGAATGCGTACAACTTCGCCACTTTTCGGATTTCTCGCTTCACGTCCGAGACGCTCACGAATGGTAAAACTTCCGAAACCGCGGATTTCTACTTTATCACCGGATTTAAGCGCCTCTTCAATTGAATCAAAAACCGTATTAACAACAATTTCTGATACTTTGATGTTCAGCATTCCATGTGATTGGACAACTTTTTCAATAAGTTCGCTTTTGGTCATACGTCCCTCTGGCACACAAAAAATTAGTTGGATCTGTTGTTTAAGCCCTTCTTCAGCAAATCACCAAATGTCGACGTTGACTCACCCTGTGACCCCATGTACTGTTCAAAATCAGCCTTTTCTGCAGCAACATGTACTGATCTAATAGAGAGGGATATCCGACGCTCTTTAGGGTCGCAGCTGAGCACAACCGCTTCAAGATTATCGCCGATAGCCGCAAATTCCTTGGCTGACGCAACTTTTTCACGAGAAAGTTCTGATACGTGAATCAAGCCTTCGATTCCCTCTTCAAGTTCAACAAAAATTCCGAAATCGGTCAACGATGTAACTTTACCGGATACCAGTGCTCCGGCACGATATTTGCCCGGCGCCAAGCTCCATGGATCCGGCTCAAGTTGCTTGATGCCAAGTGAAAGGCGTTCATTTTCTACATCAACCTTCAGAACAACCGCCTGCACAAGGCTCCCTTTTTCATACACGTCACCCGGATGCTTGATTCGCTTTGTCCACGACATATCCGAAACGTGTACCAAGCCGTCAATACCATCTTCAATCCCGATAAACATCCCGAAATCGGTCATATTCTTGATCTGGCCTTCAATTCTGGTGCCTGCAGGGTATTTTTCAGCAATTGTATTCCAGGGGTTTTCGGAAACCTGCTTAAGTCCCAGAGAAATTTTGCGGTTACCCATATCGATGCCAAGAATAACTGTTTCAACTTCATCACCAATATTCAGCATATCGGCGGCACGGCGAACCCGCTTTGTCCACGACATTTCAGAAACGTGAATCAGGCCCTCAATACCAGGCTCCAATTCGACAAATGCGCCGTATTCCATCAGACTGACAACCTTACCACGCACACGCTCGCCAATCGGGAACTTGGCAGGTACATCGAGCCAGGGATCTGCAAGAGTCTGTTTGACTCCCAAAGAAATTTTACCCTTGGAACGGTCGAATTTAAGAACTTTTGCTGTAATCTGCTGTCCCGGCTTAAGAACATCCGCAGGCTTTCCTACTCTTCCCCAAGAAAGATCGGAAACATGGAGCAATCCATCAACGCCGCCCAGATCAACAAAAGCACCATAGTCAGTAACATTTTTAATCGTACCTTCTACGATCTGTCCTTCCTCAAGCTTTTCAAGAGTCACATCGCGTATTGCTGCACGTTCTTCTTCAAGAACAGCCCGACGCGACAGTACGATATTATCACGGCGCTGGTTAATTTTAATAACCTTGAAACGGGACTTCACTCCAATATAACTATCAGAGTCTGATGAAGGGCGAATATCAACCTGTGAAGATGGCAAGAAAGCTTGAACTCCGATGTCTACGGTAAAGCCACCATTTACTTTTCCGGTGATCGTACCTTCGATAATACCGCCTTCCTGGCAGGCATCACCGATCTTGTCCCATGCAGAAAGATAGTCAGCTTTCTTTTTGGAAAGGACATATCCTTTTTTCCCCTCCTGACGAGTCATCAGCACACGAATCTTATCGCCAACCTGTACAGAAACTTCACCATCAGCATCGCGAAATTCGGCAACAGGCACATGGCCTTCTGACTTCAAACCGATATCAACAAGGACCGTATCCTGATCCACGCGCACTACAGTTCCCTCTATGATTTTATCCCGTTCGGGACGATCTTTTAAACTCTCAGTGAATAGCGCTGCAAATTCACTGCTTTGCTGATCGCCGTCGAGTTCCTCATTCTCTTCTCCGGCAGCGTCAAGCCTTTTAAAATTAACCATTACACCATACCCCCTGGACGTTTATCGTTCTTCTATTTTTATTGAGCTTGGCAATGTATCAATATGACCAAGATATTTCAATCGCTTTTATTCAATTCCTCAATTTTGTTCATCACTTCATCAATTATCCACTTCGGTGTTGAGGCTCCGGCGGTAACCCCTACCCGTTCCGCACCCTCAAACCAAGCCGGGTTAATCTCTGCAGCAGTTTCAATATGATAGGTACGCGGTTGAAGTTCAGTACAGACTTCAAGTAACCGGCGGGTATTAGCACTGTTAAAACCGCCAATCACCAACATGCAGTCAACGCGGCCGGCCAACTCTTTTGCCTCCTCCTGGCGAACGGCTGTAGCATCGCATATTGTGTTATATACGCGGATTTCTCCGCCCCGGAGCAAACATTCAGAGACAATATTTTTCAGATTTTCAAATGATTGAGTTGTCTGGGCTACCACCCCTATTTTACTCATTTGAGGGAGCTTGTTAACCTCTTCGCCAGATGCAACAACAAAAACTTTCTCACCACCGTACGAGACTATACCCTGAACTTCTGGATGATCCGCATCCCCGACAACAATAACTCCATACCCGGCTTCAGAAAGACTCTTTACATGTTCCTGAGCCTTTTTGACAAACGGGCAGGTTGCATCGACAATATCAAGTTTTTTGTGCTGCGCCTCATTAATGTCGTTCAGCTTCACACCGTGAGAACGGATAATTATTGTCCCTTTTTCCAGGCCTTCGAGAGAATCAAGAGCACGGATTCCAAGGTCTTCAAGCTTTCCGACAACTTGAGGTGAATGAATAATCGGCCCGAGTGTGTAGGTTTTCTGATTCTTGCCGGCTGCTTCAAAAGCCATTTGCGTTGCACGTTTTACCCCAAAACAGAAACCGGCTTGTTTTGCAAGGATCACTTTCATTGTGTTAATTCCATTGTCCTTATTTTTGTACGACACAGCGCTGCCATTCTGGTCAACACTTCGTCAATTGAGAGCCGGGACGAATCTATCAGTATGGCATCATCCGCCTGCCTGAGCGGCGCGATATCCCTTTCTGAATCCTGCCGGTCCCGTTCGGCGACATCAGCAATAGTTTCAGCAAGTGTAACCGGTTCACCCTTGAGGGTCAACTCTTCACAACGCCTTCTTGCCCGCTCTTCTACCGAAGCACTCAGATAAAATTTCATTTCAGCATCAGGAAAAACCACAGTACCGATATCCCGCCCTTCAAGCACAACTCCGCCTTTCCGTCCCATCTGCTGTTGCGATTTTAACAACGCCTCTCGCACAGGCTTGAGCGCCGACGTGCGAGATGTAAGTAGCGACATTTCGGGAGTGCGGATCTGATCGGTCACATCCATGCCATTGGCACGAACTACCTGCCTTCCGGAAACAGACTCAAACCGGATATCAATATTTCTGCAAAAATGCTCCACTGCAGTTGAGTCGCCGAGATCAATTCCTTCCCGGGCCAGGAGAAATGTTGCGGCCCGGTACATGGCGCCGGTATCAATCTGTATATAGCCAAGACGCTCTGCCAGCATGCGGGCAATGGTACTTTTCCCGGCGCCGGCAGGGCCGTCGATAGCAATGATAATGCCGTCTGGTCGCATATGCATCAGTTATTTCCCCACTGTTTTTTCCAGCAAAGTGAAAAAAGTCGGGAAAGATGTTGCAACACACCCGATATCCGTCACGGTGATTGCACTGGACGCAACAAGTGCGGCAACTGACATGGACATAGCGATTCGATGATCTCCACAGCTGTCGACCGTCCCGCCGAGAAGCTGCTCTGAACCGATAATATCCATACCGTCTTCGATTTCGGTAACTGTAATGCCCAGTGTTCTGAGATTGCCCGCTATGGCAGTTATCCGGTCAGTCTCCTTTACCCGCAATTCCTTGGCATCCCTGATAGTGGTAACACCTTCCGCACGAGCTGCAGCAACACAGATCGCAGGAAATTCATCGATAGCACGCGGAACGACATCACCGGAAATGGAAATTCCTTTAAGTTGAGAGGAGCGAACAAGAATATCAGCCACCGGCTCACCTGATATTTCGCGCTGTTCCAGGAGTTTGATATCCCCCCCCATGGCTTGTAAAATGTCTATTATACCGGTTCGGGAAGGGTTAACACCAACATTTTTTATCAACAATTCCGAATTCGGCGTAATCAAGGCTGCAACCATAAAAAATGCGGCTGAGGAGATATCTCCCGGAACGGTCACATGCTGGGCAGTGAGTTCAATTCCCCCGCGAACCGTCACCCCATTTTCATTTCGGGTCAACGAAGCACCAAAGAACTTGAACATCCGTTCCGAGTGGTCCCGGGACAGACTCGGCTCAGTAACTTTTGTTTCCCCATCTGCATAGAGCCCGGCCAGCATAAGCGAGGACTTGATCTGGGCGCTCGATACCGGCGATTGATAGTCAATTCCTTTCAGAGGGCCGCCATTAATAGCCAACGGAGCTAACGTCCCACCATTGCGACCCGCAATGCGGGCCCCCATGAGTGTCAGCGGTTCAACAACACGCTTCATCGGGCGTTTCCGGAGATATTGATCACCAGTCACAACTGAAAAGAATGACTGGCCGGAGAGAAGCCCGGAAATCAACCTGATTGTAGTTCCGGAGTTACCGCAATCCAGAACATCGTCAGGTTCTTTCAGCCCATGTAGCCCACGACCACAGATTTGAATCGTTTTACCGTCATCATTTATTTCAACACCCATGGCACGAAAGGCATGCATGGTTGACATATTATCCTCGCCGCGAAGAAAACCGTGTACCGTTGTGATGCCATGTGCTAGTGCTCCAAGCATTATTGAACGGTGGGAAATCGATTTGTCACCTGGGACGATAATCTCACCCTTGACTGAAACTGCTGGTTGTATGGTAATTGAATTCACAGGCTCTCCGGATGATCGTAATCAGACAATTCCATCGCGAAACTGTTTTGCGGTAGTGAAAAACTCCGTTAATCCGGCCTGATCGCTGCTGTCTATTCGCCTGCGAAGGTCAGCAAGGCTGTCAGAAAAACCGTCAATGCTCGCAAGCAGTGCTTCACGGTTCATCAGGGCAATGTCTCGCCACATGACCGGGTCGGAAGAAGCGATCCGTGTAAAGTCACGAAATCCTCCCGCAGAGTAAGAGAGGACGTTTTCACCTTCGACATCGGCCATGCCGACAGCATGAACAAGCGTGTAGGCGATGGCGTGCGGAAGATGCGAAATTTCGGCAAAAATCCTGTCATGATGTCCGGGTTCCATGCAGCACACATCAGCCCCGGCAGCACTCCAAAGGCGTGAGACAGTTTCCAGGGCAGCCGGAGTGGAAGTCATGCCTGACGTTATTACGCAGCGTTTTCTCATAAATAATTCGGGAAAGGCAGCGGCAGCACCCGAATGTTCAGTACCCGCAATGGGATGGCCACCAACAAAACTGCAACCTGGGGGCACCAGAGCGTCACACTGGCTGACGACTGCAGTCTTGACACTACCACCGTCAGTAACGATACAGCCGACGGGAAGTGCGGCAGAAATACTTTTTACAACAGCCGCAATCGCGCAGACAGGAACGGAAATAAAAACAACATCCGCGCCTGAAACTCCGGCAACCGCGTCCTCGGCAATCTCATCCACAATTCCGAGCGATAGTGCTCGAGCAAGATTGTTCCTATCGGTGTCAACACCGGTAATTCGCCCGACGACTCCTGCCCTGCGGAGAGCCAGCGCAAACGAGCCTCCGATCAACCCCACACCTATTACTGTCAGACGGTTTATGAGCATTGGACACGCACCCTACATCGACCGCGGATACGATCCGAGAATTTTTAGGAACTGGCAGCACTGCTTGAGGTCATCGAGAGCAGCCTGAACATCCGGGTCCGAAACATGACCAAAAAAATCCACAAAAAAGATATATTCCCAGGCTTTCTTTTTAAAGGGGCGTGACTCTATCTTGGAAAGGTTGATGCCGCGCGAGGCAAAAGGTTCCAACATCCGGCACAATATTCCCGGCTCATCCTTGACAGAAAACAGCACCGAAGTTTTGTCATTACCGGAGCGATCACACCCTTTTCGGGAAATCGTCAGGAAACGGGTAAAATTATTGACCTGATCCTCAATCCGGCTGCGAACAACTTTGAGATCATACAGTGATGCGGCCAGTTCACTGGCTATCGCCGCCGAGGTGTAATCATCGCTGACAATTTGTGCGGCGACAGCAGTGGAAGCAACATCAACCGTGGGAACCCCGGAAAGGTTTTCATCCAGCCATTGCCGGCACTGGGCAATCGGCTGGGCATGAGAGTATACTTTTTTTATATCCTCAATCCGACCAGTGCGTGAAAGCAGATCATGATGGACTTCAAGCATGATCTCGGCCGTTATCTGCAAGGCACTCTCCACAAACATGTCAAGCGTATGCGAAACAACGCCTTCGGTAGAATTTTCAACCGGAACCACTCCATAAAGAGCCCTCCCCTTTTCAACCTCTTCAAAAACAGCCGGGATTGACTTCATGGGCAGCAGTTCGGCCGAAAGACCAAACTGCTGCATGGTAGCCAGATGACTAAACGTCGCCTTGGGGCCTAAAAAAGCGACTTTCATCGGAGATTCAAGCGCCAGACAGGCTGAAATTATTTCGCGATAAATATTTTTCAGGGCATCATTCGGAAACGGACCCTGATTTTGGTTAAGGAGACGCTCATAGATCTGACGCTCACGCCCCGGAACATGAAAATCAAGATTATTACCTGATTTCAGTCGGCCAACATCGAGGACAACCTGCGACCGCTCATTCAACAAGGCAAGTATGGCATCATCAATACTATCGATACGCGAACGTAGATCCTGAATGCTTAACTCATTCTTCTGCAAGGGAAACCGCCTGGTAGGTAGTTAAGTGATAAGAAGCTAAAAAGGAGGGCTAATGTAAAACATGGGCCGAGAAATAGCAACCGTTTTTAATATGTTAGAAGTTATTTCCCGCAGTTCCCCGACGATGCCATTATCAACACTAGAGGATTTCTGCGGGTAAAACATCACGCTGGAAAGATTTTCATTTTTTTTATGCGTCAGAGGCGAAGATCATTCCATTCAAACCGCACAAGCCAGGCGTCAAAGACAGCGACCTTCTCTTCGCCAAAAGAGAGCAATTTTTTTCTCACCTGCGCAACACTCTTGAGTTTATCCAATCTGCCTGGTTTTTTAGAATAAAACAGGTCTGCAAAGCAGATTATCTGTTCGGGAAGTGTCTGTGGACACATCTCCCGATGCGGCAGCGGTAAACCTTTTCGGATTATCTCTTCGCATGTCAAACCGACACCGGTGTGCCGCTCACATACAAGGGCATGAAGCGGATACCCTTCCATATCCAGAATTGCTCGCCCAAGAACGCCATGCATAATATACGGATTCGTGCCATACAGCCCGAGTTCGGGCGCATATACCTGACAGACACCAATATCGTGCAACAGTGCCGCTTCTTCAATAAAGAGCCGATCATCTTTTGTCAGTGTAAGCCGATCGGTTACTTCCAATGCTAAAGCAGCAACATAGCGGCTATGCTCACCAACAATTTTTAAGGATTCTCCCTTAAGATATCGAGCTAATAGTTTTTCTGCCCACATAGAAGCGAACTCCAGTCAATTTTTTGAACAGATACCGCAAATCACGCGACGCAACACGTCAATATTACGTCAATAAACACTAACAACCCGTTTTAACACGGTTTTTTTATTGGCACTATTTATGCTATTAAAAACACAGGCAGCAATTAGAGCGGCCGGACGTAGCTAAACACTATTTTCAGGAGTCCGTCATGTATGCAAAATTTCCATTTTATTCAGTGGCCCAGATGTACGCATTGACCTTGAACATTCCCGTTGCTATCATGCTCGGAGAAGACCATCTCTACTGGGTTGTCGACCGGAATAACGAGCTCGAATTCATGAACGAAGGATGCTCATTGTTATCACATGCCGTATAACTGTTTGAATGATTTCGGTTTTAGAGCAGAAAACAATTTCTGTTCACGTGCGTATCCTGTTTATCCGGGATGTAAATATGTCTATGCGGAAGGAAATTTATAATACATTGGACAGACTCTCCTCCTCCTGATGAATAATCGAACTTCTCCAGTTAAAAGCTTCAAGTTGTGCCGTCAGCAATTGATTAAGTGATACTCCGCATTCACCAAGCAGAACATTTACCGCCTCAAAATCAGTCACCTCAAGCCTTTCAGCCAACATTAACATCTTGCCAAGTTGACCTTCACGCTTTAACAGAGCCGAACTGACATCGTCATTGAGGTTCAAGTTGGCAATTATCTCTTCCATCGGTGTTTCAAACAGGACATCAAGCAGTGACAAAATCCCTACCATGAAAGCCGCTTCCGCCTGTTCATCGCTGGAAGCACGGCCATCCAACTGTTTCATCATAATCTCCATAAGCCGGCCACGGACGGTAGCCAGTTCCAACAGCGGGTGATTAATACTCCGCGAATCATGCCCGGTAAAGAGTGAAAGCTGTGTCCAGCGCCGCAAGTGGTTCATTCCCAACATCAGAATTGCATGACGGAGCGTTTTAATTTTTTCACGCATCCCAAGCGCAACTGAATTCACCAGACGCAGCAGATTATAGGAAAGTCCGGGATTTTCCTTAAAGGTCATCTCGATCATCTCAATACTGGCACCTATTGTCAGCTGTTGCAGCAGCTTTAGTAATGCCAGTCCGGAGACATCTATCTTTCTGCGATTGAGCACCACCGGACGCGCAAAAAAATACCCCTGAAACAGATCAAAACCCAAATCGAAACAGACCTGAAACTGTTCTACAGTTTCAACCTTTTCTGCCAAAAGTTTGACAGGGTACTTCCGCAACTGCCTGACTACTTCAGGCAATGCCTCCATTCCTGTCAAAAGAATATCGATTTTAACAATATCGATAACATAATAGATTTCATTGTTGGCAACATCAAACTCATGGTCATCAAGTGCAAGCAGAAAACCAAGTTCCTTAAGCTCACGGCAACGTTCAATCACCTGATCATCAAGTTTAATCATCTCAAGCAGCTCAAGCACCGTCTGCTTTATCGGCAGAAGTTCAAGCATTTCCGACAGCAACAGACTGAGATGCACATTTATGAAACCGAATTTGCCTCCCAGAACTTCATTCATTCCAAACGAGGCAAGCGCATGCGTAATTACATTAGAGCTCGCGTGGGAATAGCTTTCAAAAACAGCATGGTCAATGTCAGCTGAACGGAAAAGAAGCTCATAGCCTACAATTTCTTGTTTACGATCAAGAATCGGCTGACGTCCCAAAAAGAATTTTTCGGCAGAAATACTCATAAAAAACTTTTACCACGTTAACGGAAACTATTTCTAGAAAATAAAAAGAACAATTAGGCTGTAGTACAAATTTTGCAGGGTTCATGCGTTATGATTACGACTTCCAACTTTACATTCGCTTGTACATCATGTTAGCCTTGGTAAAATTTGGTCCTGTGACGGTCACTTCCCTTTCTGAACGTTCTCGTCATGGAGCCCCAGGAGCTCTTTATATGAAACGAAAAGCAATCGCCCTCCTCTCGGGAGGACTCGACTCCACTCTGGCCGTCAAGATGATGATTGACCTTGGTATTGAAGTCGAAGCCCTCAACTTTACCTCCCCCTTTTGTACCTGCACCGGGAAAAACTCCGGCTGTAAATCTGAAGCTGTTCGTGTCGCCCAAGAATACAACATTCCGATCAAGGTCATGCATAAAGGGGTGGAATATCTTGAAATCGTCCGCAACCCGGTTCACGGTTACGGAAAAGGAGTGAATCCTTGTGTGGACTGCCGAATATACCTGCTCAGAAAAGCCAAAGAGTACATGCTTGAGAGCGGCGCAGATTTTGTGTTCACCGGAGAGGTACTTGGTCAGCGGCCGATGAGCCAGAGGCGCGATACATTGCGGGTTATCGAACGTGAAAGCGGGCTGGAAGGACTCTTGCTGCGTCCCCTTTCCGCCCGGCATTTTGAACCGACGATACCCGAAAAAGAAGGATGGGTAAACCGGGACAAACTGATGGCAATTGAAGGGAGGTCACGCTCTATTCAAATGCAAATGGCTGAGGATATGGATGTCAAGGACTACCCCTGCCCGGCCGGTGGATGCCTGCTGACCGAACTATCATATGTCCCCAAAATACGCGATGTATTTGACCATGCTGAAGAACTCAATCTGCGCGATTTCCGCTTGCTTAAAACCGGGCGCCATTTCCGGATCGGACCGGAGAGCAAAGCAATCATGGGACGTAGCGAGGCCGACAACAACCTGCTTGAACAACTCCGGCAACCGGAAGAAGCCGCACTGACCTGGTTAGATGGCAACACCCCAGTGGCAATCATAGTCGGCAGTCAAGAAGATGATTTTTACAGTCTAAGCGCCAGAATCCTCCTCCGCTACACCAAAGCAGAGCCTGGTTCTGAATGCCGAATTGAGTTACGTACCGATGATTCTAAACAGGTTTTTTCCGTGGTCAATAACATGACTCCGGAGGATGTAAATAAGTATCTGGTCGCATAACCAGACCGTTTCTTTCATTTTCCAGAAGATAAACAGGACGGGCCCCGGCACAAACTCCGGAGGCCCGTTTTTTTTACAAGCCATTCCACAAAGGTGTTGAAATAACACTTTAGGATTTGCACCCGCAGACAAGAACCACAAATAACTAAACCCGAAAATCTTCGCCTTTAAGGAGCTGGTTTCCGGGTTTACCGCTGAGAACCTGACTTAGTTTTACCAAATGAGTAATAGGTTTTGGGTGTTG
>JABBNX010000115.1 GCA_019352135.1 Pseudomonadota bacterium
AAAGGATTTTATGAGAAAACGACATTAAAGCCCTGACCTGATGATTAATTACTGGCAAAAGCGAACATTGAAGCAATCGCCCTGAGGCCGGACCAGTAAAAAACGCGGCACCCGACCACGATACCCCGCATGGTGCCGGCAATCAAAGACACCCTGTCATTTTTTCGTCCGAATAGCATCATCAGATGCTTTAACCTGCCCAGACTGCACTGACAACATTATTTCCAGAGACGTAAGCCGCATTTTGTTGGTGCCTGTCTTAAATTGTGCAAGAAAATATTTTCTTTGACCTTCCGATTTTTGCTAGGTAGTTTAGAAGACTATCTATAGTAACAAACGTGGTATTATCGCATCTACAATTCCCGGCGGAACAAGGAGAAAGACTGATGAGCAACAAAAAACCTGAGTTAACGTTTAAATATGTATTTAATTACGGTTACAACCCTACCTATGTCAATGGTGCCCAAGGCGGTTTTTCTCCCCGTGGCGAAATGGTAATCAATTTCTACCTTGAACGCCAACCACTGCCGGATGCCATTTCGCATGAAATTACTCCTGAAGGTGCAATAGGTCGCGAAACCGGCGTAGAGCCCAAAGATCTGGCCAGCAGCATGGTTCGTTTTATTGATACCGGCGTTGTCATGAGTTATGAGAATGCAAAAGTATTCCACGCCTGGATGGGAGACAAACTGCGTGAAGTCGAGGAAATTCACAAGGCACGCACCGAGTTTGAACAATCACAGGCAGGCGGTCAGGCATAAACTTAGGTAACATGCATATGAAGATTATGATTGTACGGCATTACATACACACAGTAGTTCTCACGTGTGCGACAGTTGCGTCATTTTGTCTGGTGAATCGGGCTGCGGCATTCCCGATCCCGGAACGGTTGGAGTTTGAGCTTTCGTACGCCGGCCTCACCGCCGGCCATGCAGTCCAGGAGGTCAAGCAGGAGGGGGCAGATATCCATATTGTTTCAACAGCCCGTTCGGCGGACTGGCTGCGCTTCTTTTTCCCGGTTAACGACCGGATCGAATCCTTTTTGACGACTGGTTCTCATCCTCCGCATATTGGCGTTCCACGTCTCTATCAAGAGCGAAAGCATGAAGGAAGGACCATAACCAACCGGGAAGCCCGCTTCGACCGCCAGAGACTGGAAGTGACGACCATCAATCACCGCAACAACGGTGAGACGCAACACGCCATCACAAATCTGACCTACGATACCCTTTCCAGCTTCTACTATTTCCGCACGATACCTCTGCAGGTCGGCATGTCATATTTTATTGACATTTATGACTGCAAACGGCTCTGGAACACGGAGGTGAAAGTACTGCGCAAGGAAGAGCTTGTCACGCCGCTCGGACGCTTCAAGACCGTTGTTATTCACCCGCTTTTGAAATCGGAAGGAATTTTTGCCCGGACGGGAGATATATACATCTGGCTGACAGATGATGACCGCCGGATACCGGTACAGATGAAATCAAAAGTCGTGGTGGGAAGCATAACCGCCACGATATCAGGCGGCAGTTACTGGCCGAAGAAAATGTAACTACGAAGATGATTCCCCACCCACACTCCCGGCTTTTTTTTCTTACAGAGGAACCGCATTTATCAGGCCGGTGTTCATCACGATGGTCCTAGCGCTGGTCGGGAGACTGATATATCAGAACTTCAAGTAGTTTTTACCTTACTCGACAGATACTCTCCGAGCACCCCGCGCGAATGTTCGTCGTCATGGCAATGGACGCAGAGGTTCTCCCAATTTGAACCATCGGGCGGATTGTTGTGGTGATTACCGTCCCTGTGATGAACGGTCAGAAGATTAAGACTGCTCTGATCAAACTCGCGGCCGCATTTAGCGCAAACCGGACCGTGGATCTTCAGGGATTTTGTCCGGTAGTTGGCATTACTGTCAACCTCACCACGCATTCGCTTGAGGATAGCAGCAGCTTCATCAGCGTTGGGAAGGGTCACCGTCCGGGGAGCTCGCGGTCTCATAAGTTAATTCCTTTTTTACACTTTTCTTCACGTACCTATGTGTCTGCAAAAGCTTTTATTCAGATGTGCGGCCATCCGCAACCATTTTGTCCAATAGCACCCAATTGCGCTTGTAATCCAGAGGGGTGCCGCCGTTTTTCCGTACCACAGTACTGATATACGTGTTGATACGCTCCTGATCCGCTTTGAGAATATGAATAAAACGGAAACCGCACCGTACCCCTTCATCCATAGACTGTTCCCAGACGGTTTCCGCCAGAGCACAGACCGGCGGTACTTTATCAACTGAAATAAAAAACATGGAAAGAGGGGTCGGGCGGTTGTTTGTATCGACAGTCAGCCCGATCCCGCCGGCACCCAGGTTAATCAGAGTCTCCTGCAGAACAAGCCCCGGCAGAGTGTTATTATTGCGCAGATGCCCCATGACCCGCTTCCACTCTTTTCTAAAAAAGGCGAGCGGGAAATTGCCACGCAGCATAAATATTTGTGTAGAGATTTCAACACGAGGGACGATACGGCGCTGGAACATCTCCAATGTGCCATGCATCCGGAGTTGAAAGATATTACCGGAAACAATGCCGGTCAGGTCTGCCAGCACCTGGATGCCACTCCCAAAGGCCTCGCTCGTCAGCTTATAGGTTGCTTTCCCGATCTCATCGCCATGCGTATCGTGTCCGCTATGGGTAACCATGAGTTCAAGTAAATCCATGGCACTGGAGGTAACAACACCGCTCAGCGACTCATAAATCTCGCTATTGCGCTCCGCCGACATATTGACCAGATAGACCTTCTGTCTGTGGCTG
Organism: Pseudomonadota bacterium; assembly: GCA_019352135.1. Taxonomy (GTDB): domain Bacteria; phylum Desulfobacterota; class Desulfuromonadia; order Geobacterales; family Pseudopelobacteraceae; genus JACRCG01. Next base: position 2,805 of record JABBNX010000115.1, read on the forward strand.
AAGTAACGACTGTAATCGCTGATTTTGGATTGATGGGACATTTGGCGGCCAGTATTGCAGATGGTAACCTGGCAAGCCGGCAACAGGTGTCTGCATGAATTGGAAAGTGTAACAATATATCTCAATACTGCTACAAATACCAGATGTCAGAAGTATTTTTTTACGAGAACAAAAAGAGGGCTCCGCTGAAAGGAGCCCTCTGATTTTTCCAAGCCTGTGAAACAGATACAATCACAGATATGGCCTTACAGCCTTTTGCATCTCTGCAGCCGTTACAACGCTGTAGTTCCCGAGGCCGAGGCCGAGGCGGAACTTTCGCTGGTACTGTCAACAGCCGTGACAACGTAATAATAGGTGGTGCCGGCAGCCAGGCCGGTATGTACATAAGAGGGGCTGCTGATAGCGCTGATTTTTGTCCCGTTGGCAGGAGTAACCCCCGCTACGGTTGACCAGTACAGATTATAAGAGGTGGCACCGGCAACCGGATCCCATGACAGAGCCAGCTGTTTGGATGCGGCTGCGGTGGTGGTTGTTGCTGCGGTGGTTGTTGCTGCGGTGGTTGTTGCTGCGGTGGTTGTTGCTGCGGTGGTTGCTGCCCCGGTTGTCGCCGGGCTTACACTGCCACTGTTCGGATCAGGAGCAGCCTGGCTCACCTGTCCGCCCGGCAGAGCAGCAACAGGGGCGGCACCGTTCAGAACCTGAGACGAGCCGCTTCCGGAGCCGCCTCCAGAACCGCAACCGGCCAGCATCAGTCCAACGACCATCAATGAAACTGCAGTAAGAGCAAAAAATCTACGTGTAGTGAATCTTCTCATCTGTACTCCTTTTGTTAATGCGTGCCACCTTCTGGCACCAACTGAGGATGCTGCACAAAAAAAAGCCGGGGCCGAATATCATTCATGATATTTCGGCGACCCGGCTGCCTCAGTGAGGCCCAGTAGGCTTTCCGTCCCATTCTCGCGAATGGTTTAGTATTATCGTCTACGCATGCTTAATTGATTCTGTTTATATTTCGTTTGGAATAATAGCTGAGAAATGTCAGGGTAGGTGTGATTCAGATCACCATATAATCAAATTCATACCTCAACCGGAGAGTTTGTGATTGAGATCACATAAATCAACTGTTTCTGGTTACAATAGAAGATTTCTGTCAAACATGGATAAACATCGGGGGTATTTTTTACTAAATAAAGCAGATCAAATCCCGGATGAGCTGCAATGCCTATTTTCCCGGCCGGACGGGTGTTTCATCACCCATTCATCAGTTTCACCGTTGCCCGTCCGTCGGCATAAAAGTCGATAATATTCAGGCAGCCGTAATTCTGCTCGATGTTGAACATCCCTGACAGCGGCGCACCAATCGCATTCAGCAGCACGATGCGGTTGACCCCACCATGCCCGACCACCAGCAGTTCCTGACCTTTATGCCGTTCCACAACCTCATTGATGACCGGCATGACCCGCGCCTCCACATCCAGCAGATTTTCTCCCTCCGGCACCCGGTAATTGACCAGATCGGCCAACCGCGCCTGCCACCCTTCCGGCCAGGTTGAGCGGATTTCCTGCCACGTCAACCCTTCCCATACCCCAATATTCAACTCACGCAGTTCAGGGCGGGGGGTCGGTTCAATGCCAAACGCCTTACAGATAATTCCGGCACCGGTAGTACAGCGTGACAGATCGCTCGTATAGCAGGCTGATATCTTCGCATCGGCCAGACGCTCTTTGAGGCAATGGTACTGTACAACACCGTAATCGGTCAGCGCAACGTCGGTCTGGCCGTTGTAACGCGGCTGATCATAACCGGCCACCTGGCCGTGGCGAATGAGATAAATACGGGTATGTGGCGTCATGTCTATTCTCCGGAGTAAACATACAAATAATGGCAGGTATCAGTATCTGATCAGCGGCAGCGCCGAAAGAATCACGAGCACCAGAATTTCATTGAGTTCACTGATACAGCCGATCGTATCGCCGGTCAGGCCTCCCAGTTTGCGCTGAAAAAATGTACGACCGGCCAAGGTAAACATGCAGACCGCAGCCAGAGCGATTACCCCCGTGAGGCCTAACAGATAGAAGCCGGCAAAGGCTGCCGTGACAAAAGCGATAAAGAGTGCCCTGCCACCGGCACCCTGGGCAAATACGGCTCCCAACCCATCCTGCCGGGCATGGCGAGCACCGGTTAATGTCAACACCTGGCCAAAGCGGGAAAGAGCGGGAAAGAGCACCAACGCCTGCCATTTTAGTTCTGCCGGCAGCGCTACCAGCGCCTGCCACTTCAGCAGTAGTGCCAGTACGAGTCCGACCGCGCCGACCGCACCGACCTGCGAATCCTTCATGACCGCCAGAAAGCGCTCCCGACCGCCCCGGGCCGCCAGGCCATCACAGACATCAGCAAGGCCATCCAGATGCAGGGCGCCGGTGATCAGGGCCAGCAACGTTATCAGCAGGGCATCGCAAAGGGGGCGAACGATCCAGGGTGAGATCAACCAATTGCACCCGGCCAGTGCCCCCCCGATCACGAGACCTGCAAGGGGGAAAAATGCGGTGGAACGCCCCATATCTTCTTTTTCACAGCGAAGGGTGACGGGGAGCGGAATGATAGTAAGAAATTGAAAGGCGATCAGGAATAGGCGCATGTCACATCAAGTACCATAAGGGATAAAACCGGAACAGCAAAAAATGACGGAAGGACATACTAATACAGCAGCAGTGATTAAAATTCTGTTTATCTGACCGCAACGACACCCAAGAACTATGCTACTGTCCATCTACAGCAGAGTGAGAAAGGTGCGGGCAAACTCGCTATGCCCCCACGAGGGGGAGGAACTTCACAACAATATCTCAGATTTTGTCACCCTTCAGATCGCAGGCAAACAGCTTCCCCGCCCCACGCGAGGCGCAGAAATCTCCGCACATGGTACAGGTGGCTTCGTCCTCCGGGACCCGGCTGGCCCTGATGGCACGGGCATCCTCCGGGTAGAGCGCCAACCGGAACTGTTTTTCCCAGTCCAGGTCGCGGCGGGCCTTGGACATTTCCTTGTCCCGCTCGCGTCCCCTTTCCGGATATTTATTCATATCGCCGATGTAGGCCGCTATCTTGGCGGTTTTGACCCCGGTGCGCACATCCTCCTCGTTCGGAAGGGCCAAATGTTCGGCCGGGGTGATGTAGCAGATCAGGTCGGCGCCGAAGCGGCTCGACTGGGCCGCGCCGATCGCGGCGGTGATATGGTCGAATCCGGGGGCAACGTCAGTGGCGATCGGGCCAAGCATGTAGTAAGGCGCACCGCCGCTCATCCGTTTCTGCAACTGAATGTTTCCCTCGATCTCGTCCAGCGGCACGTGTCCCGGCCCTTCGACAAGCATCTGGCACCCCATGTCACGACCGATCTCTGCCAGCTCGCAGTTGAAGATCAGCTCCTGGATCTGCGCCCGGTCCGAAGAGTCGTGGATCGCCCCGGCCCGCAGACCATTGCCGAGGGAGAGGACGGTATCGTACTTTTTAAGGATAGAAACCACCCGGTCGAACTTCTCGTAGAGCGGATTTTCCCGGTTATTTGCGATCATCCACGCCACCATCGACACCCCACCCTTCGAGACCAGCCCGCCGTAGCGGTACCCCTGCTTGCGCAACCGCTCGATCGTGCAGAGGTTAATGCCGCAATGCACCGCCATGAAAGCCATGCCGTCGGCACACTGCCGTTCGATAATGTCGAAGAGCATCTCCTCGTCCAGCTTGTTCGGATCGCCGTATGTGCGGGCCGCTTCGCAGAAAGCCTGGTAAAGCGGCACATTCCCGACCGGCAGGTCAACAGCGGCGATCACCTCGCGTCGGACACGGTCAAGGTCGCCACCGACGGAGAGTTCCATCAGCGTGTCCGCACCCGATTCCTGTGCCGCCAGCGCCTTCCTGACCTCGGCCCCATAGTCGATGATGTCCGAGGAGGTGCCGATAGAGGCGTTCACCTTGGTGGAAAGCCCCTTGCCGATCCCGGCGACACGGGACGGCTTGCGATTGTGGTTCCAGGGGATGACGATCTTCCCTTCGGCCACCATCAGGCGGATATACTCCGCCTCAAGTTGCTCGTTGACGGCTACGGTCTGCATCTGGGGGGTGATGATGCCCTGGCGGGCGAATTCAATCTGGGTCGACATGAGTTAAAACCTTTTCAATTATAGTGATATCAATAAACGCATGGTATTATTCATAAATTATGCGCAGACCTTATCCGTGAGCACTCACCATCTGTGGGTGTATTGTAGTTTATCCCTGAGAGACCCCTGCCTGTTCAAAGGTTGCCATCTCTTTCAGTATCTTTACTCCAGCCTCGATCAGCGTCATGGCAAGAGCGGCTCCGGTCCCTTCTCCCAGACGAAACCTGAGATCAAGAATCGGCTCGACGCCTATGCGTTCCAGCATGAAGCTATGGCCGATTTCGACTGACTCATGGGCGGCGAAAATGTAATCACGCACATTGGGGTGCAGTTCGGACGCTATCAGAGCACCGGCGGTCGAAATGAAGCCGTCAATAACCACCGGAATCGAGTTGGCAGCACACCCGAGCACCAGACCGGCAATCGCGGCAATTTCAAGCCCACCCACCTTTGCCAGCACGTCAAGCGGATCCTGCGGATCGGGCTTATTGAGAGCAAGCCCCTGTTCGATGACGCGAATCTTGTTGATCAGCGCCGCGTCACCAATGCCGGTACCACGATGAGTCACCTCTGCCACCGTTTTACCGGAGATAGCCGCAATGATTGCCGAAGATGGTGTCGTATTACCGATCCCCATCTCTCCGGTGCCGACCAGACCTACCCCTTCAGCACGGCACTGGTCAGCCAACTCAATGCCAACCGTCAGTGCGGCAAGAGTTTCGGCACGGGTCATGGCCGGACCTTTGGCAAAGTTTTTAGTGCCACGGGCAACTTTTTTATGAATCAGCCCCGCAACCTCCGCAAAATCATAATCGACACCGACATCAACAACCCGTACATCCGCCCCCACATGGCGTGCCAACACATTTATCCCGGCACCTCCGGAGAGAAAATTCAGCACCATCTGAGGGGTGACTTCACGGGGAAATAAGGAGACCCCCTCTTCCGTGACGCCGTGGTCTCCGGCAAAGGTAAAAATGACTTTTTTACCGACATCCGGATCCGGATTTCCGCTGGTAGCGACGACCCGCCGGGCAAATTCTTCCAGACGACCCAGTGATCCGAGGGGTTTGGTCCTATTGTCTAGCCTTGTCTGTGCCTGTCGAAGCAGTTCCTGGCTGACCGGCGTGATGCGTTCGAGCGTGTCCATGATGATGTCCATACAAATCTCTCCTTTTTGACTATTTCAGTTTTAGCGGAATCCCGCTTATGACGACATACACTTCATCCGCCGCTACTGCCAGGGCCTGATTCGTCGATCCGGCAATGTCGCGGAACATACGCGCCACCCTATTGTCCGGAACGATCCCCATGCCAACCTCGTTACTAACCAGGATAACCGGCGTTACCATCCCCTGCAGCGTACTCTTCAAGCGCTGCAGATCCTCATGAATCCGCTCTTCGCACCGTTCCTCAGCATCTTCATATTTGAGCAGCAGATTAGAGAGCCAGAGCGTCACACAATCAACCAGAATTGCCTTGTACTGACCATCACAGCGGGCCAGCGCCTGTGACAGATGGTACGGTTCCTCTATCGTGTTCCATTCACTTCCGCGCCGTTCACGGTGGCGTCTGACACGCTCATCCATCTCATTATCCAGAGTCTGAGCTGTCGCGAGATAGCCGAGCGGGGCTCCAAACTCCAGAGCCAATTTTTCAGCACAGGAACTTTTACCGCTACGTGTTCCACCGGTAACAAAGATTGTACGTGCCATACTTCCCCCCAAGCGTTAGTAAACTGGATACGTGCGTCAACTACATTTTGTTCTGTCAGAAACACACAAGAATGAACTTCTCACCTGCTAACAAAAAAAGCCCCGGTCCGTGAAATGGACAGGGGCTCGAAAACCGTGTAATCAGATACGATCAGGCTTCGGCCCCTCGTTCCACGGAGGTTCCAAAACAAAATCGGAATGGCAGGTTTCCTGGCTTCAGGGTCATCTTACTGGCCGCGCCTTCCCGGAAAAAACCAGTGGCATAGTGCGGCGTTCATCACCTGTTACAGTTGCGGGTCAGCGAAGGACTTTAACCTTCTTCCCTTTTAACTATGCTTTCACAGCACAGCACCAATTCGTCTTTGTGAATCAATTGTAACGTGGGTTGTATCAGACAACTGTGCTGAAAGTCAAAAGAAATTGATGGCAGAGTCTGACATGCAAGGGGACTTTTTTATTCCCCTTTTATCTTCTCAACCATTTTATTCAGTAAGCGCATTTCCTTGCTCGCCATAAAATCTTTCGCCAATGCATGAAAGTTCACCCCTGGATGCAACATTAATTCCCGAAAGCCATCAGGGAAAGGACGGCTGTCGAATTTAATCATGAAAAAATATGATGGTAGATAAAAACGGTAACAGTTGATACCAAAAAACCGAGTTCTGTATGGATCTTGTATGACTTCAGCCAACGGGTGATCAAACCGTGCCAGCACGATGGAGTCTTCATCAGGATCTCCAGGGTCCGCACTCTTAATCATTATTGCAACGTCTGCCTCGTGTGGACCGAGGTCTATTCTTCCAAAAAATGGCTGTGATGAGGCATGTGCTCTCCAGAGGAGCAAAATGAAGAATAGTTTTAGATTCTGATAATCGGGCAGCCCGTAATCGTATGCGATAATTCGACCTTTATCAATTAAGGGATTGGGTCATTTTTTTTCAAAAGACCACTTTGCGTAGTCATCCCATGGGGAGAACAACCTTTCGCAGTCCTCACAGACAATTTGGGGGTCATAGAGACCTACCGGTACCCGCTTGGAATGGACGCCAACAGTGTTTGTTATTAGCTTACTGACTCCACCATTTGAATCTCGAAGATCTTTGTAAAGGCCCTTCGGAATGATATGCGCCTTTACCAGTTTTGCTGTCTGGCCGCAAAGTTTACAGCGCCCATTCATTTCAAAATATCCCTCGTTATATCTGCTAATTTTATAAAGTTCCGTCCATGTCTATAGAAGATCTTCAACTGAGGCTGATCACATAGGTCGAATACGGCAGTATGCTCGACCAGATGACGCCGTAAAATGGAAATCTTCTCTTCTGGGGTGTAATTGTGACGTTTCTTTCGCATGGAATTTCCTCCGCTCGTGATGATTTATCACAAACGAACCCAAAGTCCTATTCACGCTGAACCATATATTTCTTTCATATCATCTCCTTATTCGCATAATTTCCGATTGTCAAGTTGGCTTATTTTTATCTTATTACTTGGTAGACCCATAGCTCCAATAGTAACAGCTGCATTTTTTTTAACATCAATTAATAATTCTGATTTAAGCATTCACTCGAATCATGTGTCACCATTTATGAATTTTAAAGTAACATTTTTATACATACAACACGTACGGACCAAATTCGATAACAATGTGTTGTTAAAGAACATTTAGTTAGCCGCCAACTGGCATGGTATTTGATATTAAACACAACTGACTGGAGACATTCAGTTTCTTTATATCAACAAACCAGATCCTCGACAACACCCGAACGGCGCATGCATTGCAGAAATTCCGCAGTGAATCTCGGCGTTGTGTCCGGGTAAACAGTAAGTATCCATTTCCAGAAGCATCCCTAACAGGTGCCCAAGGGCTTTATTAGGATTCATAGATGAAGAATAACACATCTATTACAGTCATACTATTTTTTGTGCTCATGTTTCTGTCGACCCAGATTCTTTGGGCGCAATCCGGGGATGTTGAAATTGATGGCCTGATTATTGACCAGACAAAGTCAAAGATGGGTCATGATTTTGCCAGTAACTTTAGTCTTTTTTGGGAAACGGCGGCTACCGAATATAATATCGTTATTGACGAGCAATCTGATTTTCGAGCCGGAAGCTGGGTCTCCATTGAAATAAATGGCAATTTGGTTTTTAAAGCGCTCTTGAAACCTAATGTAGAGCAAATTGAAAGCCTTGCCAAGGAAGCTGTGGCAGATAGCAGCAAATATTTGGCAAGACAAAACGAGGCAATCAGAAATCTCGAACAGGACAAAGATATGATGGGCAACGGAATACAGTGATTGCCCTGATAAATAGAATGGAGGAAAAAAATGAACATTAAAAAACTGTATGTCGCCGTTGTTGCGTGTGTTTTTTGGGGAGGCACTTCACTTGCCTCTGAGCTGATTCATACTCCGGTCAATCCATCCTTTGTAGGCGGAAACGTTTTCAATGGTTCGTATCTCCTCAATTCTGCAGCCATGCAGAATGATCACAAGGAGAAAACTACCCCGCAGACGCCACTGGAGCAATTCAAGGAATCACTGCAGAGAAATCTTCTCTACGCGGTAACTTCCAAGCTTACCCAAGAAATGTATGGAGAAGGAGGGTTCGCACCCGGGCACTATTCATACGCTGGCATGGACGTCGATGTGATCGGCGGCACGGACGGCGTCACGATCACTATTGTCGACACAGCCA
>JABBNX010000116.1 GCA_019352135.1 Pseudomonadota bacterium
TCATGGCAATCCGCCGTGTCGCCTGACCTTCGGCAAAGATCAGATACTGTTCCGCCAGATTATTCAGTGCTCGTAATTCTTCTTCATTCAGATAGTTTTTGGCAATCAGCGCATCACTCTTACGTATGCGTCCCCCCTCCCATGAGGTCAACCCCATGTTCGGCCGGCTGCTGTCGGCTCGTGACTGAATCAGTTCAGCGGCAGTCAGGCCATGGATTGCATAGTGCACCTTGTTCTGCACAGTGGCAAAAAACTCCTGGGTAAGCGGGTGGTTGGGATCATAGTCAACGCTGGTGGCATATATGTCGGTTATTTTCTGGTAAAAGCGGCGCTCGCTGGTGCGGATGTCTTGCAGGCGTCTTGCTAGCTCGTCGAAATAATCGTGATGTTTGCCGGGGTTTTTCAGACGTTCATCATCCAGCACAAAGCCTTTGATGATGTACTCTTTCAGCTTGTCACTGGCCCACTGGCGAAAACGCACACCTGCCTGGCTTCTGACCCGGTAGCCAAGCGCCAACACCATATCCAGATTGTAATGGGCGACGTCGTACTGTTTGCCATCAGTGGCAGTTGTTCGGAAAAACCGAACAACTGATTTTTCATCCAGTTCGCCATCCTCACAAATATGCTTGATATGTTCGCTGATGGTTCCCTTGGCCTTGCCGAACAGCTCGCCAAGCTGTTTCTGTGACAACCAGAGAGTTTCAGCCTCCAGCATGACATCAATCTTGGTACGGCCATCCTCACTACGGTAAATCAGAAATTGATTGGTTTCATTTTTCATGGGGTGGAACTCCAGCTTCTATAGATCAGATGAAAGCCTGTACCGGGGTGGGCCCTGGAAGAGCCGATGGGGACGTTTTGGCATCGGGATCGTTTTCCTGACGTCAGGAAAATGATCGGAAACATTTTGCTGTAAAAACCCAGATCGACCATTTTGTTGATGTCAACAAAATGGTTCGGAATATCATGGTCTAAAGCTTCTCAAGGATCATTGTGCTGACGCCAGCAAAACGATCAAACACGTTTTCTGAAGTTCAATAACGTGAGTTTTGAAATGATGAATGTATCAATCAAAATTTATATCTCTGCCAGATTCTTGAAAACTTGATCAAATCCCCGCGTCACATCCGCCTCCCTCAGTTTTCTGACATGGGGGAAACTACTTTGATATTTTCTATGCACCTGCCACAGACAATTTCAAAGTAGAAACATGCTCTTCGATGCTTTGAGCAAGTTGAATAAGATCTGAAATGTCTTTGCGCTCGAATTCCGGTTGATTCTCATCTTCATGGACACCTTTGTTTAGGAGGCTCCAAGGATATTTTGCTTTTAGCTCTGAAAGTTTTCCGTGCAAGACTTCAACCGCCGAGATTTTCTCAAGCTCTTTTAACAAGCTGTCCACGACGGTAGATAAATCCGGAGGAACACCCGGAGCTCGCATTGTAACTTTCAGGTTTATTTTCAATCTCTTGTCGAGAATTTTCCAAAGCTGATAAGAAATACTTTCAGCAGCCCGGCGGCAATCTGTAGCAGAGTCTTTCAAGTTATTTTTATCCAGAGATTCTTTTGCTTTGAGCAAATAGTGCTTTGAATCGCCTATTGAAACTTGTACGCCACGCGTTGTTACAGTGTCGGCAGGAATAAAACGATAACTCTTAACATTTTTGCCTGCTTGTGAAGTTCCAAGTTTGTGTTCAAGTTTGTTGATAAATGTTTCTCCGTGACATGTCAAAATGTACTGCCGGTCTCTGAGATCATCGTGACACAACAAAAGGTCAGCAATCCCTCCGCGATGGTCGTCGTCAATAGCGTTTACAATGTCGTCAAATATCAGGAATCCAAGATTTTCATTTACCGCTTTAGCAAGTAGTATTGAAAGTCCGAGCACCTTGATATGTCCTTCACTAAGAATATGCAAAACATCATGTGTTCGTGAATCCCCTTTGAATTGAATTTCAATTTTTGCACCAGACACTGCAGGAAGCGTCAATGAATCAAGTAGTTCAAAATTTGGGTCGTGAGCGTTGACTATGTTGTAATACTCTTTAACCTTCTCAGAAAGTCCCGCTGAGAGTTTGGAAGGCAACTGATTGCGAGTCAACTTCAAGTTCCGTATTAATCTCTTATACGTAACGGCATATTGCTGGTTTATTTCGATTCGCTTGTTCTCATCTTCAATCTCATTGAGCTTTGCCGCATTGGCTGCTATGAAATCATCTATTGCTTTTTGGCAAGTGGCTTTTTCATCGATAAGTTTTTTCTTATTGGATATCAATTCGATAAGTTGGTTATTGAATACCTGATGTTTCTTCAATTCGCCATCAACCACTTTTTGCTGCTCTCTCTTAACGGATAGTGCAGTGTTATGGGTTAAAATCGAAGCCCTGATTGCTTCAATCTGTGACCCAAGGCTTTCTTGTGCTAATAGTTCCGACTCAAGAACCGGCTTCCAATTTTCGACTGTCGCCATATTGATGAAAACGAATTCTGTCAGCACGGGAAGTGTACTGTCTATATGCCCAGCACTCTTACTCAATTCATTTATTGTATTAACAGTTGAAATCGCACTGCGAACATCATTGGAAAGCGAATTGCCAGTTTCTGAAATCCGTTCTTGTAATTTTGAAAGGCTTTTCAGTTTAACGAGTTCTTCTTTTGCATTTTCAAAGGGGTTAACAACTACTTGTTCAATTGGTGTTTTGCATGCAGGACATCGAGATAGATCACCGTCTTGATTTGAACCGATTGACTCAATCGCCGAATACAGGTCTTTGAAATTAACATCCGAGGAAAGAACCTTGAGTTGTTCAAAATCGACGTCAAACGCCTGAATCGCGGAACGGATATTCAATAGAATTGACGGAAATGAATCCAGAGAATCTGTTTTAAGGTCTTCTGGAATTATTTCTGTCTTTTTTCGCTGGAGATTATCAATGTAGCCAGAAATTCCATCAGAACCAGCAAGGAACAGGTTTAGACCGTCAAGTGTAATGACATTTTCCTGCGAAACTTCTTTAATCAATTCGTCGGACTTCGTTGTATTCTCCAACATATCTGTATCAATCTGGGAATTACGGAGTATATCAGCATCATATTTCTGGCTTTCAGCCTTAAAAGCTTCAGCCTTTGCATTAGTAAGGGTGACATACTTTTCAATGTCATCTGAAAAACCATCAACGAATGTGCTAAATGCATCGAGGCCAAATAGAGTAGCAATCCGGTCTTTCTGAGCACTTGCTGTAGTTGCAGTTATTCGTGCAAAACCGTCAATCCGATTTTTCTCTACGAAGGCAAAACGGTAGAGAGCCTGATTTTGTGGTATAATCACTATCTTACCGGCAGCGTTAACACCATTTGCAATTGGGGCTATAGCGGAGCTTTTCTGTGTGTTTTTGATGTATTCATTAAGTATGATTCTTTTGGCTTCCGCTTCTTCAATCCCTCCGAGTAAAGCATATTCAAGTCCTTCGCAGAAACTCGATTTACCTGAACCGTTTGGCCCATACATGAAAGTGTACTTTTTGTCGAAGGCAAATATTTCGTTTGTCGCGAAACCTCTGAACGGCCCAATTTTAAGCTCTGTAATCCGGTCGAATTTTTCCGAACTGCTGGATTTATGACTCAGGATATCCGGGAACTCGCTTGAGAGTGTGGGGTGATGCTTTTGTATTAGCTCACTTATTTTCTTAGCCCTGCTTCCTTGTGCAGTTGAGAGAGGTGCTAATGTCCCAAAGTTGGAAACCATCAGGTTGATCAGTTTTCGATCAATATCAGTAAGTTTCGAATTATCAAGACCGGCGATCCACCTAAAGAATTCCTGTTTGACTGCTGAGTTCATAATCGCCCCATGTCCTTGGCCAAAAATTGTGTGATTGTAAGCAGTTTGATCTGCCTTCGAGTCTCAAAAACTAACTTCGAATCAAAATGCAATGCTCATTAAAATTTCATTTTGGATGGTCTATTGATGAACAATCATTCCACCTTCTTCCTTCGCCCCGCCCTTCTTCACCAAAAGCCCAATACCGCTCCTCATCGACTTATCAACTGCCGGTCCGGTCCTCTGATAACCAAGTAACCGAGCAGTCTCCCGCACCAAATCCGTGATCGGCAAACTCACATTCTGTTCAAGGACGTGCAAAACAGCATTGGCAACTTCTTGCGGTGGAAGGCACTCTGCATCTCTTTTCGAGTTTTCATTCTCACCTGAGATGCGGAACAGTGAAAAGCCTTTTGGATCCTGGCTGGGTATCCACAGAAAAGCCCCATCAACTTCACGAATAATCTTAACATTCGCTTTTCCGGTTAATCCCTCAATACGCTTCACTGTCCGTGAAGTTATTCTTCCCACAGCCCAGTGTTCAGCAACTCGGCGTGTAACGATGTCAAGACTCACTGGACCTTCCTTGCTGACAACCTCCTCTATGAGCACACGGATACTGCCATCGGACTTCACATCATAAAAATCATCCGGGTTACCCCTGATTTCACCTACTACAAAAGGCTCATAAACCAGCAACAACTGCTCATTAATTGCAGGTGGCTGCGATATGGCAGTTTCGGAAACTTTCTCCTCCTGTACACTCCCAGTCACTGACGGTGCGGATGAAATCCATTGTAGCGCTGGTTCAGCAACCGTTTCCGGTAGATGACTTGTCTGGAGTGCCGCTTCAATAGCCGCCTCGATCCGGGCAAGTTCTTCGGCAGGCCTTTCCCACCAGTCGGTGGACCATACACGGTGAATAGTCCAGCCAAGCCCGATCAGAATGCTTTCCCGCAGCTTATCCCTGTCCCTAGCGTTCTTGGAGCGGTGGTAGTTTGCACCATCGCATTCTACCCCCAGCAGGTAACGACCCTGCCGATCCGGATCAATAATTCCCAGATCTATTCGATACCCGGAACAGCCTACCTGCGGATGCACGATATGTCCCTTTTCCCGCAAAGCATCACAGACCTGTATCTCGAAGGGAGATTCACATTCTCCCTCAGGTTCGGAGGAACGTCGTTCGGCAATGGCTACCGGGCCACGCTCAGCATAATCGAGGAAACATTTGAGATCAGCCACACCTTGCGAGCGGGTCTTCGAGAGATCGATATGTTCGGCACGGAGGGTTGAAAATACGATCACTTCCCGACGCGCTCTGGTGATGGCCACATTGAGCCGACGTTCGCCGCCATCGCGGTTCATCGGGCCGAAGTTCATGGAGACCTTACCCGCTGCATCTGGGCCGTAACAGATAGAAAAGAGGATAACATCCCGCTCATCACCCTGGACGTTTTCCAGGTTCTTGATGAAAACCGGCTCAACCGCTCCATCGGCGAAGTATGGTTCGATCTCCGGGTTCAGCCGACGTGCCTCCTCCAGCTGATCATCAATCAACTGTTGCTGGGCTTGGCTGAAGGTTACAATGCCTATGCTGAACTTGGATTGAATGGGATCGAGCAACCTGCGTAAAACCTCGCTCACGACTGCGGTGGCCTCGGCCTTGTTGGTCCTGCTCTTGCCCTTGTCGTATTCGCCTTTGACATGGCGAAACGATACTCCCAGTTCCTGATGAGGCGAAGGAAATGTGAGTAGACGGTTGCCGTAATAATGGTAATTGCTGAAGGCGATCAGACTTTCATGACGGCTGCGGTAATGCCAGTTAAGATGTCTCTCGGGAAGCTGGGCAGCAATACAGTCGTCAAGGATGCTTTCCAGATCATCCACAATGTTGTCATCCGCATCGTCACCATCCCCGCTATCCGCTCGTGAAAAGAAATTGGTAGGCGGCAACTGTTTCGGATCACCGACAATGATCGCTTCTTTACCGCGGGCAATGGCTCCAACGGCGTCCCATACTGGAATCTGCGAAGCCTCGTCGAAGATAACCATATCGAAGACTGAATGGCTTGGGTCAAGGTATTGGGCGACAGAAATTGGACTCATCAACAGGCAGGGCTTTAGCCGGGGAAGCAGATTAGGAATCTTCTGGATCAAGGCACGAACCGGCATGTGCCCAACTTTTCGTTGCATTTGGCGGCGAAGAAGTCCCATCTCGGAGTTAGGGTTATCCGCCTGTCCCTTGGGAAGCTTTGCGGCAACGCGAGACCGGATCTCTTTTTGAGTCAAATGGGTGTACTTGGCGTCGATTTTCTTGAACTCCCGAATTTTGTCCTCGAAAGCGATGCTAAAGAACCCACAAAGTGCCGGTTCTGAGCCAATAATGGCATCGCACCACCACTGGTAGTAGCCCTTCGTAAAAGTTTTTTGAAGCTTCTCTGTCGGCAAGCCTTGAGTTTCATAGGCATTGATCAGCGGCGTCAGATTGAGCGCAAGCGCATCTCTGCGGGCCAACCGCCAGTAGCACCATGCTTTCAAGCCATTCAAATTCTCCAGCCACAGACTGCACTGCTTCAGGATATCTGCGAGATAGTCAATAGCAGACGTTGATCCCCATGCGCCTTGTGAATCGAGTGCCAACACCGATGTCAGGGCGTTCTCTACTTTTTTGAAATGCTCAAATGATTCAAGATAAGCCTGGAAGCGTTGTCCGATCGGATTTTCACTTTTGAGCTGTTCATTTCCCTCGGCAATCAGTTGCGCCCATTTGCTGCGGTATTGGATGGCACGTTCAAAGTCGATTCCTGCCACGCTGGATGCAACCTTACGTAAGGACTCCGTTCGATCGATATAATCACTAACAACGTTCCAATCAGCCTCTCCGTTTTGCCAATAGACGCCCAATATCTCTTCGGCACGGGTAGCAGCGTGCTTGATAAATTGCTCTTCCTGCCGCAAGGCCAGCGCCTGATCAAGTTCTGCGGAGATCTCCGAATTTTGGAGGCAAAATTCCGAGCGGGCGACGGTGACCAGAGTCTGGCGCACCTTGCGGCTACCAAGCCAGCGAGACAAAAACCACGATTTTTGGGCAGCGAACCATTGCTGCACCAGCCCATCAAGATCCAAAGAAAGGAGGCCGGGGACGTACCGCTTATAGAGCTTTTCCCTCAGCTGATTCCGTTGCCGGCCGTGAGCAGCAATTTCCTGGATCATCAGTTTGATCGGTTCCCATTCATTGGACGACAACAGTGCCGGCGGTACGGATGGGCAATTAACCAGTGCCGATGCAATTACGGCCAGGTTATCCAGATCCTGGCGGCTCCAAGGGGATTGGGTCATACCAATGATGGGCGCAATCCTGCCACCAACCTCTGCAAGGGCCGAAGCGGCATTTACTACTTCCTTTATGGTGTTCTCAACATTGTTACGAAACTCTGGGTTCCAAGTTTCACATGCAGCCGCTGTCCAGGCGTTGGTCGCCGGATGGCCGATTTGTGCTCCCACCAGTTGTAACTGGCGTACCGTTTCGCGCAAGGCACTCAGACGCTGACGATCAATATGGGCCACAGACGGCCACGCAAATTTTACCAAGGTGATGTCACGGTGGCCAATGAGTTGGGATATGCCGTGGAAGACAGACTCACCAGATTCGCGAACCGCATGCAGGGCGGATACATAGGCATTCAGTTCCTTGCGGGTTGCCGCAAGTTTTTGCGCCTCCTCCAGCCACTCTTCTGATGAGTGACCCTCATGGGCGTTCAACGCTTGCTCCAACTGGCTCAGCACCCCTTTTTTGTGGCTCTTGTTGGAATGGAGCTCCAGACAAAATGGCCCAAGGCCGGACTCCGTCAGTCGGCGGTGGACAACCTCCAAGGCGGCCCGCTTTTCCGAGACGAACAGGACTGTTTTTCCCAGAGCCAGGTTATGGGCGATAATGTTGGTGATTGTCTGTGATTTGCCGGTTCCGGGCGGTCCGTGGAGGACAAAACTTTTTCCGGCAGCCGAAGCATGGACAGCCGCGAGTTGTGAAGAGTCATAACTGAGGGGACAGAAGGTCTCTTCCGGACTGTGGGTCTCGTCCAACAGGTCTGGGTCGGGGAAGACTCCATCATCTGGATAAACCTCGGATGGGTTGTGAATCAGGTGCCTGACAATGGCATTTTTCTGCAAGTCATCGGCACGGACCTCAAGGTCGCGCCACATGAGGAACTTGGTGAACGAAAAATGGCCGACATAAGCGGATTCAAGCACCTCCCAGCGGTCAATATCGACGACAGCTTCCCTGAATTTTCTGAGTATCAGCGCTACATCAATGCCATGTTCGTCCATTGGGATCGGGTCAAGCCCTGGGATGGTCAGTTCAAAATCCGCTGCCAGGTGGGCCAGCAGGGTGACGTTGACCATCGGTTCGTCATCGCCCTGCTTGATGCTGAACCCCTCCTGGACAGAACGTCGCTCGATCTCCAGCGGGATCAAAATAATAGGAGCCAACCTCCGCTTAGGGGAAGTTTCCGTCTCGTACCAGGCTAGAAAGCCCAAAGCGAGATAGAGCGTGTTTGCTCCGTTCTCCTCAATGCTCAGCTTTGCCTCACGGTAGATTTCAAGTAGCCGGCGATTGATCTCTCCATCCGGCACATCAGCGTGAAGTCGATGCGCAAGAAATTCCTCCCGTAGCATCTCATCTATTGCTTCTTTTCCAGTACGGTTACGGTGTACATCTGCATTGCGTGAGTCGTTCTCTCCCAGATTTCCAAGTCGTGGAAACATCTTGAATACCTTCCCATCCGCCAGGACATCTTCCAGGGAACCCAGGTCGGGGCAGAGAATTGGCAGGTTCTTTTTGGAATCCTTGAAATTCAACTGGCGGTTATTCAGGGTCAGGTCGAGAAGCCTCCGTTTCCAGCGATCAAGGCGGGTAGCCGCTGCCTCAACAACTGCCACTGGCTGCTTTTCATGCTGAATCTCGAATGTTGGGAGGTTGATTGTCAGAGCAGACGCCGCATCGGTTCCACTTTCAGCTGTCGCTACAGATGGAGCGGAAGCAAGTTCAATGCGAAGCGGCAGGGGCCGGATACGGCTCTTCCTTGCCCGGCGAATATCAAGCACGCAACGGAATGCTGTTTCGTTCTCAAGGTGCTTGGATGCTTCCTTTACCGACTGTTCAAATGGAATTGTCGGTTCATTGGTGAGAAGGGTGGTTTCAAACAGCTTGATCTGGCCCAATTCAACCCGTTTGCGGAGTCGTAACAGATCATCGGTAGAAACATCGGCAAAAGTTTCCTCCTCAAGCCATACGCCAACAAAGGCATGTCCAGTAGTAATGACAATCAGTGGATGGAGGCCAGCTTGTTCCAGACATGAGGCAGCCAAGACGGTAAGATCAAGACAGGTGGCCAATCGGCTCTCCAGAATTCGATCCGGCAGTCGAATTTTTTGGCCATTTACTTCAAAACTTGCAGGAGGATTTATATACCGAATGTTGCGCTGTTGGAGTGCGGTATAGACAGCAGCTGCGGTGAGGACAACACGCTGAGGATCGCGGGACTGGTAACCAGAGATAGCTGAGTTATTTGTCCAGGTACCCAGAATGCTTGCTGTGTCAGAAAGAACTGATTCAACCACAGGATGGTTGGGGGTCACAAATGCCGCAAGGATTTCAGGGATTGATTGAAGGCCGTTCCATTCATCGTACGCAAGTACATCTATCCGCTGGGGAGATGTGCTCAATACGGCATTGTCCTTCAAGACTTCCACGAGTAAAGAGCCTGCAACACGTTCCGTAAGGCTTGCAAGAAAATCGTGCGACAGAGGTATATCAACAACTCCCAGATTGAACGTCTCGCCTGGATTGATAGATGTAATCCTGCTTTCCCACGAGGCAGCGAATGCAGGTTCAGTAGTGATTCGGATAGTTAGATCACGCAATGTGTCTTCGGTTACGTTTTGAATCCGCAGGGCCTTGACAACCGGAACGTCATTCTGCTGCATCGCGTAATTGACGGTTCGGTCATACTCCAAAACAACTGAGATAGTCTTGTTATCCGCATTCTGATCAGTTTCTTTGCCTTCTTCACTCATCACACACCCCTCGGTAACCTCAAACAACTCATTGGGTAAATGCTGGACACACCCCGTATTTACCCAGATTACAATTAACAGCTACATTCAATCCCCACTCACTCCAACCCCCGCAACAACAATCGGCATCTCAAACATAAACCCCAAAAACGGCAACTCCCTCACTGCCTTCTCATAACTCATCATCCCTGAATACACCGGTGTCCGCTCCCGCACCGAATTCTCTCGCGCCCTCTGCTGACCCAGCTCACACAACAGCGCCGCAAACGACGTCGTCGGGCAGAGCAGCAGACCAAGCCTAGCATCGCGGTATTTCCATGCCAGCATGAACTTCACATAGTCCTGATAATAGGAACGGGCATTGCCGAACTCCACCTCGACCCAGATGCCGTTCTTCTCGAAATCACACTTTAGGCCAAGATCACTGACAATCCGTTGCTCGCGGTTCCACCCCTGACCAACCAAACCTGTTTTGTCGGAAAGTTTCGTCAGGTGTTGTCTTCTCAGCTATTCAAAATTAAAAACAAAAAAGCCACTACACCGGCATAATTCCCGGTTCAGCGGCTTTTATCAACTCAACTATCCTCTCAAACAGATCATCAACTACCCCATACCATAAAATATTTCTCACAGTACTCCGGCATTACCCGCATGTCAACGGATCACATCAAAAACAAAAGCGGCCCCAAGCGACGACGATTACTCTCCAACCCCATCAAACAAATACCTCTCATCGAAATCCACCCCCTGTTTCTTCAGGATCGCCACAAATTCATCCTGAAACGACCGCTCACGATGGTGTTCTTCCTGGTACTCCACGTACTCTAGAAGAGTGGGAAGTTGCGATTGACTCACTGTGAACGCCCCGTAGCCAGACTGCCATGCAAAGCGGCCTCCACCCTCTAGGCCTTGTTCATTCACCCATTTCGAGGTGTTGGCCTTGACCATCCGCACCATGTCGCTCAAAGCAATATCGGGCCGCAATCTCACCACTAGGTGGAGATGATCGGCGACCCCACCGATACGGAGGAGAGCGCCCCCCTTGTTCCGAACGACCCCGCCGATATATGGATACAACGTCTCCCGCAATTTCGGCGTTATCAACGGCTCACGGTATTTGGTGCTGAACACGATGTGATAAGTGAGGTTCAAAAGCGTTGATGACATCGGCAATCTCCTTCATTCATGTCACCCCGTTGGGGTTCAAACAATTTATGCACCACCATTCCGGGGTTAACACCCCGGCCTATAACA
>JABBNX010000117.1 GCA_019352135.1 Pseudomonadota bacterium
AAGGAGAGGGCAATCCGTTGTGAATTATCTGAGAAAGAATTATTTGACAAAAGGATCAAAAGGATCAAGAAAATGAAAGATAATATAACCGGGAAATACAGCGAATCATATTCAGAAGATGAAATAAATAAGATGCTGGCTGCTACAAACGATGGCAATCTCGATAATCCCGGAGTTTTTGATGCAAACGACGATATTTTTGGTGTTTAACTATGCTCAGCCCTTATCATAAGTATATATAGAATACACCTACTCCAGTAATAACAGCTAGTTATAGAGTTGACCAGTGTAGTAGCAATAGAAGGAGTTAGTAGCTGTTATACAGATAAGCCTGATATACCATTATCGAGTAGTTGGTGTGGTGGTATTCATCAGATGTAAGTATATTCGGCTTTATCTGTATAGCTGCTAAGTATAAAGATGCTGGGTACATCATCGTTTATGTCATAGATAGTGGTTACTGATGAAATAAAACTGGCATCTCCTATGTATTTGTTACACGAGCTGCTGTAAATGTCATAAAAGACATAGCTGATGACGCCTGGGAGTACGTCTACACTGTAGTTTGAGGGCTCTAAACCGACATCTTTTATGTTTCTTGGTCTCTATACAGGAATTTTGCTTCCCGTACCTTATACGGGAATTGAGCCAGGCCTGAGTGGGTCTGGCTTTTTTTTATTGGTTTGACCGTTACAGGTTTTTGAGATTCTTTCCAGCACTGAACTTGCCTGATTTTGATGCTGCAATCTTAATCTCCGCGCCTGTCTGGGGATTGCGGCCAGTTCGAGCTGCACGTGATGCCACCTCAAATGTTCCGAATCCCGGAAAGGTAATCTTGTCGTTGGCTTTGAGTAGGCCGGTTGTTACCTTCAAAAATGCGTCAACGGTCTCGGCTGCAACAGTCTTGGGTACTTCAAGCTCGGCTGCTACTGCTGCTACAAATTCTGCTTTAGTCATGGTCTCTCCTTGTTTAATCAGTGATTACCTATTAGTTGGTAAATATCATATATTTCATTGATTGTCTTGCGTACTCTACCAGTTTACGAATCAATATTCCTGTGTTTGAGCATTATTATGTATAATGCACCTATGGCTATTTCTGGAATTAAAACACTGCTTCGGGCAATGCGCTCTCGAAACTTCCGGTTGTTCGTCGCCGGTCAGGGTGTTTCTCTTATCGGTACCTGGATGCAAGCGGTGGCTATGAGTTGGTTGGTCTACCGTTTAACTGGTTCTGCCTTCCTGCTCGGTGTAGTCGGTTTCACCAGTCAGATTCCAACGTTTCTACTTTCTCCTGTAGCCGGCGTGCTTGCAGACAGATGGAATCGTCATCGCCTCTTAATTGCCACCCAGGCGCTTGCCATGCTGCAAGCAGCGGTACTGGCTGCTGCAGTCCTTACCGGTGTTATCCAAGTATGGCATATCATAGTGTTAAGCTTGCTCTTAGGGGTAGTCAACGCCTTCGATATTCCGATACGCCAGTCATTTATCGTTGAACTGGTTTCAGGTCGAGAAGACTTGAGTAATGCTATCGCGTTGAACTCATCAATTGTACAAGCTGCTCGTCTCATTGGCCCTGCAATAGCTGGACTACTTGTTGTTTCGGTCGGTGAAGGGGTTTGTTTCGTCCTGAATAGTGTCAGCTACTTGGCAGTATTACTAGCACTTGTAGCAATGAAACTTGCTCCTCGCTCTCACAATGAAAAGCCGCGCCGGAACGTTCTGCATGAACTGCGAGAGGGCTTTAACTACGCTTTTGGATTTGGGCCAATCCGGAGTATTTTGTTGATGGTAGCCCTGGTCAGTCTTACGGGGATTCCTTACTCAGTCCTCATTCCGGTATTTGCGAAGGAAATCCTGCACGGGAATGCCCACACCTTCGGTTTTCTAATGACTGCTGGCGGATGCGGTGCGTTAGCTGCTACCATCTATCTTGCATCACGTAAAAGCGTTCTCGGTCTTGGCAAACTCATTGTCCTTGCTGGATTCTTGTTTGCAATCGGAATTGCTTCTTTTGCTGTCTCCACCAATATCAACGTGTCATTTGCATCTCTGGTCGTTGCCGGTTTCGGTGGAATTACAATGATTGCCTCCAGCAACACGATTCTTCAGACAATCCTTGATGAGCACATGCGGGGTAGGGTTATGAGTTTCTTCGCCGTTGCATTTCTTGGAATGGCCCCTTTTGGTAGTTTTGGGGTCGGAACAATGGCAGGTATTATCGGCCCCCGTGAGACTCTATTGGTGGGAGCCGTCTGTTGTCTCGGCTCAACATTATTGTTTGCCCGTCAACTTCCTAAAATTAGAGAAGTTGTTAGGCCGATTTACGTTAAAATGGGGATAATCAAGGAAGTTGCTGAGGGGATGGAAACAGCTGCAGAGCAACCGATGATGTCGGATAACCGAAAGTGATATGCCTATTTCGGTTAATTCTGACCTGTTGACGAACCATTATATAATTGACAGTGACGTTGAGAGGCGTTGCGTCACGTTATTGAAGTTCAGTCTCCTTGAGATTTAACCTCGGCTTTGTCTTTAGTGGTATTCGGTGTGTCAGCAACCTTACTCTTCGTTTCCACCTGAGTTGGAGCGGATGCTTGAGGTGCAGGTAACGCTGTTGTCTCTGTCTGGGCTGCGTCTGTTGATACAACTTCCGTTGTAGCTCCAGCTCCATTAGCTGTATCACCTTCTGATTTAGTAGGCTCTGTTTTTGCGCCGTAGCCGTCACCGTACCAACCTGCACCTTTGAGGCTGAATGAGGCTGCAGACACCAATTTAAGGACTATTCCGCCACATTTAAGACATTTGTCTGCTGGTGGGTCTGAGAACTTCTGGCGGAGTTCAAATTGAATGTTACAGGAATTACAGCGATATTCGTAAATGGGCATTTACTCATCCTTAAATTTTAGTTCCTTGCAGTCAGTGGCTCCACAAATCTATTTTTTCGGAAGTTTTTGCACGAGGTATTCATATTCTTCATCATGATGTTCGAGCCAATGAAGAACTTGGTCATCGTCCATATTAGCCGATAACTCTTTGTAAGTTTCTCGGAACCGTTTTATAAGATTCGCGTTTTCCATCTTAAACCTCCATGAATTACTGTCTCTGCACCATTCTATCCCTTTTTGGTCAATTAGAATAGTTTACGATGAAAAGCCAGACCATCACCACAAATAGCAACAGGATGAATAAAGCGAAAGACCAACGTGTAATGCGTCCAGCTATTTTTCGTGAATAAGGGTTGTACAATGTTTCACCTATGGCCATTACATTCATGCCTAATCTGCAAGCGGGTCTTCTCCTGCCTGCCAACTTGCCAGGTATTTTTCAAATAAGTGGAAATCCTCACCCTTGTGTTCGGTGAGGGTAACATACATATTATTCACTGGAATGCTAAACAGTTCGTGTATTAGCTCCATGAATCCAATGGTAAGAGTTCTGCGCTTTTCAATTGTTCGCCCCTCCCTTATATCTGCATTAATAATGGCTACTCCCTTTTCTGGTTCCTTAACACGCCCGATTGACAGATTGTAGGTGCCGTATTCTCGAATTGAAATGCTGATGTGGTCAGTACCAGTATCCATGACATCGGAAAATAGCGTTCGTACCCGTTCAGCAAACGATTGTTTTTGAGAATCCGACAGGCTTTGATTAAATTCAAATTGTAAATGCGGCATATGACCTCCATGCTGTTGTACCAGCTAATTCGTCGCCGTCAGCAACCGGGCCTGGCTGGAAGTATTTGTTGATTTCAGCTTCCATTTCAATCCCCCACCCCGTCCTTGAAATAGTACCAGCTTCTAGCCACATCCTCATACTGCGATTCTAACGTATATACGAGAATTAGTAATCCGCAACCGTCACTTAACCAGAGATGTTGCTGCACTTCTATTATTCATAATTTAGATATGATGGCGCAATCAATGCCAATCATAAAACTAAAAGGAATCAGGAGGAGAGTATGCAAACCACAACTATCAAAGCGCAGCGCCCACGTATGAAGGTTATCAAGCTCCGAAGCAGAAGGCCCGCAACACCAATGTGTAACCCTGCTTTCGCAGCGGTTGGAAAACCAGTATCGCGTAAAATACCTTCTAATCGTGTTATCGAAAAACTTCTGCCAGCAACACCAAAAGTTGCATCACCAAAGGCTGTCAGGTCTGGTAGCAATATTGAATCACGACTGGCTGAGTCTCTGCTCTCAGACATTAGAACAATCTTCAAGTTGAAGAAGGCAGCTCAGCTCCGAAGTCAGTCGATACTGGATGCCCTTTACGTTGACAAGAAGAAACCATGGGCAACCTTTTGTAACGGCAAAGAAATTGGGGCGCGGCAACTTGCATCGCTTTTAAAGCCCTATGGTATCCACAGTCGCGACCTCAGGTTCTCTGGTTCTGCTTTTAAAGGCTACAAAAGGGAGTGGTTTATAACGGCTGGTCGTATTTCTAAATAGAAAATACCCGAACCGCAACAGAACGAGTTAAATCAGGAGGAGGGATTATGATAAACGTTAATGAAGTAGTCAAAGTAATCGGAATCGGAACCGCTGGTGGGATTATCCTTGAAAACATAATGAAAGATCAGATGGATGGTATTCAGTATATTGCCGCAAGAACTGACGAGCTAGCTCTTGATTTGTCATCTGCAGGCACAAAAATTCTGCTCAGCTTTGATACAAAAGAGGGCCTTGAGTCATCCCCAATTGATTGCGAATCTGATCCAGAATCAATCATAGAAATCATGACTGCAATTGCAGGGGCCGATATGGCTGTATTTGTAGCAGGATTTGGTGGAAAAACAGGGACAATTGCTACCCAGGTATTCGCTAAAGTAGCCCGGTCTCTTGGCATCTACACAGTAGCGATTGTTACGATTCCCTTTGAACATGAGAGCCTCTACCGAAAGACTCTTGCCAAAGCCGGAGAAATCAACATTCGTAAACTGGTCGATTCAGTGCTGGTAATGCCCAATGATCAAATATGCAATCCAGCTGGTAGAGGCATACTCGAAGCATTTAAAGCTGGAGATGCCATCATTAGTGATGCTTTGCAGTCATGTATCCGCAAGGAACCCAGTAAATAACTCCTTAAAATTATATTTTGTCAAAGATTCTAGCAAAGACTGCGGTTCATATTTCACTTACATGAACAACCGATAAGCATAAGCCTTACCTGGCAGCGTGGGCACGTTGGCAATTGTCCTTGCCAGACGTTGCGAATATCGAATAGTAACCGGCACAGGGTCATATAGTGCGTCGTTATTCCAATCCATCTTGGTTAGAGCCAGAGCCTCAAGTGCGGTGAGTTCTAACGGGCCGCCTCCTGCGTAACGAACCAGGTTTAGGGGGCGAGGAATGCTCTTCCCACCTTGGTAGTAGTCACTTCTCGACGAAGCGCGAGGCGCATTTCCTGCCACCCAAACCAACGCTGATACGCCAGAGAGTTGGAGCATCGTGCCACGTGGGACGGGGTACCCATCCGGCTCGCTCGCTCGCTCAGCGTTGCGGCTTTGTTTAAGCCATACGCCGCGCCAACCAGGGCTACTGGTATACGGAGTAAAATGTCGTATAGCCAAGACCAAAACATCATGAAAGTTCAGCCATTTCATCATGGCTATCTTTCTTGCAATGATTTTATGACTCCGACCAGAATTTTATACGCAACTTTCTGATCCTCATCATTGAGGCATTTCAGCATTTCTTCAATGCTTTTGGCGCGTGAATCCAAATCCGACAAGTGCATATATTCAAAGAAATCGCGTAATTGGACATTCAGAGCATCAGCAATCTTTTCCAGACGTTCTATTGTAGGGAAGCTTTTACCAAGCTCTAACCGGCTGACGTGTTTTTGCTCAACATCGACCAATTCGGCAAGCTGTTCTTGCGTCAATCCCCTGATTTTTCGTAATTCCCTAATCCTTTCTCCCAGTAATACCTTGGTTGCTTTCATTTGCTACCCCCTGCCGGCCAGTATGATTTTGGCCGGCAAGAAAGAGAACAATTCGGGATAGCCTATTGTGGTTATTATTAGCCTATGCTATAGGCTATATAGCCTTTCACATGGTATATTTAGATTCTTAATTATGTATTTTATGCAGATAAAGGGATGGTTGGGGTTGACCGCTCTCACGAGGAGAATGTAATGCAAATAAAAAACTGCCCATACTGCAAAGAAGAAATCCATATCGAGGCGGTAAAATGTAAACATTGCCACAGTATGCTGGACAACGTTAGTGCATCTGTAAACACCAAACAATCATCAACAAACAGTGCGAAACATCAACATAACGACGGATGGCAATGCCCAAGCTGTAATACTACTAATGATAACGCTACATTAAGGTGCACATGCGGATACGAATATGATGAAACTGCCTGTAATGAGGTAAAGTCTCAACCTGAAGCCAAAGCTTATGATGAATCCAGCCAGAGTATTAAACCAAGCAGTCAGAATCAATCTGCCGAAACTGGATATAAATTCTCTATAGTCGATGCCAAGTTAATATTTACACAATTTTTATACATAGGACTGGCGTCAGCTGTTATGTACTTTTTCACTTCTGGGAGTAAATTAAACTTAATTCCGCTCTTCTTAATCATTTTTTTCGTTTTAAAAATACGAGCCAACTGGTCGGGTTGCGTCTGCGACCCATCAGACAACACGCTTTCTTTCCCAGGTGGTGGCAAACAGGCAAAAAACTTCATTGAATACCTCTCGCCAATATTCTGGTTGCAAGGAATCAAACGATATAGCGTAAATATTGATCAAATTATGACAATCGAGATGGACTATTCCGAAAGTATCCTCAGTTCCATGTCCGATAAAAGCAAACCATTCTATAACTATTATCTTGTGCTTCTTGGTTCATTCGGCTCCTACAAAATTGGCTTTGAATCAGAAACCAAACGAGACGAACTATATGCCGTAATCCGCAATATTAATCAGATGGGCATACCCTATATACGAGCAGAAGGGTCTGGTTCAGTTATTTAACGGTTCATTGTCAAAAAACATGATAAGGTATTGCCAATGCTACGGCAACAACGACCTTATCATTTGTGCAAGGTAAACTATGGGACTTTCCGACATCTCGCTTGCGGCGGGCATGTACAAAAATTTGTTGGCGCTCAATGATACCAGCGTCAAGATTAACAGGACACAAGAGCGTCTAGCCACCGGCAAAAAGGTCAACAGCGCGCTTGATAATCCTACCAACTACTTTACCTCACAAGCGCACCTGAACCGGGCGGAGGACCTGAATTCCCGTAAAGACGGAATGTCTGAGGCCATCCGCAACGGCGATGCTGCAAACGCTGGACTCACTGCAATCACCTCCCTAATTGATAGCGCTAAAGGGCTCGCTAACTCAGCACATTCGGCAAGTGCGGGGGATAGAGCCATCTTGGCCGCACAGTTCAATGGATTGCTGGTCCAGATTGATACTCTTGCCGGAGACTCTGGCTACCGGGGGACGAACCTTCTCAAGAATGATAACCTCACGATTAATTTTGACGAGAACGGCAGTTCGAATCTTACGATTAACGGCGTAGATGCCACATCAGGCTCACTTGGGATTTCGAAGACGGATTCTCCGAGTAGTCAGCAACAGGTTAGCTTTATTTCCACTGGATATACCTCATTGGCCCTGAAAAGCGACGGCTCTGTGGTAGCATGGGGAGATAATTCTTATGGTCAAACCAACGTTCCTGCTGCGGCCCAATCCGGCGTTGTCGCTGTAGCCTCTGGTGGATGGCATGAACTTGCCCTAAAGGACAACGGCTCGGTGATTGCCTGGGGGGCGCCTTGGGGGGACAACTCAACCGTACCTGCGGCAGCGAAATCCGGGGTGGTTGCTGTAGCCGCTGGATATGAGTTTTCTTTGGCGTTGAAAAGTGACGGTTCAGTTGTCGCCTGGGGTGACAATACCTCTGGCCAGACAACAGTCCCTGCTGCGGCTCAGTCAGGTGTTGTTGCCATTTCCGCAGGTAGGTATTTTTCGTTGGCCTTAAAGAGTGACGGATCTGTGGTTGCCTGGGGTGACAATTCATCTGGTGAAACAACCATTCCACTCGCAGCCCAGTCCGGGGTTGTTGCCATCGCTGCCGGTGATCAACATGCGCTTGCCCTGAAGAATGACGGTACATTAGTTTCTTGGGGCTACAGTGGATATGGCCTTGCATCAATTCCACTCGCAGCCCAGTCCAGCGTGGTCGCCATCGATGCTGGCGGAGGAGATTCACTTGCTTTGAAGAACGACGGAACAGTGGTAGCCTGGGGGGATAACAGCTACGGGCAGGCTACAGTGCCGTCTGGTCTTCTATCAGGCAATTCATCAGGGGCATCCTTGTCCTGGTCAACCGATGCAGGCATCAAAACCTCCGAAAAACAGCTTGAAACGGCCATGAACACGCTCAGGGTCAACTTTTCGGCGCTTTCCTCCAGCCTGAGCGTTATTGCAATCCGTCAGGACTTCACCCAGCAAATAATCAGCACGTTGCAGACCGGTTCCGACAACCTGACTCTGGCGGACATGAACGAGGAAGGAGCTAACATGCTCATGCTCCAGACCCGCCAAAGTCTTTCGGTTACGAGTCTCAGTCTTTCCAGCCAAGCACTGCAATCGGTGTTGAAGTTGTTTACGTAGTAAGTTTTACTGAACATCCACGTTTCTGATCCCATCCGGTCTCCAAGCTGGACTTATAACGTGACTGCCTTTCTGATCTGACGACAGCAGGCTGCCGAATGTCACCTTGAACTCACCGAATCGGTCATTAACGGAATCCATGGCTTTAATCGCATCACTTTTTCTCTGTACTTCGCGGAACAGCGAAAGTTGTTCCGCTTCGTATTTCAGGTTGGATAATCTTACCCCAAGTTGACGTACCGGTTGCGGCAACTCCGTTGTATCCAATATGGCGACTGCCGCTTTATAAATCTCGTCACTTAAGTTGATATAGCTTTTTAGCGTGTTCTGTTTGCCAAAGCTTGAGTAGAAATCCGCAAATCTCACAGACAGTGTTACCGTCTTCCCCGATACACCATACCTTCTGGCTCTCCTGCCTACCATCTCCGACAACTGCAGTAAATACTTCAGTATATCTTCCCGCCGCTCAACATCTTGCCGCAACGTCATAGAATGGCCGACTGATTTGACCTCGCCATCTTCTTCGTTAGGCGTAACTGGGCTCTCGTCAATCCCCTGGCCCATCTGTTTCAACCTTGAGCCGACAATACCGAATTTCCGGGTCAACCTGGCTTCGACGCAGCGTCCCAGTTCCCCGCAGGTATAGATACTCATCATATTCAGGTGACGTTCCATGTTCTTGCCAATACCGCACAACTCCTTAATCGGCATGCGTTCGAGTATCCGCGACACCTCTTCAGGCTTGATAATGGTCAATCCGTCCGGCTTCTGCATATCCGATGCAAGTTTCGCTAGTAATTTGTTTGGGGCAATGCCGATTGAGCAGGTAATGCCGAAGGATTCCTTGATACGTGCTTTGAGGAGATAGGAAATGCGTTCGGGGGTCCCAAAGATCGGCAGAGAATGCGTGACATCCAGCCATGCTTCATCAATTGAGAAAACTTCAACCAGCGGGGTGTATAGAGCAGACAAAAAACATTGTAAAGTAAGGAGATAATCGTGCAAATACTACATGAACTCGACCGCTTAATCGCCTGCAGCATGAGCGAACTAATGGATCATCTCATGCAAAACGACTTCCA
This sequence comes from Pseudomonadota bacterium, assembly GCA_019352135.1. GTDB lineage: Bacteria > Desulfobacterota > Desulfuromonadia > Geobacterales > Pseudopelobacteraceae > JACRCG01. The sequence goes on from JABBNX010000117.1 coordinate 9,726, forward strand.
CTCACAGCACATCAAAAACATAAAAGATAATCTAGTAGTTATGCGTCAATTAGTCTCTCAGAGCCTCATGGATGTTGAGCAGCCTACGGGGTAAACTTTTACAAACAGCGATAGAATACCTAATCATAAGCGACAAGGATTGTCGCACAGGTCTGTTACGCTCCAAACATTCAAAATAATGTGAGGGCAATAACATGGAACCGATTAATGCAGGACAGGTAGAAGACAACTCTGAAAAATTCGCAAAACATGAGCCACCTGACACAACAGCTAAAGTGGTAAAATCATCAATTTGCCCCAAATCATATCCACAGAAGTGTACCCCAGACGAAGACGGCATGCGTACCGATATATATTGCCCGACATGTGGGGGGGAGATTAACGGTTTTTACCTGACAATTTTCAAATGTCCCCATTGTAAAGTTCAGATATGGCGTGATGACAAGAGTAATGTAAATATACCTGTCAGTGTGAGGCCGTAGCCTTGGCTACACCGCCGACCTAATTACGGCGGACGTACTGATCTTTTGATCTGTGGATGAAGGCGTCTTTAAATTTGATCGAATCGACAACCGAATGTTTGCAGATTAAAAACCTTGTAATATTAAGGGAATAGGTATATTTCATGAAGCATCCTTCTTATCTTTCTGAAAGGTTATCCGTGAGCACTTCCTACCGATACTTGTTGCTAATGCGGATGATTCCTCGTTACCCCCGTAAGATTGATACTGCAACCATTGCTTCGCTGCTTGAGCGGGACGGTATGACCATTCACCTGCGTTCTATCCAGCGCGATCTAGAAAAGCTCTCCCAGTCATTTGCCATAACCTGCGACGACAATCATAAACCCTACGGCTGGTCATGGACAGCCGATGCCCCTTCGTTGGACATTCCGACCATGTCACCCACTGCAGCACTGGCCTATCGTATGGTGGCAGATTTTATGTCGGATATGTTCCCTAGAGAGATCTACGATCACCTAAAACCGCACTTCCGCTATGCCGACACCCTTTTGAAACAGACAGATAAAGACACCTTAAAGGAATGGCCGGATAAGGTGAGGACTGTCGGTAGAAGTCAGCCCCTGATGCCGCCCAGCATACCGGCAGAGGTGTTTGCAGTGGTGTCTGATTCGCTGCTGGAGGGGAAGCGCTTCCAAGTCAGCTATCAGAAACGGGGAGAAAAGAAACGGGTCTCCTGGACCATTAACCCGCTGGGGATTGTGCTGCATGACCGGCTGATAACTCTAGTCGGCACGGTTGGGAACTACCATCAACAGAAGGATATTCGCCAGCTACAGTTGCACCGTATGAAAGATGCAATACAGCT
>JABBNX010000118.1 GCA_019352135.1 Pseudomonadota bacterium
CGCCGGCTACCCCGTGCTGTTCGACACCGCGACCGGCTGGGTCTCCCGCCTGCAGCGGCAAAGGCTTTTAATCCGGCCATCAACCCCATATTAAACGATACGGCATTAAAGAGTAAGCCGACCAAAACACCACCGGCGGCGGCCAGTGCCGATCCAAGTGCAAATGTAAATGAAATTACCATGTTGACGTTAATACCCATCAGTGCCGCAGTGTTGTAATCTTCTGAGGTCGCACGCATTGCCTTGCCAATCTTCGTTTTGTGGACGATGAATTCAAGGCCGATCATCAAGATGGCTGATGTCGCAATAATCAGGAGCTGGAGCGTAGAAATCTCAGCCGAGCCAATGTGGATCTGTTTAACCGGGAAAACTCCTTCCGGATAGCCCTTGGCGTTGGCCCCGAAGAGCATCTGGGCGAGCGTCGAAAGGAAGATTGATACGCCGATTGCTGAAATGAGAGCCGATAACCGGGAAGATTTGCGAAGTGGGCGGTACGCAATCCACTCAATAAAAACTCCGAGCAGTACGCAGACCAGCATTGCAATCAATATGGCAATAAAAACATTGACTTTGAGAATGGCTGTCGCAAACAGACCGACAAACGCCCCAACCATGTAGATTTCGCCGTGGGCAAAGTTGATCAGGCTGATAATGCCGTAGACCATGGTGTAACCCAGAGCAATCAACGCGTAAGTGCTTCCCAAGGCGATGCCGTTAATCAGTTGCTGGAAAAACATGAAGAGCTCCTCTTTGAAGATGTAAATCCGTGGCAGATGCGGCAAGCCGTAAAGCGAAAGATGTCAATACAGTGCACAGTGAGGATCGTACCGTGCAGTATTGCTGTCTGCAAAAATAACAGTGTACTTTATGAGCCACCATTACGTCGAGATATAGAATAAAAGGACGTAATTAATTAACTCTCTGTTATACAAATGCGGCGCCGGTAAAAAAAACCGACGCCGCATGGACGTGCGGGATGCTCAATACTGATTTAGTCCATCTTGACCGGTACTTTGGCCTTCAGAACAAATTTGCCGTCCTTGACTGCCAACAGGCAGAGTGGCGTCTTAATCGGTTCACGGTTGGCACGAATCGTAATAGTACCGGAAACACCCTTGAAGTTCTTTGTTGAAGCCATAGCTGTTTTGAAAACTTTCGGGTCAGCGCTTTTAGCACGTGTGATGGCGTCGGCAATCATCATGACGCCATCGTAACCCTGGGCATCGAACAGGCCAGGAAGCTGACCGGCAAATTTCTTCTTGAAGGCTTGAATGAACTTCTCGGTCTCGGGTGTGGCTTGTTCAGGGGCAAATCCGAGGGCCGCCATGGAGCCTTCGACCGCAGAACCGCCCAGTTTGATGAATTCAGGAGAGAAGAGGCCGTCGCCGCCGAACATATCAGCCTTGATGCCCTGTTTTCGGGCTTCTTTCATGATCAGGGCGCCTTCGGTATAATAACCGGAGAAAAAGATTACGTCCGGTTTCATGGCTTTGATGTTGGTGACCTGACCGCTGAAGTCCTTGTCACCGTCCTTGATTTTCTCATCGGCTACGATTGTAATGCCTTTGCCTTTGGCGGCATCACGGAACGTCTGGGAAAACCCGACGCTGTAGTCGTTGTTGTCAGAGGTGATGATGGCGACCTTCTTATATTTGAGGTCATTGGCAAAGTAGTCGATACAGGCCGGGATAGCAACGCTGTCGAGCAGCGTGTTACGGAAAATGTAGTCGCCAATTTCAACAACGCCTGGTCCGGTGGCTCCGGCAGAGATGAGAACTACCTGGGCTTTTTGGGCAATCGGCGCTGCCACCTTGGTGATGCCGGTAGTCGGGTCACCGACAATGGCGACGACATTGTCGCGGCTGATGAGCTTCTGAGTTACGGAAGCCCCTTCCTGCTTGTCGCCGCGGTTATCGGATTCAACAATCTCAATCTTTTTACCCAGTACGCCTCCGGCGGCATTCAGGTCATCAGCGGCCATTTTCATGCCTTCCAGCGTCGGCTTGCCAAACATGGCAACATCACCGGTGAGAGCGCCAAGGAAGCCGATTTTGATGGTGTCGGCAGCGGCTTTGGGTGCTTCTGCAGTTGATGCCTCTTCCTTCTTTTTACAGCCGGTAACGACGGACAGGGCTAATACGGCGGACAACAACAGCGCGGTACTTTTCTTAAAGCTCATGTGTGTCTCCTTTTGAAAAAAAAGTGGTTTAGCGTCCCGGTTTTTCCAAGCTGTTCAAAATATCATCAGCCTCTTTCAGTTTCTGCTGCAGTTTTTTCAGATCTTCTGCAGAATATACCTTTTTGCCTTTTTTAATCTCGGTATTGAGCTTCTTGATCTTCTGTTGGATGCTGTCGACCTGATCCTTGCATCCTTTGGAAGCCAATAGGCATTCATCTTTGCCGCTATTAACAGGGGCATTGGCGGCAAAAGCCATAGAGGTCGCGGTCATGGCGACCACAGTCAATAGTGCGAGCAGAATTTTTTTCATAATGTTTTCTCCTTTACTGGTTCGTGAAATTAAATTAAGGGCGGGGTTCAATTAAAGAATATCCGCCGGTGATGAATTAGAAAACATACTTGACAATCAGAGAAGCGTCGTAGGGGTTAACCGGTGTTTCACCATTCAACGCTACCCCTTTAAAGTAGTCTCCCAAAATGACATAGGCTATGCGGACACTGGTCGTCAGGTTTTCCAGCAGCTTGTAGGTAACTTCGCCGTTGATTTCAGTGCCGAGATAATTACTCTTGTGTTGCTGCGTAGTGGAAGTGTCTTTGGCAACCGCTGCAAAACCGGCATTGAAGGCTGTTGTCAGGCGATCATTAACCGGAAGGTCATAGCCGATATAGCCGCTGATTTGGCCCTTGCCCGCATTCCCGGCGGTGTAGATAATGGAGTTGTCAGTGGTAAAGAAAGCGTTTTTGTCACGCCCCAGAATGACCATCTCATTATCATAGTAGCCGGACTCTCCGACAGAATATTCGTTAAAAACAGAGTAGAAGGTGTTCTTTTTGCCGCCGGTTACGTAAAGAAATTCAGCGCGCGCGGTACCGGGGCCGGTTTTGAGCTTGGCGCCGACATTGCCGGCAAAGGCATTTGTGTAAACTTTATTATTCCAGCCGGTCTGGTAGAGGGCAAAACCGTTGAGGGTCAGCGGTCCCTGAACATATTCGGCATTCAGACCAAGGGCATGAATCTTGACATCATTTGCAGTATTTATAGTTTCAAATGTAGTATTTAAAGGGTACACTTTCGTCGTGCCATCAGCTAGTACTCCCGTTGCCCCAACAGATGCTGTTGTAGTAGAACCTGTTACCTGACCGTCACGGAAGAAGTAGTATGCCCCGCCTACTCTCAGGTCTTTGCTTATTTCAACTTTCTCATCCAGCATGAACATGTCGTTGGTTTTGTGGCCAAGGACCTTGTCGACGCCAGCGCCCGTGTCGTTGAAGCGGAAGTATCCGATGGATGGCGTAAATTTGCCGTAACTGCTGGACAGCAGGATGCCGGCCATGTCGGCGTCAAACAGCACCCCTTTGAACGCGTCGTTGTTCGGCATCATCCCCAGCTTCATATTAACATTTTTGAATGGGTTGGCATCCAGATAGATATTCTTGGTTTCTATATTCACCGTGTCCGCACCGACGGCGCCGCCCTGGTTGCGGCCCACGGTGTAGGAACTGTTGCCCCAGTAGGTATAGTCCAGCTCAAACTGAGTCACCAGTTTCAGGTCAGCATTGGCCTTGCCGATGTACTGCAGGCGGGCACGCTGCTCGACAAAGTTGGCGGAGTACAGGTTTCTGGTTTTTCTGGACGGATCATAGGTGCCATCGCCGGGTCCAAAATCTGTAGTCTGGGTGCCGTTGAAGTTGGAGTTGTCGTAGCGCGCACCAAACATGCCGTGAAACTCGTTTTCCAGCGCCATTGCCGGAGTTGCTGCTGTTGCGGCGAGGCTCAATGTGACGAGCGCTGCCATGACGTTGCTGCTTTTCATGTGTTACCTCCAGTGTGTAATGTCCTGCTATGAGGATACGCTCCCAACAAGGGGAGAGAGTCAGAGAATCTGACTTAAAAACAGTTTGGCCCGCTCATGGGTTGGGGCGGTAAAAAAATGTTCAGGAGTACCTTCTTCAACAATGCTGCCGTGGTCCATAAAGATCACCCGATCGGCAACCTCGCGGGCAAAACCCATTTCGTGGGTGACGACGACCATCGTCATTCCTTCCAGGGCCAGCGTCTTCATGACGTCAAGTACCTCGCCGATCATCTCCGGATCGAGGGCCGACGTCGGTTCGTCAAACAGGATAACCTTCGGATTCATCGCCAGCGAGCGGGCAATTGCCACCCGTTGCTGCTGGCCGCCGGAAAGCTTGGCAGGGTAGGCGGAGGCCTTTTCTGCTATGCCCACTTTTTCAAGCAGCGCCATGGAGATCTCTCTGGCCTCATGTAATGGACGCTTGCGGACCACGGTCTGAGCCAGGGTGAGGTTTTCAAGAACGGTTTTATGCGGAAAGAGGTTGAAGGACTGGAAGACCATGCCGACCTCTTCGCGAACCTTGCAGATATCAACCTTCGGGTCATTAACGTTCATGCCGTCCACAATAATGCTGCCGCTGTCAACCGACTCAAGGCGGTTGATTGAACGCAGGATCGTACTTTTGCCCGATCCGCTGGGGCCGATAATGACGACCTTTTCCCCGTCACGCACGGTAAAGGAGATATCTTTTAGTGCCTGGAATGATCCGAAGAATTTGGAGACTCCACGGATTTCTATCATCGTTTGTCTATCGGTCGGCATTCAGACGCTCCTCCATCAGGCTGATCAGCTTGGAAAAGAATAGTGTCATAACCAGATAGATCAGGGCGATCACGGTATAGGTTTCAAAATAACTGAAGGTCTCGGAGGCGTATTCGCGACCACGGCGCAGCAGGTCTGATACGGCGATAATTGAAACGAGGGAGGAGTCCTTGAGCAGGGCAATAAATTCATTGCCGATCGGGGGAAGGACAACCCTGAAAGCCTGCGGCAGTATGACTTGTCGCAAAGCCTGCCCGCGGGTCATGCCGAGAGAAAGTGCGGCTTCCATCTGTCCTTTGGGGATAGACTGGATGCCGGCACGAAACACCTCGCCAAGATAGGCGCCGTAACAGACCGCCATCGCAATGATGGCGCTGAGCATGTCTGGAATTTTTACGAATCGTCCCAGAGCGTAATAGATGTAGAATATCTGGACAAGCAGCGGGATACCGCGGATAACCTCGACATAGAGAGATGCGGTGCCGTTGATTATCCGGTTGCCGGAGATGCGTCCCAGTCCGGCGACCAGCCCGATGATGCTGGCAAGCAGGATGGCGCCGACCGTAACCTTAAAGGTAACCAGTATTCCGTCGGGAACGAACCTGAAAATTTCAAGGTATGGATCAGGTTTGACAAACGCCAGGTAGCAACAGGTCAGTATTGCCCCGAAAAAGGCAATACGCCAGGCTGTAAACAGCCCTGCGTCGCTTTTTACAGGAATTGCAGCGCCTTCACCGATTTCAATCTTTATTTGAGTATTGGGAGTCTGAGCCATAATATAAGGACGGGAGCCTTTTAATCAAAGACCCCCGAATTCCTCTAGCGCAGCCACTTCTTACGAAGTTTTTCATCAATTTTCTTGGCTTTGACGGCCTTTATCCCCTTGTTCAGGAGCGCGAGCAGTTTTGTATTGCCCTTTTTGACGGTGATACCATATCCTTCGTGAGTAAAAGCGGCGCCGACGATCTTGAATTTCGAGCTGTATTCTTTTCTCTGCAGCGCAAAGTGGGCAGCAGTCGGCTCATCACAGACAACGCCGGAGATACGGCCAGAAGCCATGTCTTCAAAAGCCAACCCGACTTCATCATACGTCTTCAGCTCTACGCCCGGGTTCTTTTTAACCTCGAAAGCGCCGGTTGTTCCGATCTGGGCACCAACCTGTTTGCCTTTCAGGTCAGCAATCGTAACCGTTGACTTGTCGGTTTTGGGGACCACCAGAATCTGCCCGATCTGAATATACGGATCAGAAAAATCATATTTTTTCTTCCGTTCAGCGGTGATGGTTACAGAAGAGATGATGGCATCATACTTGCCCGATTCGAGCCCGGCGAAGATGCCGTCCCACGCGGTGTTTTTGTAAGTAACAGTGAATCCGGCTTCTTTGGCGACCGCGTTCAAAAAATCTATATCAAAACCCACGATCTTCTTATGTGTGTCTACCATCTCCATTGGCGGCCACGTGGCGTCAGTTGCAACCTTGATATTCATTGGGGCGGCCATTGCTGTTGCAGAGATCGATACTGCCAGCAGAGCAGCAACGGAAAGGAAGCGGAATTTTTTCATGTGGACTTCTCCTTTTTTGATGGCGTTGAACTATTTAATGATAATACAAGAATGGTGTTTTATATAAATACAAGTTTAATTGTCAATAAAAAACGTTGTAGCTGTGCCTCGGCAGACATTTTTCCTTGTCAGCAAAATTGGAAGTGAGTACAACGATAGTGTCATATGGTTTGACCATACATTGTTTTCATCGGAATGCGCACTATGAATCGATACAAGGCAGCCCTGCTGTTGCTCACGACGACCTTTTTTTGGGGAGTTACCTTTACCGTAGTTAAACAATCCGTAGAAAGCGTAGATGTATTCGTTTTTCTAGCACAAAGGTTTATCATTGCTTTTGCCCTTATACTTCCAATCGGATTGTATAAAGGAAAGAGACTCGATGGCGCAACCATTATTCGGGGTTGCGTTATGGGAGTTTTTCTCTTTGGAGCCTATGCTTTTCAAACTGTGGCGCTGCTTTATACCAGCGCTTCGAATACCGGTTTTCTCACAGGCCTGAATGTTGTGATAGTCCCGATACTTGCTGCACTTATCTTAAAACACCGTGTATCTGTTGCGGTAAAGCTGGCGGTTGTGCTTTCAGTGATGGGACTCCTGCTGTTATGCGGTAATGGCTCCTGGCAGCTGAATCGTGGAGATGTGTTGGCAGCAGTGTGTGCCGTGTGCGTTTCTCTGCATTTGATTTACACGGGAGAATTTGTGCGCCGCAGTGATTTCTACTGGCTGACCGTTGTTCAGTTGGGAATAGTTGCCCTGCTTAGCTATGTAGTCGCTCTGGCACGCGGCAAAGAGGTGATGATCTGGTATCCGCACCTACTCGTCCCGCTTCTGGTCTGTTCAATAATTGCTACGGTTTTTGCGTTTTTGGTGCAGACATCAATGCAGCGGTACATCAGTCATACCAATACGGCGCTTATCTTTTGTACTGAGCCGGTTTTTGCGGCACTGTATGCGTGGTTGATTTTGAACGAACGTCTCGGCGTGTATGGTTATGTGGGGGCTGCATGCATTTTTGCCGGTATGGTAATCTCTATTTTGCCGGAAAAAAATCAGAAGCTGAGGGCCCCTGATAATATGGCGATAGTAGAATAGGTAATGTTTTCAAAGGGAGAACGGAGATAAAAATAAAAAAACAAAATTGTTGCAATTATTTTGTTGACACTTGTTTGGAAAAGAGAGTATATATCCGTTTCCTTGATACAGAGGTATAGCAACGCTACTGACCAGAGTGGAGATGTCGGTGAGATTCCGGCCCTACAACTATTCCACTCCCAACCGCAAAAACTGTCAGAGCGATCAACATGGAATACTAGTAAATACAGGCGCATATCACATCGTTTGTATGGTTATCACCCTTTTGAGTTAAAGCGACTCACAAAAAAAACACCACAACCAAATAAATAGATTGACAATGATATAATATATTTGTTAGTTTCGCGATTCGCTCCTGTTTGGAGCAGTTTGAAATTTTTGTATCTGGAGAATTTGACGACTATGCCAACAATCAACCAGCTGATCAGGTCAGGTAGGGAAAGTAAAAAGGATAAATCAACGGCACCGGCTCTGAAGTCCTGTCCACAGAAGCGCGGCGTTTGTACGAGGGTTTATACGACCACACCTAAGAAACCTAACTCTGCTCTCCGTAAAGTTGCCAGGGTTCGTTTGACTAATGGGCTTGAAGTAACATCATATATTCCGGGTGTCGGCCACAACCTTCAAGAGCACTCCGTTGTTCTTATTCGTGGCGGCAGGGTTAAAGACCTTCCTGGTGTCCGTTATCACATTGTTCGTGGTACTCTTGACTCGGTTGGCGTGAAGGGTCGTTTACAGAGTCGTTCCAAGTATGGCGCCAAGCGTCCAAAATAATACTGAACCTGTTTTGTTGAGGGGATATATATGCCGAGAAGAAGAGAAGTACCTAAAAGAATAATTCTGCCGGATCCGAAATTTAACGACAAGGTTGTTGCCAAGCTTATTAATTCACTGATGCTTGCAGGCAAAAAAAGTGTTGCTGAGTCGATTATGTATGGTGCGCTTGAGCTTGTTGCGCAGCGGGCAAATGATGAGGCTGTAAAGGTCCTTAAGAAGAGCCTCGACAACATAAAGCCGACACTTGAAGTTAAATCCCGTCGTGTTGGTGGTTCTACCTATCAGGTGCCGATTGAAGTGCGTCCTGAGCGCCGCATGTCTTTGGCTATGCGTTGGTTGATTAAATATTCAACTGCGCGCAGTGAAAAAACGATGAAAGACAAGTTGGCTGGAGAGATTCTGGACGCTTATAATAATCGTGGCGCTGCAGTAAAAAAACGTGAAGATGTTCATAAAATGGCAGAAGCAAACCGTGCCTTTGCCCATTATCGCTGGTAATTAGTACTATTCGTATTTGGAGGATTCAGTGCCCCGCTTAGCACCACTTGATAAATATAGAAATATTGGCATCATGGCTCATATCGATGCCGGAAAAACTACGACGACAGAGCGTATCCTCTACTATACCGGTGTATCACATAAAATCGGTGAGGTTCATGAAGGTACTGCAACGATGGACTGGATGGAGCAGGAGCAGGAGCGGGGTATTACTATCACCTCGGCTGCTACTACCTGTACCTGGAATGATCATCGCATTAATATTATAGATACTCCTGGCCATGTTGACTTTACAATTGAAGTTGAGCGTTCGTTGCGTGTGCTTGATGGTGCGGTTGCGGTATTCTGTTCAGTTGGTGGTGTTGAACCGCAGTCGGAAACGGTATGGCGACAGGCTGATAAATATGGTGTACCCCGTCTCGCTTTTATAAATAAAATGGACCGCGTCGGTGCTGATTTCTTCCGTGGCGTCCAGATGATTAAAGATCGACTGAAAGCCAATCCACTTCCTATTCAGCTTCCGATAGGTAAAGAGGAAAATTTCAAGGGTATTATTGACCTTGTTACAATGAAGGCTGTTTTGTGGGATGATGAAACACTCGGTGCTACTTTCCGTACAGAGGAAATTCCGGCTGATCTGCTTGATGAGGCTGTTGAGTATCGTGAAAAAATGATTGAAGAAATTTCCAGCCACGATGATGCTCTCATGGAGAAGTACCTGTCCGGAGAGGCATTGAGCGAGACTGAAATAAAGGCAGCAATTCGCTCCTGTACAATTGCGATTCATTTCTGCCCTGTCATCTGTGGTTCTTCATTTAAAAACAAAGGTGTACAGAATCTTCTTGATGCCGTTGTTGATTATATGCCTTCACCAATGGATATTCCCGCCATTAAGGGTATTGATGCTGATAAGGGTACCGAAGTAGAGCGCCATGCTTCAGACACGGAACCTTTTTCTGCACTCGGTTTTAAAATAATGACCGACCCTTTCGTGGGGCAGTTGACTTTCTTCCGTGTTTATTCAGGTGTTGTACAAGCCGGTTCATACATTTACAATTCGACTAAAGGTAAGCGTGAGCGTATCGGTCGTATTCTTAAAATGCATGCGAACAAGCGCGAAGAGGTTAAGGAAGTCTATGCTGGTGATATTGCCGCAGCTGTAGGTCTCAAATATACGACTACTGGTGATACTCTGTGTGATGAAGACAATGCGGTAATATTGGAATCAATAGAGTTCCCTGAGCCGGTTATTTCGATTGCAATTGAACCTAAAACCAAAGCTGAACAGGAAAAACTCGGATTTGGCTTACAAAAGCTTGCAAGCGAAGACCCCTCGTTCCGTGTTAAGACAGACGAAGAAACGGGTCAGACCATCATCTCCGGTATGGGCGAGTTGCATTTGGAGATTATTGTCGATCGATTGATGCGTGAGTTCAAGGTTGAAGCAAACGTCGGTAAGCCGCAAGTTGCATATCGTGAAACCGTTACCAAGAAGGTTAAGGTAGAAGGTAAATTTGTTCGCCAGTCGGGTGGTCGTGGACAGTACGGACACGTTTGGCTCGAAGTTGAGCCACAGCCGGAAGCTGGCATGGGCTACGAATTTGTTGATGCTATTAAAGGCGGTGTTGTTCCCCGCGAATATATTCCTGCAGTCGATAAAGGTATCAAGGAAGCGCTTGATAATGGCGTTTTGGCCGGTTTTCCGGTTGTTGATGTCAAGGTGACATTGATTGATGGGTCGTACCACGAAGTCGATTCATCCGAGATGGCATTCAAGATTGCCGGTTCAATGGGATTCAAAGAAGGTTGTTCAAAAGCCGGCCCGATTATACTTGAGCCCATCATGTCGGTAGAAGTTGTTGTTCCCGAAGAGTATATGGGTGATGTTATAGGCGACCTCAACTCTAAGCGCGGGCGTATTATGGGTATGGATTCCCGAGCAGGTGCTCAGGTCATTACTTCCATGGTTCCTCTTGCACAAATGTTCGGATATTCAACGGATCTACGTTCAGCAACCCAAGGTCGCGCTACGTATGCAATGACATTTGACCATTATGAGCCAGTGCCGAAGTCGGTTGCTGAAGAGATAGTTGCAAAAGTAAAGGGTTAATATAACTCAAATCCGTAACTCAGGAGGGCCTTTCTCATGGCAAAAGCAAAATTTCTACGTAATAAAACTCATGTAAACATCGGCACGATCGGTCACGTTGACCACG
>JABBNX010000119.1 GCA_019352135.1 Pseudomonadota bacterium
ATCCTCAAATCAGAGCTGGATGGGTTTATTACACGAGTCCGTCCCCTGTTTTCTCTGTTCCATGATCACGTTCCTTTCAGTCAGGTAATTTATATTCAGCACGCTTCGTACCTGTGCCAAGCGCAATCCGTGCCCCGGTTAACAGGCGTTTGTCCCGTAGTTGAAAGCCGCTGTCCGGATTTTCTGACAGGAGCGTTTTAACTATGCGTACCCCGTAAAAGGTCTATAGTGGTCAGACGATACAGCGCTCTTTGAATCCGGGCAATCAAGACGGATGTTTCTATTAATACAACTACTCCGTCTCACAAGGGGATTACCGCGTGCCATCATTATTACCGTTCCCCTCCGTCCAGTCAAGTCTGAGCGAAACTATCCGACAGCAGCAAATTGAGTCCAACCGCCGCGAGTACGGAAACCTGTACGACCTGCTGACCTTTGCAACCCCTGCCCAGCTGGCTGCTGCCGGTGCCGAGCGAAGAGAACTGCTGCAGTGGCTGGAGCAGCGCGCCAGCTTCGGGTATGCCGGAACCAAGGTGGACTGCACCAATATTTCCCCCGGCTGTCGGCACTGCGGAGCCGGCGGCTGGTCCTGCCTGTTTGTCAATGGCCGCTGCAACGGGCGCTGTTTCTACTGCCCGACATCTCAGGATGAAGACGGGCCGCCGGTCACCAATGGCCTGGCTTTTGCCGCTCCGGAAGAGTATGCCGCCTATGTGGCTGCCCTGGGGTTCAGCGGCGTCAGCATCAGCGGCGGCGAACCGTTACTGACGCCGGATCTGACCCTGGCCTATCTGAACGCTGTGCGCATGCGGTGCGGTGAGGATGTTCACCTCTGGCTCTATACCAATGGTACGCTGCTGACGGCCGATCTCTGCAGCCGTCTGCGGGATGCCGGCTTGAACGAGATCCGCTTCGACCTGGGTGCCGTCCGCTATAACCTCAAAAAATTGCGCCTTGCGGTGGGGTGCATACAAACGGTAACGGTGGAAATTCCGGCGGTGCCGGAGGATGAAGAGCTGCTGAAGCGGAAGATGGTTGAAATGGCAGAAGCGGGGGTACATCACCTCAATCTGCATCAGATGCGGTTGACGCCGCATAACTTCGGGCCGTTGACGGAGCGGGGCTATACCTTTCTCCATGGCGAGAAGGTGACGGTGCTGGAGTCGGAACTCTGTGCCTTGCGCATGGTTCGTTTCGGGCTGGAGCAGGTTACTCCCCTGCCGGTGAACTACTGCTCATTTCCCTACAAACGGCGCTACCAGCACGCAGCCGCGCGGCGTCGCGCCGCCCAGAGCGTCTGCGTACCCGGGGAGTCGGTCACGGAACCGGGCTTCCTGCGCACCTTTTCAGCAACGGGTGTACGTTACTGCGAAGCAGTTCTCCTGCAGAATCCAAGCTACCGCTATCCCTTTGAAAAGATCGTGCTGGAAACCGGGCGCGCCCTGTATCTGGAACGCCGGCCACTCACGCCGGAACTTGACCTGTCGGCCGCTGAACGGACCGCTCTGGATGCGGGCCAGCCACCGGAGCGGATAGCCCGATTTGAGCGGATCGAGTGCGGCCTTGCCACCTATTTCTAAATCGGTGATGATGGCTCCAGGTTAAGTATATCCGCGGCAATGATGATCCGGTCACCCTCAACGGCTATAATATTTGAGCTATGCTCAATCAGTTCATAAAACCGCAGAAATATGTCCACATTGACACTTTGGCTGGTCTTCCTGCCAAAATAGGTGCCGCTCTGGGGAAAAGCCTCGATCGCCACCTGATCGTCGTAGATGGCAAAATTAAAGGAACTGTTGGTGTCGCGCCCGCTCATGTTGTTGGCGGCGGGAAGCTCCTCACGAAAGGCGACGCGCACTTCGATGCCGTCACGGTACTGGGCAAGCAGGATCTTCTGCGCTTCAGGATCTCGTAACTCTTCATGGTTCATGACAAAGATGCGGGTGATGGTCGCGCCGCGTTCCAGTGCCCGCAGATTTGATTGATAGTAGTTGACTAATGCTCCCCGGGTGTGACAGCCATTGGTGTGCCAGCCACTGATTATCGGATCAACGCTCTTCATGCTGCGAATGACATGGTCGGAGCACTTGGCCCCTTCCAGATAGAATTCTGTTTCATCAAGCGGGATATACCCTTGCTGCAACTGCACGATAGTCCGTTTGATCCCGGACAGCATCGCCTCCGCTTTGGTGCGGCATTCCGCATCGCTGATCCGGGCAATGGCGAAGGTTATTTCGTGGGCCTGGTCATACTGGCCGATCAGTTCATGGCGGGTTTTCTCCATATCCTCACGAATCAGGTAGGTGGCCAGGGAAAGAAGGATGCCGATACCGAAGATACTGTAGGCAACCTCAGGAGAGTGAAGCACCAGATGGAAAAAGATGGCGAGGCCGGCACCAGCCAGAAATTCGATGAACACCGCCATGTTGTAGATGCTTTGGCTGAATTTCATGGGTGTAACTCCTTGTAATACCTTTTGCGGTCAACAGAATATTTGTTTCCGCAGCACATAAAAAAACCGGGTCGCCGCTATCGTAGGTATTGATAGTTCGGCGACCCGGCTGTCTCTGAGAGACCCGTAGGTTTTCCGTCCCATCCTCACGGATGGTTTAGTAGTATCGGTTATCGAAAGCGGTTATGACGTCGTTTTCTTTTGAAGCCTAGCCCAGTAAAGATGAACTGTCAAGGGCCGTATACTTGGTAGATGCTATAACTAGCCGAATTAATTCGGTTAAATTGTTGTTGATAGAGCCGTCCGGACTATGTGCCGTCCGGTGACAAAAATTCGGAACAGAATAACGGCCTGTGAAGTACGATAGTGACCTCAATCCCCACATACTGGAGTTGCAATGAAACTGACCGACGAACAAAACCAAAAAATGATCCACCACATCATCGAAGCGACCGGGCTCAAGCCGTTTCAGGTCGAAAATACTGTTAAGCTATTGCAGGAAGGGGCTACGGTGCCGTTCATCGCCCGGTACCGCAAAGAGCAGACCAGTGAACTTGACGAGGTGCAGATTCGTACGATTGAGGAGCAGTTCGCCTACTTCAGCGAGCTGGAGGAGCGCAAAATCTCGGTGCTCAGATCCATTGAGGAACAGGGAAAGCTGACACCTGAACTGCGTGAACGGATCGAGGCTTCGCGCCAGAAAACCGAGGTGGAAGACCTGTACCTGCCGTATAAGCCGAAACGGCGGACGAAGGCGACAATTGCCCGGGAACGGGGACTGGAGCCGCTGGCCGATATCATTGCTGCTCAGGAGCTGACATTCGGCTCCGCCGGAGAAGCGGCAACCCCGTTCATCGTTCCCGATCGGGATGTTCCCGATGCGGCAGCCGCCCTGGAGGGGGCCGGACATATCCTGGCCGAGCGTCTGTCCGACAACGCCGATGCCCGTGCCATGGTACGGCGCTTGACGAATGAGCAGGGCGTGATGACATCGCGGGTGGCGGCCGACTACAAGGACCAGGTTACCAAATTCGAGATGTACTATGACTATCAGGAACCGCTCAAAGCGGTCCCGTCGCACCGTATGCTTGCAATGCGGCGCGGCGAGAAAGAGGAGGTGCTCTATCTCTCGATCACCGCGCCGGCCGAGCAGATTCTGGCCGGATTGAAAGCGCGCCTGATCCTGCGCACCAGCATCTTTTCTCCGGTGCTTGAGCGGGTGGCGGAGGATGCCTACAAGCGGTTGATCGCCCCTTCGATCGAGGTAGAGCTCCGCCTTGAGAGTAAGGAGCACGCCGATGAGGCGGCCATTCAGATCTTTGCCCGGAATCTGCGCGAGCTGCTGCTGGCGCCGCCGGCCGGAGGGAAGAAGGTTCTCGGCATCGATCCCGGATTTCGCACCGGTTCCAAGCTCGCAGCGGTCGATGCGACCGGCCGATTTCTCGAACACGTGACGATCTATCCCCACATCGGTGAGGCGCGTGTTCCCCAGGCGCGCCAGGATCTGCTGCGGCTCGTCGAAGCCCATGGCATCGAGATGGTCGCCGTGGGCAATGGCACCGCCGGACGCGAGATAGAACTGTTTGTCAAGGAGACGCTGGCCGGTGCGGGACGTCAGCTTCCCGTGGTGTCGGTCAGCGAGGCGGGAGCCAGTATCTACTCGGCCTCTGAAATCGCCCGCGAGGAATTCCCCGATCTGGACCTGACGGTGCGCGGGGCAATCTCCATCGCCCGGAGGCTGCAGGACCCGCTCGGCGAACTGGTCAAGGTTGACGCGAAGAGCATCGGCGTCGGACAGTATCAGCACGATGTCAATCAGGGAATGCTGAAAAAGTCGCTGGATGGTGTGGTGGAATCATGTGTCAACTACGTGGGGGTCGATCTGAATACCGCATCCTGGGCTTTATTGGCCTACGTTTCCGGGGTGGGACCGTCCCTGGCCAAAGCCATCACCCGTTATCGCGATGAGAACGGTTCCTTCCCATCCCGTTCGGCGCTTCTCAAGGTGCCGCGCTTCGGGGCCAAGGCTTTCGAGCAGGCGGCCGGATTCCTCCGCATTCGCGGCGCGGCGCATCCGCTGGACAACAGTGCCGTCCATCCGGAGCGCTACAAGCTGGTAGAGACGATGGCCGCCGATCTGGGTGTCTCTCTGGCGGGGCTGGTTGCTGATCCGGCGCTGGTCGGCAGAATCGACCTGAAGCGCTATGTCTCAGAGAGCATCGGCTTGCCAACGCTCTCTGATATCATTCAAGAGCTTAAAAAACCGGGGCGTGACCCGCGCAGCCAGTTCCAGACCGCATCCTTCCGGGATGATATCCGTGAAATCAGCGACCTGAAGGAAGGCATGATCCTGCAGGGCGCCGTGACCAACGTGACCGCGTTCGGCGCCTTTGTCGATATCGGCGTTCATCAAGATGGCCTGGTGCATATCAGCCATCTGGCCAACCGCTATGTAAAGGACCCCAATGATGCCGTCAAGGCGGGGCAGGTAGTCAAGGTCAAGGTGCTGTCAGCCGATGCGCAACGCAAGCGGATCGCGTTGTCAATCAAGGAGGCGGGATAAGCCGGACAACAATGTCCGGTGAGGCGGGAGGCGATGCAGCATCGTCAGGACGCGCGCTTCCCGCTCTTTTTTACTTGTTTCAGGTGAGCCAGAAAGACCACATGGCGGAGACCGCCCCTCCCGGGGCGTTCGGTGGACACCGAGAAACCGGCACTCCGCAGGCGCTTGTCAAAGCCCTCGTCATAATTTTCCCCCCACACCGCCACTACTCCGCATGGTTTGAGGGCGGCCCGCATATTCTCGATGGCGCGGCTGCCGTAGAGCGGGTCATCGCTCTGGTGTGTTTTTGCATGCGGCCCACGGTACAGGTCGAGGACGATGGCATCGAAGCGCGACTCACCGCCATCCACGGCGCTCCGGCGGATCATCCGGGCAACGTCGCCAATCTCCACGGTCACGCGCGGATCATTGACGGCGTTTTCCGAGAGAGCGGCCAATGGGCCCTGGCACCAGATATGAACGGCCGGGTTTAATTCGGCAACGACGACCTGGGCTGTTGGCGGCAGGGTGTCAAGCACCGCTTTCAGTGTAAAACCCATGCCGAGCCCTCCAACCAGTACGCGCGGCCGTTCGCTCTCCTTCAGGTGGCCGCAGCCGAGTTGGCCGAGCACCACCTCGGACCGGTGTGCCAGGCTATTCATAAGTACCTGTGAACCGATCATGATCAAAAAATCCCGCTCGCCGCGCTGGCGCAGTTCGAGTATCCCTTCGTCGGTAGCAAGGCTTTCAATTGTTTTCCAGGGCTGTGCCATCGGTTCCTGCCTTTCGGGATGTTATTGGTAGTGGTGCCGCATCAGCAGACGGCGATGATTTCAAACTCTTTGCCCCCCCTGCCGGTTCCAATCCTGACCATATCCCCGACGCACTTGCCGATCAGATCACGCCCCAGCGGCGAAGCAGGGGTGATGACCACAATGTCGCCCTCGTGATCAACCACCTTCATGCCACCCTCCAGCGGCCCGATAAAGACCTGTCTGGTCGCGCCGTCATTACCGGCAAGCGTGATCAGCGCGGTCAGGCTTATGGCACTGTCAGCGCCGAATTGCAAAAGGCTCAGCTGTTTATAGCTTTCCAGGGCCCGCTTGATCTCCTGAGCCCGGTTTGCCTGTCCCTGGGCAAGATATGACGCCTCGAGGGCGAGGGTCTCATACTTGTTGTCGGGGATGTTCTCCTCATGAGTGGATGCTTCGTGCGCCGTTAGTGCCGCATTGAATTGGACGGACTGGTCATGGGTAAGTTGATCAATTATATACTGGAGGAGGCGTTGTTTATTCATGAGGTTTCCGCGCTGCAATTTCGTTCATCCCGGAAGAAATCAGGAATTGTTTTTCGGTACGAGCCAAGGTTTTGATCTCCACTTCTCTTCTGCCGGCGGTACTGCGTGTATGGCCGCTTTCCCGATACACCACCTGTACCGGACGACGACCGCGAAAATACCGGGCTCCCCGTCCCGTGGCATGCTGGCCGAAACGCCGCGGCAGGTCAGTCGTGATGCCGGTATAGAGTGAATTGTCCGAACAGAGAATGATATACACCTGCCAGTTCATGTTGCTTTCATTCCCGCGTAACATGTTACTCGGCACAACAGGAGAGCAGGCTGATGTCCCGGCTGAAACCCTGGGCGCACAGCTTGAGCCCTTCGCCAATGGATGGGTACACATGCATCGTCGTTGCAATGTCGGTCACTGTCGCCCGCAGGTGTAACGCCACAGCGGCTTCATTGATCATGTCCGCACCCCGATGACAGACCAGGTGGACCCCGAGAAGGCGCCCGGTTTCCCGGTCGGCGATCATTTTAATTACTCCGTCAGTCATTCCGGTGACGTGGGCTTTGGGAATGGCGCTGACCGGCATGCTGTTTACGACGCAATTAAAGCCGGCTTCCCGGGCGCTCTCCTCCGAATGTCCCACCATGGCAACTTCCGGGTCGGAAAAGATGGCCATGGGTGCAACCAGATAATCCATGGCACATTCACAGCCTTTGTTAAACATATCATCAACCGCGACAACAGCTTCTCTCGCGCCGACCGTGGCGATCATCATGTTGCCCACCACGTCACCGGCAGCCCAGATGCCGTCAACAGACGTGCGCATGTACTGGTCGGTAACGATAAATCCTTTGTCGTCCAGCGCCATGCCGGTTGTAGCCAGCCCGATACCTGACGTGGCCGGTACGGTACCAACCGCCAGAAGCAGCTTTTCACAGGTGAATTTGCGCTGTATCTCACCAACAGCGGCATATACCACATTAAGCTCTCCGATTTTATCCAGAGAACACACGTTCGCCCCTGTCACTATTTCGATGCCCTCTTTTTCCAGAATCTCCCGTAACGCCCCGGAAAGCTCATGGTCGATGGTCGGCAGCGAGCGGGGGCCATGCTCAAGGATAGTCACCCTGCACCCCAGGCGGTGGTACATCTGGCCCAGTTCGACCGCAATCACCCCCCCGCCGATAACAACGAGTGAGACAGGAAGCTTCTTGAGCAGCAGGGAACTCCGGCTGGTGTCATAGGAGCATTTCTCCAGGCCCGGCAGGTTGGGGATACGCGGGTCACCGCCGACTGCGACGAGAAAACGCTCGGACCGGTACTGCCGCTCGTCGCACTCAACAGTGTGTGCGTCGGTGAATCGGGCGGTGCCCTTGACAAGCTCCAAGCCCTTCATAGTGCCGAGAACGTCAAGATAGCGTTCTTTGCGCAGCTTAGTTACTACCGAGTCCCGGTGTTTGAAGAGTCGTTCTGCATCAACAGCATGTATTTCATTCTTGAGACCTATCCTGTTTCCCATGAGGGCTTCGTGTCTGAAGAGCGCGCTATGAATCAGTGTTTTGCTCGGAATGCAGCCCCAGTTGATACAGGTACCACCCAAAACGCTTTTTTCGAACATAAGAACCCGTGCGCCGTAGCTTGTAGCGCGCAATGCCGCAGCAAAAGCGGTCGAGCCGGATCCTACTATTGCCAGGTCATACGTGGTACCCATGCAGTCTCTTTTCAGGTTTATGCGTTGTTGATATGCCAAAAAACCGGAAAGGCTGCGTTCTTCAGCAGCCTTTCTCCCCGGCTAACCCGGCTTATCATGAATCAACAGGATTTCCTTTTGTCTCAACATCATAGATTTCCATCAATGATTCCGGAGTCAATGCACACACATTGGCACGTGCACCTGTCTTCCCCGTGTGGACCCATTCAACCTGGTCGCCGTTTTTATCATGCCGCAGAGTTACCCGGCTGCCGCCGACACGCTTGACCTCATCCCACATGTCATCCATGGTCAATAAATCGATCCCCCCGATTTCATCGGTTGCCCCGGTATGTTCTATGAACCGTTCGATCAGGTCATAATCAAGGAAATCCTCTTCTTTTCTCCACCACTTGACGAAGCAGTGCTTTTCATCCCGGCGTTCGTTAAGGGTGGCTATGATTTCACGTCCTCTCATGGCACACCTCCATCGCCCGTTATGCGAGCGCGATAATTTCTCCATCTGCTAAGGTGTATTATACTCCTTGGAAACAAGCAGGTGTAGCTATTTATGCCGGCAGCTGGTCAGAAAAGTCCCTGCGGAGAGTTTTTTTTCGATGAATCGTGGTCCTGATTTCTCTATCACCAGTAAAGTCATCGAGGAGCGACGGACTGTCCGGATTATGTTTGCGACAGTTGCTCTCGATCATTCCGGCATTAAAAGTGGCGTAGCAATAGCTGCAGCGGAAACGGCAGGTATTGTAGCTGCCCATGTCAACCGATTCGGTACACATGCAGGCATCCCGCTGGTTTTTGTCCCTTTTTGGGGAGGAGGTTACCTTGAACAGGTTCCGGATCAGCATGCCATCGATGCAGGCCCCGTGTCTGATGCCGATGGCCGCCAGATCCACATCCTCGCTGCAGGTGAATATCTGGAGATTATGGCGGTCGGCGCAGGCCTTGAATCCTCGGGCAAGTGGCCCCAGCGCTTCTCTCCGTTCCGGAGCGGCGATGTCCTCCACTCTGATGCCGGTGCCGGCCAGAGCCGTGTTCAAGCGCCCCTGTCCCGTGCCGTAGCAATCATAGAAACTGAATACGAGCCGGCGGGTGGCAGTTGTCAGCCGGGCGGCGATTCGCTCCACCTGTTCAATGTGCCACGCGACCGGTGTGACACAGCTCAGGATGACCGGGTCATAGCGCCACACGACCCGTTCCGGTCCGATGCGGCCAGCCAGTTCGATCATGGTGCCGATGCGCTCCTGCAACGGCGGTACACCGGGTTCGAAGACGGCGTCGTACGGGTTGAGGGTGAACTGGAAATAGTAGTTCAGGCCGCGCACATCAAGCTCATCCAGATGCTGCATGAGTGGTCGCGGGTTTTTCGTCCAGAAGCAGACGGCATCAACATCTTCCGGTTTCAGGCTGAATCCGGTGACCTGTCTGCTGTTGAAAGGGTTAACCCGGTAGAAATATCCCGCTCGCACCCGGTTCATAAACCAGTCGGTATAAAAGGCCGGTATATCGGTGCGTCTGCTGGCGGAAATGATCATGGTCTATCGCACCATCGTATGGAATCAGGCTGCCGGCACATCAATTTTTCCAACCAGGCGGGTAAAAAACTCAGGGGTGCCGGTTGTAAAGTGCAGCCGTTTGCCGGTGACCGGATGGGTAAAAGAGAGCGATCTGGCATGCAGTGCCAGGGTGCCATAGGAGTCGTGTCCCGTGCCGTATTTTTTATCCCCGACGACCGGGTGTCCTTTCTCCGATAAGTGGACCCGAATCTGGTGCTTGCGGCCGGTGAGAAGGTGTATTTCCAGCACGGAGAACCCTTTGGCCTCTTTCAGAACCGTGTATTCAGTGTGGGATAGCTTGCCCCGGGCCGGGTCGCTGGTAGAATAGACCGTAAAAGCGCTGTTCTCGGTCAGATAGCTGCTGATCGTTGCCGTCTTCGGCGCAACTGAGCCATAGACAATCGTAAGGTAGCGCTTCTCGGTTTCCTGCCAGTGCTCCTGCAGAAAGTTCTTGGCTGCTTCGCTCTTGGCAAAGACAAGGATACCCGAGGTCTCGCGATCAAGGCGATGGACGATGTAGACCCGGTTCCGGGAGCGGGAATCTCCCTTGCGCACATATTCGTTAAGAATCGTGTGGGCCGTTCTCGACTTGTCCCGCTCCGTCCCCATGGTCAGCAGGCCGCACGGTTTTTCCACGACGATGATGTCCCTGTCCTCGTGAAGAACGGCAAGCCCTTTGGGTTGGTATTTCTTCGGCGGGAGTTTCGTTGTTTGCATGAATATTCTTTCTCGAAAAAATGTTTTTCAGGTTGCGTGGGAGAAGCATTTCCACTACCATGTCGGAAATTTCAACCTGCCATACATATATAATGTGCTTCCGATTATTCCTCGTCAATCTCCTTCCGGAACACCAACATCTAAAAAAACATAAACTACACTGGGAGAACATACAATGAATGATCAGTTACAAGCAACGCCGATCTGTGGTCGGCACCGTGACTTGAATGCCCTGATGGCTCCGTTTGGCGGCTGGGATATGCCGATCCAGTACGAGGGGATTATTGCCGAACACAGCTGGTGCCGCACCCAGGCCGCGCTGTTTGATATCTGCCATATGGGCGAGTTTCTTTTTCAGGGTGATTTCGAGGCCAGCGGCCTTGAAGATGTTTTTACCTTTTCGGTGAAAACGATTCCGCTCGGTCGCTCACGCTACGGCTTTCTGCTCAACGAGCAGGGCGGGATCATCGACGACCTGATCGTTTTCCGCCTGGCCGATGACAAGGTCATGATCGTGGTCAATGCCGCCACGGCGCCCAAGGATTTTGCCGCCATTAAGGCTCGTCTGCGCGGTGGCGAATTTTCCGACATCACCGCTGCTACCGGCAAGCTGGAT
>JABBNX010000120.1 GCA_019352135.1 Pseudomonadota bacterium
GCCAATCGGGCGCTGGAACTTCTGGGGCGCCGGCGGGGTGATTTTTCCACCCTCCATCCCAATGACCACGTCAATATGGCCCAATCAACCAACGATGTTATTCCAACAGCGATCCGCCTGGCCTCGCTTGAAATGCTCGATCCGTTGCTGGAACAGCTTGAAGGATTGGAGGTGGCTCTGGCCGCCAAGGCCAAGGAGTTTGATCACATCGTCAAATCGGGGCGCACCCATCTGCAGGATGCGGTTCCCATCCGGATGGGGCAGGAGTTCGGTGCCTATGCCGCTGCGATCCGCAAAAATCGTGAGGGGTTGGAATCCTGTATCCCGGCTCTTTTGGAGCTGGGCATCGGCGGCACCGCCGTAGGGACCGGCCTGAATGCCGAGCCCGCCTACATCTCGGCTGTTGTTGAAAAGCTGGCAATTGCCACCGGCTTTCCTCTGGTCGCCAGTTCCAACCTGTTTGAGGCAATGCAGAACATGGACCCTTTTCTGGCCCTTTCGTCCGCCCTGCGCCGCACCGCGGTCAACCTCGGGCGGATTGCCAACGACTTGCGACTGCTGGCTTCGGGTCCCCGCACCGGCCTGGATGAAATAATTCTTCCCGCTATTCAGCCCGGCTCGTCGATTATGCCGGGCAAGATCAACCCCTCCATGGCCGAGATGACCAACATGGTCTGTTTTCAGGTCATCGGATGCGATCAGGCGGTCATGCTGGCGACCCAGGCAGGCCAACTGGAGCTGAATGTGATGATGCCGCTTATATCCTGGAACCTGACTTTTTCAATGGGAATACTCAAGAATTGCGTGCAGAAATTCACCGAATCCTGTATAAATGGAATAACGGCACATGAAACACGCTGCCGACGCTATTTGGAAGATTCGCTTGGCCTGGTTACGGTGCTTGCTCCATACATCGGCTACAACGCCTCGGCGGCCATCGCCAAGGAATCGGTTGCCAGTGGTAAAAGCATCCGTGAAATTGTCTTGGAACAGAAATTGATGGCTGCCAGTGAGCTGGACAAGATCATGCAGCCGGAGCACCTGACCGAACCGGGTCTGCCGAAACAATAGATTCGTTGAGCACCACCACATACAAAGGAGAATGAACAGATGAAAGAAGAAGTGCTGAGGGTTCTTGAACAGGTACGTCCCGGTCTGCAGGCAGACGGTGGGGATGTGGAGCTGGTTGAAGTTACGGAAGACGGCATTGTCAAGGTGCGGCTGAAAGGCGCCTGCGGCAGTTGCCCGATGTCCACGATGACTCTCAAGATGGGAATCGAACGTGCCATGAAGGAACAGATTCCGGGCGTCAAGGAAGTCGTTCAGGTCTGATCCGCGTACCAATAATATTGAGTACAAACGCTCCTTCGGGTAATACTGACGGAGCGTTTGTTATTATCGGGAGAGTGCCGTGGTAGTAGTCAGGTGTGGACGTTACCGGCATTACAAGGGCAATGAGTACGAAGTGATTGACGTTGCCTACCACAGCGAAACCGAAGAGGAAATGGTCGTCTACCGCAAACTGTACGGCGACCGTTCGTTGTGGGTCAGGCCGCTTGGTATGTTTATTGAGACTGTGTTGGTGGATGGGCAGATGGTGCCGCGCTTCGAGTGGGTTGGGGAAAATTGAAAGTTGAACTTGCAGATTTCCCTAATCCGATGTAAGCTTACCTCATGATCGCTCGTACACTCATACCAGTACTGGAACAGCTGGCTGGTCAATATCCGGTCGTCACCGTTACCGGCCCGCGCCAGAGTGGTAAAACGACCATCTGTCGCGGAACGTTCCCCGATAAGCCGTATGTCAATCTGGAAAGCCCGGATACGCGCGAGTTTGCCCACTCCGACCCATGCGGCTTCCTGGCATCGTACCCGGATGGCGCGATTCTCGACGAGATCCAGCGCGTTCCCGAGCTTCTCTCCTACATTCAACCGCTCATCGACGAACGCCGTGTGCCGGGACAGTTTATCCTCACTGGAAGCCAACAGTTCGAGGTGATGACCACCATCAGTCAATCCCTTGCCGGTCGAACCGCATTGCTGAAACTGTTGCCGCTTAGTATCGAAGAGCTTGCCGGTTTCGGTATTCAGCCCGGCATCGACAGTCTGCTCCTCAATGGTTTTTACCCCCGTATTTACGACGCTGGACTCAACCCGACCCAGGCTCTTGGTGATTATTTCGAGACCTATGTGGAGCGGGATATCCGGCAGCTGATCAATATCAAGGATCTGGCTCTGTTCGAGAAGTTTGTCCGGCTCTGTGCCGGGCGGACGGGGCAACTGCTCAATCTGCACAGTCTCGGCAATGACGTGGGGGTTTCCCACACGACAGCCCGCAGCTGGCTTACCCTGCTGGAGGCGAGTTATGTCGTTTTTCTGCTCCAGCCATGGCACACCAACCTCTCCAAACGCCAAGTCAAGACCCCCAAACTCTATTTCTATGATGTTGGTTTGGCAGCTTATCTCCTGGGAGCGGAGAGTGAACTCCATGTGAACCGTCATCCATTGCGAGGCAATCTCTTCGAGAATCTGGTGGTGATCGAGGCGCTCAAATACCGCTACAATCGCGGTAGACGCAATAACCTGAACTTTTGGCGCGATGCCAAGGGGAATGAAGTTGACCTGGTGATCGAGGTAGGGTCTGATGTTGTGCCGGTTGAGATCAAATCCGGAGCGACAATCAGCGATGACTTTTTCAAGGGTTTGCGCACGTTTTCTGCCAAGCTTTCGACGCCGCCGAGCAGTTGTGCTCTGGTATACGGCGGCACAGAGAAGCAACAGCGGAGTGAAACCGGTGTCTGGCGGGTGGGTGACGTTGCTGAGATGATGGAGATTGTTTATGGGTAAGTGAGTTTATTCGCCTACATTCGGACTGCTCGCCTCGGTTAAGGTTTAAAATCTAAGATGCATAACAACCAGTTCAACCTGACAATTCCCGATTTCAAAAAAACATAAAATTATCAAATGAGGTATCTGTGGCACTAATATCCCTGCGTGACATAACCCTGGCCTTCGGAGGCCCCCCTCTATTCAACGGCATCAACCTGCAGATCGAGGCGGGCGACCGTCTTTGTTTGATGGGGCGTAACGGCAGCGGCAAGTCGACACTGCTTAAATTGATCGGCGGCGAACTTCCCCCCGAAAGCGGCGATATACTGAAACAACAGGGGCTCAAGGTGGCTGCGCTGACTCAGGATGTGCCGCAGAATTTGGCCGGGAATGTCTTTGACGTGGTTGCCTCCGGCATGGGGAATGCTGCCGCTGTACTCGCCGAATACCATCACGTCAGCCACGAACTGGCGCATGACTGCAGCGAGAAGATGCTGGCCCGGTTGGAAACGTTGCAAAAAGAGCTGGAAGAAAACGACGGCTGGAACCTGCATCAGGAGGTGGAGCGGGTGCTGAACCGGCTGGATCTGGATGCCGAAGCGGAATTCACCGAGCTCTCGGGAGGAACCAAGCGGCGGGTACTGCTGGCGCGGGCTCTCATATCCACTCCGGATATCCTGATTCTGGACGAGCCGACCAACCACCTGGATATCGATACGATCCTCTGGCTAGAGGAGTTTCTCGCTAAAAACGTCAAGACAGTTCTGTTCGTAACCCATGACCGCGCCTTTGCCCGGAGGCTGGCCAACCGGGTGGCCGAACTGGACCGGGGGAGGATCTATGCCTTTTCCTGCGGCTATGATGAATTCGTGGAACGGCGCGAGGCGTTGCTGGAGGCAGAGATAAGCCGCCAGGCGCTCTTCGACAAGAAGCTGGCTCAGGAGGAAGTGTGGGTCAGGCAGGGAATAAAGGCCCGTCGTACCCGTAATGAAGGGCGCGTCCGGGCGCTGAAAAAACTGCGTGAAGAATCCCGCCAGCGGCAGGAACGGCAGGGAACAGCAAAAATCCAGCTGCAGGTGGCGGATCGCTCCGGGGCACTGGTCGCCGAGGCAACCGGGGTAACCTTTGCCTATGACGGGCGGCCGATTGTCGCGAATCTCTCCACCACCATCATGCGCGGTGACCGGATCGGCATCATCGGCCCGAACGGCTCCGGCAAGACGACCCTGCTTCGTCTATTGCTGGGTGAGCTGGAACCGCAACAGGGAGAGATCAAGCTGGGAACCCGCCGCGAGGTGATCTATTTCGACCAGTTGCGCGAACAACTCGATATGGACAAGAGTGTGCAGGAAAACGTGGGGGAGGGGAATGATACCCTGATCATCAATGGCCAGTCGCGCCATATTATCGGCTATCTGCAGGACTTTCTCTTCTCGCCGGAGCGGGCCCGTTCGCCGGTCAACATCCTGTCCGGCGGCGAGCGCAACCGGCTGCTGCTCGCCAAACTCTTCACCAAACCGTCCAATATCCTGGTGATGGATGAACCGACCAACGACCTTGATGCGGAGACGCTCGATCTGCTGGAGGACCTGTTGATGGAGTATCCCGGCACGCTGCTGCTGGTAAGTCATGACCGCGAATTCCTCAATAACGTGGTGTCGAGCACACTGGTGCTGTCCGGTGACGGTTCGGTGCGGGAGTTTGTCGGCGGCTATGACGACTGGCTTAATCAGGCGGCGATGGAAACAGCGGCGGCAATCCAAGCGGCTCAAAAAACGGCCCCGGAAAAGGGAAAACCGCAGAAGGAAAAGGTCCGCAAGCTCTCATTCAAGGATGAACGCGAACTGGAAGCTCTGCCGGAGCAGATTGCCGCCATAGAGAGGGAACAGGAAGGTCTGCACGCCCGCCTTGCAGATCCTGATTTTTACAAGAGTGCCGGAGGAGAGGTTTCCGCTGTTAATGCCCGTCTGGCGGTGTTGGAGCAGGAGCTGGAAGCGTTATTCCTGCGGTGGGACGAGTTGGAGAGTCAGAAAGGGTAGGTAATCACAGTGTGTCGATAAATGCTGCGATCTCCGCGTGTACTTTTTCTGAGCCTTCTCCGGCAAGAATTCCGTGACGGCTGAAATCGAAAGGGACGTATTTTTTGTGTGCAGATCCGATGCGATTAAACAGAAGTGCCGTCCCTTCGTGATTGACAACCGGGTCGCCGTATGCCTGCACGATCAGGGTCGGTATCGTTACGTCCGGTAGGCGTGGCTCAAGATCTTTCATGAAATACTCCAGTTCGGCCAGCGCTGCAACCGGAACCCGCGCATAGTTGATAAGCGGTCGTTCAGGGGTAATGTCAAAATATTCTTTTGCCGCCTCATTCAAGTGAATTATATCCATGACTTTGTTCCAGGTGGAAACGGCAGGTGCGAAGCGGCTGGACACGTCCTGCAGGCGGAAAGGAGGCGATACCGCAAAAACTCCTGCCAACCTGGAAATACGAGCGGCAGCATCCAGAACCAGGCCACCGCCGAAAGAAAAACCGCCAATTACGACACGCGTGCAGATAACACTCATCAAGGCATAGCCAAGATCTACCGATTCAATCCAGTCGCTCCCTTTGCGTGTCGCAAGGTCTTCAGGAGATGTCCCATGCCCGCGGAGGCGGACGCAATATACCCAATAGCCTTTATTATGCAGATAGTCAGCAAGTTCACCTACTTCGCGGGGTGCCGCCAGAAAGCCATGCACAAGCACGATCCCCAGCTGTCGTGACCTTCCTTTCAGCAGCAGCGGTGCGCCGACATGCCGATCTTTGGAGTCTTCGCGGTGGTGGTAGCGCGAATAATCGGCTTCAAACTGATCAGTAGCCTGCCGTTGCAGAACATCAACAACCCGGTGCCTGACCAGCATTTCCGGCAACCACGCCATTAAGCGCACCCGGCGTTTAAGGCATGACAGCGACTGCACTTCATTTGCCGCGACACCGAGCGGATTCTTAATGCGTATTCGGTGCAATTCGCTGACAGCGGAAAGGCTGGCGGCATTTCTAAGCAAAATCCCCTTCTCGCAGCCGACAACACCGGTCTCCAGCGCCAATTCCAGGAAATCCCGATATTTATGATACCGGTCATCAGTCAGCAGGGCAACCTGACCAAACTCAAGACTCTGGTGGCAGAGGACCGTTGCTTTTTCGGGGACCAGATCAGTCAGCAGAAAAACACGTCGCCTGAAGTCCTCCTCCGAAATGGTGTCAAAGGGGAGCGCTCTCAACAGCGAAGCAAAAAGATGATCGTGATTGACCGTGGTCATATTGTAAATGTCCGCCATGAACCGGTGCATAAGTTTGGTAGCTTCCTGACGCATTGCCGGCAGTGATGGCAGCTGGTCATCAAAGTTGATCTGGTGGAGGGAGAGCATGTCCTGTGTGATCCGGGATGATGTGAGCGATTCGGAAACGGAAATGCCCTGGCCAAAGCGTATATCGATATCCACCCCTTCGAAGAACATGGTTCCTTCGGTTAACAGTTCCTCCCGCAACCGGTCGGAAATGTTGTGACCAAAACGGTCAGCCAGCATGCTGATCACGTTTTTCCGTGCCCTGAGGGGATAATAGGTCAGGTTGATTGGTACAATCCATGTTTTTCCGGCTAAAACCGGACCCAGGTCCTCGATCTCAAACATGTTCTGCAGCCGCTCGGCCTCTGCTGGGTTATGTGTCAGCAGGTGCCTCAACCGCTTTCGGTAGAATTCGGTCCGTAGCGCCAGGGTTGCAGCTCCGGTATGTGCTGTCCGTGGCCTGATCCGGTGCAGGCCGAAGATTGAAGATCTGGTAACGGTTTCCTTGTCCTTGACCATGTGCCCTTCGGGAAAGATAATCCAGTTGGCTTCGCCGGTCAGAAGGCTTTTCACAATCAAGCGATCGCGATCGGGATTTTTGGTCGAGACCGCTCCGACCTTTAAAAGCAAACTGCTCAGAGAGCCTTCAAATAAAGAGTAGTCAGCCAACGACCATACCGGTACATGAGTGTGCATATAGATGTGGTAGGGAAGCAGGAGGGTTTCGATTCGAGTAAAATGATTGACAACAAAAATGATCGAACCTTCAGGCAGGGACTCCTGGCCGTGGCTTTTGACCTTGATCCTGGAGACGCTTTCCATGAGAGCAATCATCTGGCCAGTGGCAAGATAGGCGGAATTATTCATCAGTGTCCCTTTTTTTGCGGTCTCTCAGGTCGGAAGATAGTCTGCTGCCGTTGCGTCAAAGCGTTCCAGCTGCTGAGACCGCCAGGCCTGACCGTATCCAAGTTCAGATGCCATCAGAGCGGCTACTTTCGGAGCTATTTCACGGCTGGCTCCGGCATCCAGGAAGAGAGCCCGGGTACGCCGGGCAAGAACATCTTCAACGTTTCGCGCCCATTCGAAACGCACCGCCCAGATTACCTCAGCGCCTGTATAGGGGAGACGGGGGTGCAGGCGTTCATTCCATAACGGGTGTCCGGCCGCCACCTGTTCAAGCAGTCCGAGGTCTGAACCATAGCCGTTCCGCACTCCCGTTGGGGGTGAGGGTGGCTCCCACCCGTGCAGACGCAATGAACGGGTGGCCGATGGCCGCGGGTCAAGCCCTCCCTGCGCTGCGGCAGCGTCAACTGCAACCGCGGCCATACTGCGATAGGTGGTCCATTTGCCGCCGGTGATGGTAACGAGCCCCGATGCGGAAACGGACAGCAGGTATTCACGGCTCAGTTGCGCGGTTTTTTGACCACTTTTACCTCTGACCAATGGCCTGAGCCCTGCAAAACTGCTGAGAATATCGGAGCGGGCCGGTTGGCGTTCGAGGCACCGGCCTGCATGGGCCAGCAGGAAGTCAATCTCATCAGGCAATGGTACCGGTTCCAGGTTAACCGTACTTTGCGGAGTGTCCGTGGTGCCGATAATGACATGAGCGTACCACGGAATTGCGAAGAAAACTCTGCCGTCATCGGTCTGGGGAATCATGACTGCGCAGTTGCCGGGCAGAAATGAGCGATCAAGAACCAGGTGTGCCCCCTGGCTCAGGGTAATCAGCGGGGGGCAGTCCGGCTCGTCCATCCGCCGCACCTGATCACACAAGACGCCGGTGGCGTTGATCACCGCCCGGCTGGACAGGACATATTCCCTGCCGTTTTCACGCTCCGTTGCTGTAACGGTGGCCAGCCCTCCGGGAGTAGCGGCGAGAGCGCTGACGTTCATGTAATTGAGCGGAGTTCCCCCCAGGTCGGCCAGGGTTCGCGCCAGACAGATTGCCAGCCGGGCATCATCAAACTGGCCGTCATGGTAGACAACGCCGCCGCGAAGATTTTGTCGCCTGACGGTCGGAACAAGATCAATGGTTGCTTCCCGGCCAAGGTGTCGTGACTGTTGCAGCCCGTGAGCGCCCGATAAAAGATCGTATAACGCCATGCCGACGCCGTAAAAGGGACGCTCCCACCATTTATAGAGCGGGATGGCAAAGGGAAAGCCATGTACCAGGTGCGGGGCATTCTGCAACAGGATATGCCGCTCACGCAACGCCTCGCGGACGAGTGCCAGATTACCCTGTTGCAAGTAGCGCACGCCACCATGGATAAGCTTGGTGCTGCGGCTCGAAGTTCCGCAGGCAAAATCGCCCTGTTCCAACAAAAGGGTGCGGTAGCCGCGGCTGGCCGCATCAACGGCCGCCCCAAGCCCGGTAGCCCCGCCGCCAATTACAATGATGTCCCATGGATCAGGCGGATTGTCAATTCTTTGCAGAAGCTCGGCACGGGAAGGGGTCATGGTGTATGAAGCTTCTCCAGATTCCTCCGTAGCCAGCCGGGGCGATTGGTCATGATGGAATTAACCCCCAGATTGCACAAATTCTCCGCTGCGGGTAGCCGGTCGACTGTCCAGACATGTATCTCTTTGCCGCGTTCCGAAAGCGCTTTCACCAGATTTCGATCCAAAAATGACCGGTCGGCGCTGGCAAGGCCGTCGGCTCCGCTGCGGAGGAGCGTATCGAGAACCTTTTCCCGGGAAGGGTGCCAGATATTGTCCCGCAGGGTATGCCGGTAATCGCAGAGCCAGCAGGCGCGCCAGTCGGGAAGGTTTTGCTTCAATTCTGCAATGAGCGGAGCACTAAACGACAGCAGTCTGACCCGTTCCGGGGACCACCTCGATGTCTGCAGCACCTTTTTCAGCGGGGGAATAATCTCTGTTCCACACTTGATCTCAATGAAGAACCAACTGCCATGCGGAATGGAGGACAACACTTCGGGCAATGTGGGGATCTTGGCCCCGGACCAGGCCGGCCCTTTCCAGAGCCCGGCATCAAGGCCGTGCAGTTGTTCCAGTGGGGTTTCGGCGACACTCAGATCAATGCCTGTTGTCCGGCCGGTGGTTTCATCGTGCATGCAAATGATCTGGCCATCGGCAGTGAGACGGAAATCGGCCTCAATGCCATCGGCTCCTTGTTCCCGGGCCAGCCGGAAGGATTCCAGCGTATTTTCGGGCGCATCGCGCGATGCGCCGCGATGGCCGATTATAAGAGGAAAAATGTGAGGGGTGTCTGTGTGCATGATTTTTTGCCCTGTCCGCGCCGGGAAATAATTTTCTGAGTGTAGCCGATGTTGCCGACGAGTGCAAATTGCTTGTTGGCTCTTGCCGCTCCTTGAAAATTCTTGACAAAAAAATCCCCCAGGTTCTAAATGAATAGTAATTGACATAGACGTGAAGTATGAGGCTGAGTAATGAAGACCATATGCAGGTCAGTGACTTGACCGAACTGCTGGTACCCATCTCAAAAGTATCAGGCCGAAGGTGTCGATTCTTCAGTCGCTTGAAAAAGCCATTATTGCCTATCATCAAAGAATCGTTGATCAGTTTAATCTGATCACGTAGTAACAAGCGGCACTGAATGTGCCGAGTGTCGTAGGTATGTAAAAAAGAAAAAAGGAGATTCAGTATGAAGAAAACAGCGCTAATTTGCGCGCTATCCGCCATCACGGCAGTATCGTCTGCACAGGCAGGGGTGAATCTTAATGTCAATATTGGCGTGCCGGTCCCCGGGGTGAGGTTTTCCGTCCCGCCACCGACCCTCTTCGCCGCACCGCCGCTCTTTATTGTCTCACCACGACTGGGTTTTTATGTGGGAGTAGATACGCCGTATGACATCATTTTCAATGCAGACTTTTACTATCTCTACTATGGCAACAGCTGGCATCGCTCCCGGTATTACAACGGTCCGTGGGTTGAGGTCCCCTACCGGAGATTGCCGCCGGATATCCGTAACCATCGGATTGAACAGATTCGTTCGTATCGCGACCGGGAGTATCGTGTGTATCGAAATGACAGGGAACACTTTCGCGGGCGTTACTTCCGTCCGGGGCATGAGCGGCGGGAAGAGTGGAGAGATGAGCGTCGGCGCGATAAAGAAGAATGGAAAGGTGACCATCGGCGTGACAAGGAAGAACGGATGGAAGAAAGACGTGACGGGCGTCGACATGACCGTGGCAGGGATTGAGCTGTTATACTTAGTACCACGTACCACGTAACATTTAATCGGTGTTTAGGGTAAATTCCCCGCCGCTTGCGGCGATTCAAGCATCAACTAAAGTTGTAGATACCCCGCTGCTTGCGGCGGGGTAATTCATTATTTCGTTTAGTTGCAGCATATGGCATAGTGGCGTAACTCATTCAAGGAGGCCGCCATGTCGCCAAGATACCGAGTAACACTTTCTGAACAAGAACGAATAGAGTTGGAGGCTTTAACCAAACGCGGCAAAACACATGCAAGGCGATTTATCCACGCCCGTGCCTTGTTGCTCTCCGATGCCGGGGCGGCTGTCCCTTCGTGGAGCGTTGCCGATACGGCTGAAGCCCTTGGCGTAAGCAGCCGGACAATTGAACATCTGAAAAAACGT
>JABBNX010000121.1 GCA_019352135.1 Pseudomonadota bacterium
TTTTTTGAGTCGACTCATTGCTTATACACCTGTCCCAATAATCGGCGCCACTTCAAACTGGAGTTGTTTTAAATTGGGTATTTTTTAGTTTAGGGGGGCATTTAATGGGCAATTTAGCCGGTGGAGCTAATGCCACAGGCAGATCCTTTTCCCCTGGATCCATTTCTTTTGTAATTCCGGCATGAGTTTCCATCCCTTCCTCATCGCCTGCGGCTATTGCATCATGTTTTGTTCTATCCATCCTGCCAAGCCTCTGCGCGGCGCTTCTTGATTGTTCATTGTTGGTGATCCAGAGATAATAAGGTCCGGAACCGAGACCCGCAAGATCGGCTTTTATTTTGATTATGCCATCACTTAGATAAATTGGTTCCTGATAACGTACGGTCCCCTCCCCGTATCTTTCGTTATTACTGATTTCTATCAAAGAGGATGGGTGAAGTCTGGTTGTGGAAATTGCAAGATTATCCAGTCGCAATGTAAGGGCAAATTTTGAAGGCGTACTGAAGGCATTTACAATACCAAACTCAATGTAATTCTGCGTGGTTGCTGTCAACGGTGCTGTTATGATCAACTTGTTATCTATCCATACCTTTACTTCCGAATTCGAACTGCTGTATTGCCATTCCAGCAAATACCAGCGGTCACTCTTTATCGCTCCGCCAGGGATCTTGCCGTAATAATTTTTACCATTATCTACCACCCTGAAGCTATCTGGTGCAGTGACGCTCCCTATCGGTTGAATATAGATGTTATTGCTGGTCCCCTGGATATCGATGAATTTCAGGGCATTATCCGGCCATACTCCACTGTTGTTAGTATAACGGAAATAAGTTCTTCCATAAAAATTTTGTGCCCAAAGACTTATTCCGTTAAAACTTTCAATGTAATCCGGATATGGCCCTGAACCGCCTGCCACTGAAAATATTGCACTTTTACCGCCACTCAGTTTTATATCGGAGTCATAACGTCCCATACAGAACCCGGCGCTGCAAAATCCGTCATCGCGTGGATTTGCCCCCTCAAAGCCGTAGGCTGTTGCCGAGCGGAACTGCGGCCGCCATTTCGATCTGTTCTCCTGCATAAGATTCTTGCCGGTAATCTTCAGTATCTCACCCGTATTTATCTTGCCGGACACCGTGCTGATTACCGGAGCGCCAGCATCGGCAACAGAGACTGAAACAAGGAACAAGATAATAGTCAGACAATTTGAGATCATGTTTTCCGTACTCCCTCTGCCTACTCCTGTATCTCAGCAACCATAAAGTTCGTTGTAAACCTCTGAATAGTTATCAACCATACTTTCAAGGCTGCAGTTTTTCCTTACCGTTTTCATTGCATTGTGACTGTATCTGCTGCGCAGATCTGCATGGTTCAACAGAGAAGAAATAGCAGCCTTAAACAGACAATTATTGGGTCAAGCATTTATCGTCTTCACATACTCTTCTTCAATACTCCTCGCCCATGTATGCACGTTGAACTTCTGCTCTATCTTCAATTGTGCGTTTTTTGCCATACAGGAACTTCGCTCTCTGTCTGAGACAAGAAGCCGTACCGCGTCTCTTATCTCTGCCGGTTTCCCCGGGGAAACCAGAATTCCGTTTATTCCTGAATCAATGACCGAAGGAATTCCACCGACCGCAGTTGCTATGCAGGGCACTCCGGAGGCCATCGCCTCAAGCAGCGCCATCGGTGTGCCTTCCGTATGCGAAGGAAGTACGAATATATCCATAGCGGTCAGCCAGTCCTCGACATCAGTTTGAAAACCTGCAAAATAAACCTTTTCCGTCATCCGGTTCGTGGCAGCCAACTCTTCCAGCTCTGCCCTCTGAGCGCCATCTCCCAGCAACACCAGTTTTACTGACATACCTGATTCTGTCAGCATCTTCACTGCACAGATCAAATCGGCAACCCCCTTCTCCCGACTTAATCTCCCGGAATATCCCAAAAGGATCTCTCCCGGTTCGGCACCTGCCGTTTTTCTTTTGCTCTTTCTGACATCTGAAATATTTTTGGCGGGATATGCCCGATATTCGGAACACGAGGTGGAATTTTCTATGACTTTAATTCTTTCCGGACGTACTTTATTCATCAGCCAGTCGGTCCTGATCGAGTCGGATACCGCAATTACCTTGTCAAAATAGCCGAGCGCCAGAAGATCAAGCTTGTTGTAGAGCGACAGCTTCGGCCCGCCCAGGATAAAACCATGGCAGGTGGACACCGCTGGCACTCCTGAAGCTCTGGCAGCCGGAAGGCCCAACAGATCAGCCAGATAGCCGTGGGTGTGCACCAGATCATAATGCCGCGTTCCGACAATCTCTTTCAGTTTCAGCAGGCAACGCGGCACCCGCAACAGCTCACCTTTTATGGAGCTTGAAACAGGTA
This sequence comes from Pseudomonadota bacterium, assembly GCA_019352135.1. Taxonomy (GTDB): domain Bacteria; phylum Desulfobacterota; class Desulfuromonadia; order Geobacterales; family Pseudopelobacteraceae; genus JACRCG01. The sequence continues at coordinate 2,383 of JABBNX010000121.1, forward strand.
TGGTGAATGATTTAAACTTCAGTCGCGTGATCTCTATCTCAAAAAAATTCCCGGTTTCCCAGGGTCGTAAAAACATGATCGGCTCAATATCAAACTTTTCCCTGTCCACATGCTCCAGAAAATTGAGACTGACCTTATCTGATCCGCCAAAAGTAATCGGGGTTAGAACATAGGCAATTTTATATTTGATAAATTTTTTCATATATGTCCTGATTTATTATTTTTCAGACCGAAACCTTCTTGCTAAACACCCCGAATGAGAAGGTGCTTCCAACGTCTGTAAAGCCGGCTTTGGTGAATGATTTCAGTGAGGCAATATTTTCCTCATGTACCACTGCAAATACATTTCTGATCCCCTGCTCTTTCAGTGACTGAAGAGAATGACAAAATGCTGCGGCACTGATTCCGTGTCCCCGGTATTGTGGCAGGGTGAGCACGTAGTTTATCTCAGCACAATCCTCTCTCAGCTTGAGAAACCTACTGAAATCACCTTGGAAATATACCCAGTGGATATAAGCCATCACGCCGTTTAACATGGCGATACAGCAGTTGCCGACCTTGTGGAATCGGTCACAGAAAAATTCCCTGGGAAGATCTGAGTTTCTCAAACTCTCAAGCTCATCAATGCAAGGAGATAAAAAAGAAACTCCCAGCAGTTCAATCCTGGATACCGGCAACTCATCAAGATTTACCCGCAGAATCCTGAATCTGTTCAGCCGGAAAAGAGCGTAGTAGATAAAGCTGAGCCAGGCCTTTGTCCCCTCTCCGTAAACCGAACGGACGGAGGTTTTCAGATATGTCAACTGACGAAACAGACCAGATATCTTCATAATCACCCAAACCGAACAAGGCACATTTGTTCAATTGTTTTTTCCAGGTTAAATTCTGTGTACGTCCGCAAAAAAACGCGCTCTATTGCAGTTCAAGGATTACACCCCCATGCTTCCAAGCGGAAAACATCTGGCCGGATTGCCGAAAGCCAAAGAATTTGGCGGAACTTTTGTAGTCACAACGCTGCCGTTGGCAATCACCGATCCTTCACCGATTGTGACACCTTTCAGAATTACGCAGTTGCCGCTTATCCATACATTATCTTCAATAACAATCGGCTTGCTGCTGGCTCTGGAAGCCGGCAGATGTCTTTCCTCCGGCTTCACAGGATGGCCGTCATAGCTCAGGATGCTTACCCGGTCGCCAATAAAGACATTATTGCCGATCGTGACATCACAGCCGACATCAATTATCAGCTGATAACCGAGACAACTGTTACTGCCGACAATCAGTGTCGGGTTGTCGAAAACCTTGGCACCGATCAGGGTACTCTTGCCATGAACCGACACATCATCACCCAGCTTTAACCTTAAATGCCCCATCACCAGCGGAATTCCTCCGATCAGGTAAAGCCCTTTCCCGACCGTATCGCACCTGAGCTTGAAGATAGGGGTATGGTAGATAACGCGGGCAAAAGAGTTCCAGAGATACCGCCTCAGGGAACGCTCCCTCTCAAGCAACCGGTAGAGCGGCCTGATGACCGGCACCTCAAATCTTCTGGCCCGTTTGGCAAGGTCATAGAGAGTGCTGTAAAACGGGGTCTCCCGCCGTCTGATTTTCAGTATGAAAGCATCAACCATCAGTTCCTCGTTTTCATAAAACCTTACATGCTGTAAACCTCACGTCCCCTAGTCTTACTTGAAACAGGGATCGCAACCACCGATGATGAGTCAAATGGCACTGTTTCGTCCTCTTCAGAACGCAATCGGTTTAACGTAGCGGAAAGAACGATGTAAAACACCCAATAGACAGAATAAGCCTGGCTCAAAAACATGGCAGCGATGAAATGCCCGATAAAACCGGCCTGCGCCAGTTTCCCCAGTTTTGCAAGCCCGGTGTCCCCTGCCTCTCTGGCCGTTACGGAAAATATCCTGTAAGCATTCATACTTAATACCAGGAAGAGCATGAAACCGAAGATTCCTGTTTCAGCTCCAATCTGCACTAGGCTGTTGTGCGCCGTCTGCCATTTTGTAGATTCAAGACCACGCGCCTCACGATCCCTCCCCAAACCTTCCGGAAAACGATTGAAGCCAACACCGGTCAGCGGATGAGTTGCCATCATTTTCAATCCATTTTTCCAGATGGCTATTCTCCCCTCTTCACCGGTAGCATTGTAATCATTCTTGTAGTCCAAAATTGTCCTGAATCTCCCGTAATCAAGATCTATAAAATGTAATGCGATGATCGCCGACAATACTAATAAAACTTTGCGTAAAAAGGAGGGGTTGAAAACGGCGCTTCTGTTGAACAGAAAAAATGCCAGTACCGACATAAGAGCAATAAATCCGCCGCGGGAACCGGTCTTGATGATAATCAGCAGACCGAGCAGAATACTTGCCATTGAAATCAGGCGCACAAGACCGCTGTTATCTCTGGATATAAAGAACACGTTGAAGGCAATAAAGCTGATCATGTAATAAGCAATGTCATTAGGATCGAACACGTTGCCGAAGGAGATCCTTCCTTCCGCCACGCTTCCTTGGGTCAGAATCGACAGGCCATAAGCCGTTACGCCGACGCAGTAGACAAAAAGCAGCCGCCTGATTTTTTCGGCACTGTTCATTATTCTGTAAAAAAGGAATACGAACAGAACCACAGTGCCATATTGAATGAGCTCTTTCAGCGACGCGCTCCGATAGTAGGAAAAGGGGATGCTCAGTGCCATGACCAGAACAAGGTAACGGTAGAGCTTCAACTGGTTGTCGGACGGTATTTTTTTCTCCCTGCTTTTTGTACTAAAGAACCAGATAAAGAGCGCAGCAAGCGCGAGTGTAAGGCCCGGCCTCAGATAACCCAGAAACGGAAGATAATCCTGCGGACGGCAAAGCATAAAAAATGACCAGACGACGAAAACGGTCGTAAGCGCTGTTGATTCTTGATGACTATTGATTGTTGGTGATTTTTTTTTCATGTTTGTTTGCACCGCCTGTACCTTAGTATCATTCGCCATGAATTAACTTTGAATAAACAAATCCGAATACTCCGCGATTTGTAAAGAAAGGCCGTGGGGATTATCGACGACTCCAGAAATGCCTGAAAAAAAATATATACCTCCCCGGAAACCATAAAGGCCAGGCAAGGATTGATTTAATCATGAACAATCTTTCCAGATTGATATTTTTACCTCTGTGAACTACAGCATGATTTAAATGGAGCCAACTGGTACGTTTTCTCCTTAATATTGCACCTTTCAGATATGAATCATTTGAACTGTGCAAGTCGATCACCTTCATCCAATCCAGTATATTATTGTTTACAGAAGTAGTAGTTATGCTAACCGGGTGGACCCTTACCTTTGTCAATGGCCTGGAAATATAGCCGAAGTTAAAATCGGCTATTACTCTGAGCCACATTTCCCAATCTTCTGCAAACTGCAATATTTCATTAAAAAAACCAATTTCATCAAAACATTTTTTTTTAATCATAACGGTTGGGGTTGGAAAGAAGTTTTTATATAAATAATTATTATGAATATCCTTCAGTTCTCCTTTCTTTAATATATTTACGGATTGTATTTGATACTTGGCATCTATCACCTCATAACCGGTAGCAACGATCCCAAGTGTCGGATCTACTTCAAAAGCAGCAACTTGCTGGGCCAATTTATCTGTGTGCCAGATATCATCGGAATCCAGAAAAGCTATCAGATCTCCATTTGCGTTTTTAATACCGTTATTTCTGGCAGCTGAAGGCCCTTTATTGTCCTGATAAATATATCTGATTCTATCGGCATAGTTATTTACCAGCTCCCGAGTGTTATCAGTAGAACCATCATCAATCACCAGAATCTCGTATTTTTCATACGTCTGTGCCAGAACACTGTCAATGGCTTCCCGCAGGTAGTTAACGCGGTTGTATGTTGGAATAATTACACTTATTTTAGTCATCACTATCGCCTGATTTCTAGTCGATTTTTTTACAGAGACAATTGCTTTAAACATGTATATCGACAATGAATTGCAGTGCAATGGTTCCCTTGGACCTGATGAAGCAAGTCAATTTCTATAAGATCTTGTTTTCGATTATTTTCAGCAGATCACCGATGCTTTTCAGTGACAGCAACTCTTTCTGCGTAAAACGAATCGCGAATGTTGCCTCCACCGATGTTATCAGATTAATGTGGGAAAGGGAGTCCCAGCCGTCAATGTCGTTAGCAGTCATTTCAGGTGTTATCTGAATAGTATCGTCGTCAAATACCATCATGAAAATATCATTCAGCGTTTCCTTGGTTGTCATGGTCATATCTCCATTGTAGATGTGTCGCCGGGGTCTTCTCCCATGTAGCGAGCTTTGAGTACCCGTCGCATGATTTTACCGCTCTTGTTCTTGGGAATGCTGTTACAAAAGATGATTTCTTGTGGTGTGGCGGTACTGGATAACTTGTTGGAGACACGCAAGCGGATTTTGAGCTCCAGGTCGGTGTTCGGGGTGAAGCGCTTGTGCAGGTTGACAAATGCGATAACCTTCTCGAATAGCAGCTCATCCGGCGCTCCGATCACACCTGATTCCGCCACCTCTTCAATTTCCAGCAGGGCGCTTTCCACCTCGAACGGGCTGATCAGATGCCCGGCTGTATTAATGACATCGTCACTACGCCCCATGAACCAGAAATATCCATCCCTGTCGCGCTTGGCTGTGTCTCCGGTCTGATACCAACCATTCCGGAACTTCTGCCTGTAGATCTCATCATTATTCAGATACGTAATGAACATGGATGGCCACCCCGGCTTCAGACAAAGATTTCCCAGCTCGCCGTCCGGCAGCAGTTCGCCACCATCTCCAACTATGGCAGCCTCCATCCCAGGGACAGGTATTCCCATAGAGCCGGGCCTTATCTCCACTCCGGGGCGGTTGGAAATCATGATTGCGCCTGTTTCCGTCTGAAACCAGGTATCATGAATATCATGCTGCAAAAGACTCCTCCCCCAGTGAATCACCTCGGGATTGAGAGGTTCTCCGACACTGAAGATATGCCGCAGGCCGGAAAGATCCGCATTTTCGAAAATTTCATGATCCTCGCGCATCAGCATCCTTAGCGCAGTCGGAGCAGAGTACCAGACATTGACCTGTTCCTCTTCCAGCAGCCTCATCCATGCCCGCGCATCATATCCGCCGCCGTACTGCACCTGTGAAACCCCCAGGCACCAGGGGCCGATAATGCCGTAAGATGTACCAGTCACCCATCCCTGATCGGCGGTGCACCAGAAGATGTCGTTCGGCTTGAGCCCCAGCACCGCAGTGCTGGTCATGCTCTGGCTAAGGATGCTGCCGTGCTGGTGCAAGACCCCTTTGGGTTTTCCGGTAGAGCCGGAAGTATAGTGCAGCACCGATGGAGCTCCGCTGGGGGTGAGCGGAGCATCAAACTCGGCAGAGGTCTTGGCGACAAGGGTTTTAAGGCTGTATACCCCTTCGCCATCCAGGTCGTCTCCATCAACGACAATCACGTATTGCAGTGCGGGAAGCTGATGCTTTATCCGGGTAATTTTTCTGAGAAGCGATTTTTTGGTGATTATCCCTTTTGCGCCGGAATCCAAAAGCCGGTCGAGCAGCGCATCTTCGCCGAAATTGGAAAACATCGTGCCGCAGATCACCTGCGCTTTCAAAGCGCCTAGAAAAGCAAAAAACTGTTCCGGCATCCTGGGAAGAAAGGTGAAGAAGATGTCTTGCGGCACAAAGCCGAAACCGGAAAGGATGTTGGCAAAACATGAACTTTCTCGTTCAAGATCGGCAAAGGAGTAATCTGTGCGGTTCCCGTGAGCATCGACAAACCGCATCGCCCGTTTGTCTGCCAATCCACGCTTGCACTGAAGTCTGGTACAGATGTGCCCGATGTTGTACTGATCTTTTTCAATGATTGATAAGTCCATTACTCCTCCACCGGCCAGTATTTCGGTAACAGTTCGATTACCTGCCCGGAAAAGTCCTTAATTTTCCTCAGGGTCGATTCTACCTCTTCATCTTGCACCTGGGCCGTAATCTGTACGAAAGCGCCGTCGTTTCTGTTATGCAAAAGCCGCCCCCTGAACCTTTCGATATTCTGGCGGATACCGGTTGCAACTACCGTAGTCCCTCCAGTCTGGTACCAGTGAACCATAACGGTGTTCACTCCGTCGCGCCTTGCCCGTATGTAATTCAACCTGGTAGAGGAAGTGGAATCCTTTGTACCAACATTGACCATTTTTGTTTCCATAATCGACCATCCCGCGCCAGGCAGACAGGCGTAGGGGTTATGGCCGGTCCTGCCCCCTTTGGCCGTGCCGTAATAACCGATATAGAGGCTTAAGTCGCCGTTGCCGTTTCGGTAATGACGGTAGATATTCTTGTCAGAGTTCAGCTCCTTGTAGACCGATTCGGGAAAAGTTCCATCAATAGCACTGTAGCCTCCTATCTCGCGCGGGAGTTTCTCCAGATTGGTCTGCACTACCACCGGAACCTGACGCACCGACAGACAACCGATCATCACCACTGTAAGAATCAAGATCAAAAGTGAAAACAGGAAAGTTTTATTGGACATTTTTCTCCCTTTTTCTATTCACCAGATGAAAGAGACCAAACAGAAGCAAAAAACCGGAAAAAAAGATCAGCAGTCCTGAAAAATCGTGCATGAAGCCTTTGGCAACCTTGTCACCATACAAATGAGCCAGAATCCCGATGCCTGCCACCCTGACGATATTGGCCAGCATGGCAATCGGAATGGCAGCCGCTACCAGCAGCGCCTTGCGACACCACCCGGGCCTGGTCAGATATGAGAGCAAAAACCCAAGCATGGTCAGCGACATGATCGACCTGATGCCGCTGCACGCATCGGCCACTTCAAGCTGAGTCTGCATGAAATAAAGCATGTTCCCTTCGCGGTAGACCGGTATGGAGCAGCTACTGATAAGATCCGCCGAAACAGTAGTGACAAACAGTTGCAGCCGCATTGATATCAGGCTCATGATCGAATAAGGAACCGGGATCATAAAAAGTAGAAACGCAACCGGAAAAGCGAACAGCCTGGCACAGGCATTACCGAGACAGAACCAGAGCAGGCCGAAAAGTGAGCTGACAATTGCGATTCTGGCCGGAAAAGCGAGGCCTCCGCCATAACTCAATCCATATGCCAGCATGCTGAAAAAAAACAGCGCTCCACCCGCCATGGAACTTTTCAGAGGAGTTGATTTGAATGCCTCTTTTTTCTGCCAGAGCAGGTAGAGGGAGATTAGAGGCACTAGAAATGCGTGGGAGTTGTCCGAATGCTGCAGCCACTCTTTGACCAGCCCTGGATAGAGCGGCGCAAATACAGCACCCCACAGCAAAAGGAGTACAAGCAGCTTCACCCGGTCGTTTTTCTGAATCTGCGAAACGGGAAAAGAATAATCCAAAGAGAAGTTACTGAGCCCGCCTGTTTGACTTTGACTCGACAGCGGTTTCTCAGATTGAAGAAAAAAAGTATCCATTTCTTTGCAGTTACTCCTTTTCTTCCTGAAACGTTCTGGTTTTGAAGATTGAGTTATCAAATCAATAAGATATTGGAACTCGGAAAATGTACCCTGTAGGCCGGATGAAGCGCAGTTCGTTCCTTCGACGGTCGCGCTGTGCCGACAATGACGGAACCTACATCCTGAATCGTTCCGGGTTTTGAAGTTGAATTAACATCTCATTTTACGTGCCAAAAACAAAGTTATGCAAAATCAGCACATTATAGATATTTGTTACAGAAATGGATGTTAAAGAGAGGAAGGGAAACATGCAGTTGCAGACTGATAAATCTTAAATTTGTGGTAGTTACTTGAAATGTTAAAAATGGGTCGGCTGTTAAACTCTGTTACGTCCACCATTGTTTATCAACTCGGCAATCCGGCCCTGGTCACCTTCACGGACAAATTGATGCAGCGGCAGGGTTACCAACCGCTCGACAATATTTTTTGCCTCCGGAAACCTCCCGGCAGCGCCTCCTGTAACAAGACCGGCAATCCCGTCAATAGTATCGGGATAGGCATCCGCCACCCCCAGACCTTGCAGCGCGGAATTTTCAAGCAACCTCATTTTGGCCGCGCGACTCTCCGTCAGAACCGGAAATCTGATCAAATCCGGAATGGAGCGAAATCCGCCATGAAGCGGAATTCCGTAACATCCGGCATAGCGTGCCGCATTTTTGCTCCTGGTTTTTCTGAATTCTGACAGACGCTTGCTCCAGTTGAGGGCCAGATCGGCCTGGAAAGCGGAAAATTTTTCCAGTGTAAAAC
>JABBNX010000122.1 GCA_019352135.1 Pseudomonadota bacterium
CACGGGATGGCATTATAACAATTGAAATAGCCCAGTAGGCGCTCCAGAAAAAAGCGCTGCTCTATGACAAGGGAGGCGAAGAGCACTACAATGTTATCTCCGCCTTTATCAAGTCGTTGCGCGGCAGTTCCCCGGATGCGGCTCTCTATTGGCTGGCCCGCATGCTGGAAGCGGGGGAGGATCCGATTTTCATTCTGCGGCGCATGATCATCTTGGCGTCCGAAGATATCGGCAATGCCGACCCTCGTGCCCTGCAGATGGCTGTTTCTGCCCTGCAGGCATTTCAGGTCATCGGTATGCCGGAAGGGCGCATCATTCTGGGGCACGCTGTTACCTATCTGGCCACCGCGCCGAAATCCAACGCCTCGTACGTCGGTATCAATTCCGCTCTGGCCGAAGTCAGAAAAAGCGGTGCCCTGCCGGTCCCGCTGCATATCCGCAATGCCCCGACGAAACTGATGAAGGAGCAGGGGTATGGCAAGGGATACCAGTATGCCCATGACTATGAAGATGGGTACGCCGGGCAGGAGTGTCTGCCGGAGCGGCTGGCCGGAAGAAAGTTTTACGAGCCGAAGGGGCATGGCTATGAAAAAAATATTGTGGAGCGGATGGAATGGCTGAAAAGCAGAAAGGATAAGGCATAATGAAACCATTTACCCTTGAGCGTACCCAGACCCTGCCGATCTCTCTTGAAACGGCGTGGGAATTTTTTTCCAACCCGGCCAATCTGGTAAAGATTACGCCGCCGGAAATGGATTTCCGCATTACGTCACCTCCGCAGAGCGTGATCTATGGCGGGCAGATCATCACCTACACCGTGCGCCCGTTTTTACGGGTTGCCGTCAACTGGACAACCGAAATTACTCATGTTGAAGCACCCAATTTCTTTGTTGACGAGCAGCGTTTTGGTCCGTATCGTTTCTGGCACCACCAGCACCGGTTTCGCGAAGTCGAAGGAGGTGTCGAAGTATATGATCTCGTCCATTATCTGCTTTCTCACGACCAGCTGGCCGGAATTATCAACTACCTGTTTGTAGCACCGCGCCTCAGGCGTATTTTCAATTTTCGCAGCACAGTGCTGCAGGATATTTTCCCCGGATAATCAACGACATTATTTATAGTGTGGAGGTCTCACAATGAAGCGACTTGCAATTCTGACCAGCGGCGGCGACTGTTCCGGCATGAACGCCACCATCCGGGCGGCTGCCCGAACTGCCATAGCCAATGATGTCGAGATGATCGGTTACCGTAAGGGGTATGCCGGTCTGCTTAAGAATGATTTCATCGTTCTTAATTCCCAGGCTGTTTCGGGGACGTTGCAACGGGGCGGCACCTTTTTGCAGTCAGCTCGTTCCGCTGAATTCCGCACTGAAGAAGGGCGTAAAAAAGCGTTGGCCAATCTTCTCAGGGAAAAGGTTGAGGGGTTAATCGTGATCGGAGGTGACGGCTCATTGAATGGTGCTCTGGCACTGGATAAAATGGGATTTCCGGTGATCGGCATCCCGGCCAGCATTGATAATGACATTGCCTATACCGATATGGCTCTCGGAGTTGATACCGCCCTCAACAATATTATTTACGCCGTGGACTGCATCAAGGACACAGCCAGCTCTCACGACCGGGCCTTTATTGTTGAGGTAATGGGGCGCAATTCCGGATATTTGGCTTCAACCACAGCCATCGCTACCGGGGCCGAGTTTGCCATCGTGCCGGAAGTGGAGCTTGATCTGAATGAAATGTGTCATCAGTTGCGTCAACGCTATGATGAAGGACGGACTAATGCCTTGATTATCATGGCAGAGGGCGCCGGACATGCACAGGAGGTTGCGGATGGTATCAAAAACGCCATCGGCTTTGAAACCCGGGTAACCGTACTTGGGCACTATCAGCGTGGTGGCGCGCCATCGGTTTTTGACCGCCTGCTGGGGAGCCGCTTCGGCATGAAGTCTGTGGAGCTACTTCTCGAAGGTACAAAAGGGATCATGGTTGGACTCTCGGCCAACTCGCTCACCACTACGCTGCTGGAGATGGTAGTCAATGGCGGGCAGAAAAAACTGAATGACGATCTGCTGCATATGTCGGATATCCTCGGCATTTGATGCGCACCGGCTCGCTATTACATGAGAAGCGCTCGATCAAATGCGATCTTCCTCCCGGCACACTGATGCATAGCTGGTGGCATATTTCAGAAAAAAACGCTGGTTTTAGAAGGGATATGGTATGACAAAATTGGTACTCAAATGGGCACTTAATTCACTTGCACTCTTTTTGGTAATGAAGCTGATCCACGGCATTCAGATCGACCGTTTTCAGGACCTACTCTTGGCAACGCTGGTGATCGGCCTCCTCAATGTGTTTCTCCGCCCGATTCTTATCCTGCTAACCCTGCCGGTTACTCTGCTGACACTTGGCCTGTTTACACTTGTAATCAATGGCCTGATATTCTATCTGGCGGCGCATCTGGTGCCGGGTTTCCATATCACAGATTTCGGTTCTGCGTTTATTGCCGCACTCCTCTTCAGTCTGTTCAGTTTTGTACTGAACATGCTATTTGGGACAAAGCAGTGACCTACGTTTTTTGTTGCAATCTCGTGACGCATGCTCCCTGTGATGGTCTATCCCATGAGCTTCAGTGATTCTGCACTCGTTTCCCGCATAGAACGAACGGTTTGCCACCAGCGCCTTTTCAGGCCGGGTGACACTCTCGTCGTTGCCTTCTCCGGAGGGGCTGACTCTTCGGCCCTGCTTGATATCCTGTCCCGGCTTCCCGGTTACAATCTCAATCTGATCGCCGCCCATCTGAACCACTGCCTGCGTGGAGTAGAATCTGACGCCGACGAGGATTTCTGTCGTGAGGTGGCCTCTCGTTACAAAATCCTGTTCGAAGCGCAGCGAATCGATATCAAAGGTATGGCGTCAGATCTTCGGCTGAACCTTGAAGACGCCGGTCGGCGGGCCCGGATTGAATTTCTGGACGAGATAAACAGGAAATATCAGGGTGCAGCGGTCGTGCTTGCCCATCATGCCGATGATCAGGCTGAAACGGTGCTGATGCGTCTGCTGCGCGGGTCAGGAATGACCGGATTGTCTGGAATGACGCACCGCAATGCGCGTGGCTATGTCCGTCCGCTGCTGGAAATATCCCGTTCCGAAATTGAACAGTACCTCCATTGTTGCGGTCTTAAGTGGCGCGAGGATGCCAGCAACAGCGACATAGTATACGTGCGTAACCGTATTCGCCACCAGTTGCTGCCGCTTCTCGAGGAATACAATCCTGCCATCCGCTCGTGCCTTGCCGCAACGGCGTCAATTCTTGATGGCGATGAAACGCTGCTGCGCGAGATGACGGAACAAGCTTATAGCGACTTGTTCCGGAGGGAGAAGGGATCATGCGTCTGTAGTGTCGCACAACTGGGTCTTCTAAATCCTGCCCTGCAGCGCAGACTCCTGCGCCGCGCCTTCAAACAACTGGCCGAAAACTTGGAAGGGGTGAGCCAGCGTCATATCGATGCAATCGGTGATATGATCGTTTCTGAACGTCCCAACTCCCGGCTTATGCTCCCGCATGGTGTTATGGCGGTAAGAGAATATGACCGTTTTGCATTGACGTACGCAGATGACAATATGGTCGAGAACGATGGGGAACTGCTGATTACGGAGCCGGGGTGCTATCATCTCCCGCAGGGCGGTTATCTTACAGTTGCGTTATGCGGCACAACAACGTTTCCCGTACATCCTGACTGCGCATATTTCGATCTGGATAAAACACCGCTACCGTGGCTGGTGCGGACTTTCCGGCCCGGCGACCGCATTATTCCGTTTGGTATGAACGGCCGAAAAAAAGTGAAAAATATTTATGTTGATCGCAAAATCCCGCTCTCTCGCCGCTCGCGCATACCACTCCTGTTTTGCGGCGAAAACCTGATCTGGATTGTCGGGGTGTGCGCTTCTGAACTGAGCCGCATTGACACCTCTTCTGCCGTTCCGGTTCAACTGACATGGCATGCCTGATCTGGTAGCCACAGCTCTTGAAGTGATAGTTTTACTTTAATGAAATCGCTTCCAAAAAGTGATAGTTTTAGTTCTTCATCACGAGCCTGAAAGCATCTTCAGTTTCTCGTAAAGTGCCTTTTTGTCTTCTTTTGCCGGGACTGAAGCGCCAATTCCTTTCAGCCAGAATCTGTCGAAGGCCATCATTCCCCTAGTTGATATTTCAAGCTCTGTGGGGAAAAGGGAATAAAAACTGTACATTCTCAGCATTCCGTACAGGAAGCCTATGCAGTCCATTCCTGAAATCTCTGTGTAGATACTGCCCCCATGCCGTGTCGAGTGCTCAATCTGGAAGTCGGAAATCTTGATTTGCGGTAAGGTTATCTGCTCAGCGGGGCCCATAAGTGCCGGGAGTGGATTAAAATCATTGAATGGGTCTGAATGACTGTGTTTTCCATCAATCTCAAAAGATGCATCCCAGCAGAGTGGTCCGCTTTTCCGCGCGGCTCCGCTCGTGATATTGATTTCCCGGCGAGAGAGGTGCGATGAAAGCTTACCCAACCAACCGGGCTTCAAATCCCCGGAGAGCTTCAAGGTGCCGGTGTCGGATGGAGAGAGTGACAAATCCCAACAAATTCCAGTAGAGTCGAAGTCACATGGCTTTACATGATGAACTGCAGATTCAGTTGCTGTCATGACTGTCTCCTCGTTTAAGATTTGCGTGTTGGCTGTAAAATCTGGAGCACAGGGCGTGCCAAAACAAAAAGTGCTATGGAACCGAATGGTTACGCGCAATAGATCCTATGGAGACATCATCTATTGCGGGGTGCGCTGCTTAAAAAAACGGCTGATGCGTTATTTGAGAACAGTGCGGCGAACCGTCTCTGCAGGCTTTTGTAATTTCTGCCGTGCGTGTTGTTGTGCTCCGAAGAGAATAGAGGTAGAATGCGTACGTAAAAAAAAGCTGTCAGTCTTCTGTTCATGCACCATGATTGCAGCTAATCTCCTCAAAGGAGTGAACAATTACTTTGATTATCCCGAAATGTTCTCGTTGTAAAAAAGTGCTTTATTCTGCAATCCTGACGGTTCTACTGATTGCAATCCTCGTCGTTTCGGCTTCAGCCCAGGAAAACTTTGCAACCTATCCCTTGCTGGCTCCCGGATATACCTCTATTAAAATATTTGACAACCATAGACGTTTTGTTGGTCGATTACTGCCGGAGAAAAGGTATTGGGCTACTATCGATCGCATACCCGTGTTTCTGCAAAATGCAGTGGTGGCCATTGAAGACGCCCGCTTTTATGAACATGGAGGGATTGATCTCCGTGGTATTGCCCGGGCGCTGGTTAAAGATGTCGTTAAAGGGCGAATGGCTGAAGGAGGGTCAACAATCACTCAGCAGTTGATCAAAAACAGGTATCTGTCCGGGGTGAAAACCATCGAACGAAAGTTTGAAGAAGCCCGCATGGCCATGGACTTTGAAGAGAAATACAGTAAAAAACAGATTCTGGAGATGTATTTCAACGAAATCTATTACGGCAACGGGGCGTGGGGTATTGTCCAAGCCGCACGCCTCTATTTTGATAAAAACCCGGAAGAGTTGACCGACGCCGAGTGCGCCCTGTTGGCCGGTGTGCAGAAAAATCCTGCTCGCTACAATCCGTTTGGAAAATCAGCCCCTGTTACGGGACGTAGGGACATGGTTCTCAAGCGCATGGTGGAGTTGAAGATGATCACTCCCCGCCAAAAACAGAAACTGAGGTTGCAACGTGTTACCTATACGCCTCGGGGGCAGGCTCCACAGTATATGGAGTATATCCGGGGCAAACTGATTGAACGATACGGAGCGGATATTGTTGAGCAGGGGGGATTGGAGGTTACCGCCGCCATGGACCTGAAACTGCAAAAAGTGGCTGAAAAAGCATTGCAAGATGGGGTGAAACGAATTTCTCCACAACTTCAAGGCGCCTTGGTCTGTCTGGACGCGGCCACTGGAGATGTACTTGCGGCAGTTGGGGGAGTCGACACAACCAAAAGTTCATATAACCGCGCTTTTTTAGCTCGGCGTCAGCCCGGCTCGGCCATCAAACCACTGATTTATGCCGCAGCCCTGGAGAAGGGGTTTACTGCCGCCAGTATCATGGATGATACGCCGGTAAGCTACGATCGAGGCAATAATGAAATATGGAAGCCGCAGAATTATGGGAGAGAGCAGTATGGGGAACTTTCCCTCAGGAAGGCCCTGGCTTATTCCAATAATGTAATTACGATCAAGCTGCTGGAGGCTATCGGCGTCCCGTATTTTGTTGATTTTGCCGGAAAAATGGGGCTGCCGCTACGGGCAGAGAACGGCCTTTCCCTGGCCCTGGGAACGAATGAAGTTACCCTGAATGATCTGGTGCTGGCGTATACCCCCCTGGCCACCGGAGGGTTGCGCCCTGCCGAAAGGGCTATTATCCGGATATATGATCGCCATCGTCGTACCTGGACCGAGACTCCTTCGGCAGTTACACCGGTACTTTCCCCGGCGACAGCATATGTTACCACTCAGATGCTGAAGGACGTCCTGAGGTATGGCACCGCCAAGAACCTTAAAAAATTCAGCCGGATTCACCCTTCTGCCGGGAAGACCGGTACGACCGATGATTATCGGGATGCCTGGTTTGTCGGGTATACCCCGCAAATAATCACCGGCGTCTGGGTAGGATATGATAAACCCAAGCCGGGGGGAAAAGGCTTTACCGGAGGGGCTGTCGCTGCTCCGATCTGGGAACGGTTTATGCGCACGGCTGTGGCATCGAAACCGGTAGTTGATTTCACCCGGCCGGATACGGTCGTTTCCGTATCCATCGACCCTGCGACAGGCTACCTGGCGGCTCCTGACTGTCCGGAAAAACGTGATGAATTCTTTATAGCCGGAACCGAACCGAAGGAATACTGTTCCGCGCACGGTGGAACCCCTGTCGTTCCGATAACTCCGCCATCACTGAATTCTGACGGTCAGCAGTCTGAACCGGGTGCTGAGGCAATGCCACAGGGCGGGAAAGCAGAGTGAGCCACAACGCCGTGCATGATTGCTGCCGGGGTTCCGCCGGCCGGTTGACAATGCCACTTTCACTGTTACCCTTTCAGTGATGGAGTGATGCAGCGTTGTGAGGCTGGCGTGTCCATACGTGTATATATGTGAAATTAAGGGTCTCGGAGGGTATGCATGATTAACCTGTTATGTTCAGGTTTCATTATGATGGTGCTGTTATCCGGCTGTGGTTGGGATGGAACTCCGACCAGGAACAATGATTTTGTCCCGCTGACTTCGATCGAGATCGTTGCGGTCCCATCGACCATAGCTGCGCACACTTCCACTACGCTTACCGCAAAAGGCAACTTTTCGGGGATATTCACCCGTGACATTACCGATCAGGTGACCTGGTCGAGCGATTCTCCGTCCGTGGCCGCGTTTGCTACTGCGGCGAGTCCGAACCGGGTGACCGGTCTTGCACCGGGAACCGCCACCCTGACCGCGACCGTGGGGAGCGTGTCGGCTACGTTCAAGCTGACGGTAAGCTCGGCTACCGTCACTGCCCTGGCAATTTCCCCACAAACTCCAACTATAGCGAAGGGATTGAACACTCACTTTACCGCAAGCGGTACTTTTTCCGATAACACAACGCAGGATCTGACATTTGACGTTGCCTGGACTTCGAGCGATGTAACCGTGGCGACCGTCAGTGACGATCCCGGCAATAAGGGCATTGTTCAAGCCATTGCTGCCGGTACTTCGACAATCAGCGCGACTTTTGGCGCTGTCAGCGGCACGACGCTGCTGACCGTCACCGAACCGGTGCTGCAATCGATTACGGTCTTGCCGGCCAATCCCTCGGTGCTGAGTTTGTCATCCACAGATAGTTTCACGGCTACCGGCCATTTTTCCGACGGAACAACTCCTGACATAACCTCTCAGGTTACCTGGAGCTCGTCCAACCCTGCCGTAGCGACAATCGCCACCACCGGTGGTGCAGCCACAACTCTCTCGCAGGGAACGGCCTCTATTAATGCCACTCTGAATGATGTCAGCGGGGCATCGAATCTCAAGGTGACCGGCGGCAATCTAACCTCGTTTACCATCTCACCGACCGCCACCACCATTGTTATTTTGGCCAATAATACACGCGTCCGCATGACCGCCAACGGAACTTTCAGCAATGGCAGCATACGGGACATCACCGGGGCGGTTCAGTGGACGTCGGCCGATCCATCCCGGGCATCGGTAACCGCCGCTGGAGGTAATCTGGAGTGGCTGACCGCCCTTGCGGCGACACAGTCGACCATTATTACGGCCACGATTACCCCCTTTATCCCCTTCACAGCTACTCTGAGGGTTACCGCACCACAGCTTCTGTCCATTGAGTTTTCCCCTACAATCCTGAATCTGACTGCCGGGACCAGCAGCCACTTAACCGTGACCGCCCACTTTGGCGACGGGACGAGCCAGGACGTAACTTCCCTCAGTACCTTGACATCCGGTGACACGGCGAAAGCCACGGTAGCGGCCGGCGGATTTGGAACGGAACGCGTCACCGGCGTAGCTTCCGGTACTACTACGATCAGTGCCACGTATACGTATAACGGCATAACGTTTTCGACTCAATTTCCAGTCACCGTTATGGTTACAACGCGGACCCTCAGGACTCTGACCATATCGCCGCAAATTTCTTCAGTGACTGCCGGCAATCAGGTTCAGTTCACAGCAACGGCTGGCTACAGCGATGGCACCAGCGTTGATGTGACCGCTGATACGACTTGGACGATCGACAATCCGAACGTCGCCATTCTGGCCGACAATGTTAACCAGCCGGGGCTGGTCTTGGGGGTTGATAACGGTGTGGCGAAACTTACGGCGAGTTTCGGCGGCATGACCCCAATCCTGGCCACTACGATCACGGTCACAGGACCTTAGTTTGTCCGATTTATTACCGATATCAGGAAGGTATTGCATGAAACAAATCTGCCGGATAATTATAGCCATGTGCCTGCCACTCTTGCTCTGTGATCCGGCAATAGCGCAGCACTCAGGTCCTTACGTGGGAGCTTTCGTAGGTGGGAACGTGCTGATGAACGCCAAAAGCTCCGATAATCTGGGTGACTTTAGTTTCAAGTTTGATCCGGCTTTGCTCGGAAGTGCGGTCATTGGCTGGGATCTTGAACCCGGCAACCCTGTCGGAAACGGAAGGATCGAGCTTGAATACACTCGACGCAACAACCGGCTCGACAAGGTGAAGTTTGTCGAAGGAAGCTTCACCGGGGGGGGGGATGTGACGGCGGACAGTCTGTTGGTCAACTTTTTCGGTGTGTTGCACGACAGCGGCCGATGGTCGCCGTATGCGGGAGCCGGGTTTGGTGCCGCCCGGATTGAAGCTTCTGGCCTAAAGGTTGCCGGTCAGCCCATGGGCAGCGGTTCAAACATCGTCTTTGGTTACCAGTTAGGGGCTGGCGTTGATTATGCTCTGACAGACAACCTGAATCTTGATCTCGGGTATCGGTTTTTCAGCAGCATCAGACCCAGATTTACTGAGGTGAATGGTCATGCGTTTACTATGGATTATCTCAGCCATAATGCTGTTCTCGGACTGAGAGTGGGCTTTTAATCGGATGCAGTAATGATTTCTGTTTCGGCCTCAATCCTGCGTTGGGTTTGTGGTGTAAAATTCAGGGTAGAGCTTATGAGCGCACTCCGTGCATAATCCATGACTGAACGAAATATCGGAGTGCTTTCTGATATAACTTTCGATCTGGTTCCAGTAACCCTGGTCATCACGTACCTTCTTGCATGATGCGCAGATAGGGAGCAGCCCGCTGAGTGTTTTGATATCTGCCATGGCGGAGCGAAGTTCGCTGATGAGCTGCTCATTGGATTGCTGGATACTGCACCGTTCCTCCACCTCGCGGGCCAGTTCGCTATTAAGGCGCTGCAGTTCCTCCGTTCGCGCCGTCAGCAGGTCTCTCTGGCGCTTTAGTTCAAGATGGTTCCTGACTCTCAGTCTGACCAGGGAAGGATTAAATGGTTTGACAATATAGTCTCCCGCTCCCATCTCCAGCCCCTCAGATTCGCACTCCGCCTCACCCAGTGCAGTTATAATCAGGATCGGCACATTCCTGAGCGCCGGATTCCGTTTGACAATGCGGAATACTTCGTACCCGTCCATAACCGGCATGAGGATATCGAGCAGGATCAGATCAGGGGGCTGCCTGGAAATGATCTCCAGTGCTTCCCGTCCGCTATTGGCCATGGTGACATGATATTCATCCTCAAGCAGGCTGCTGAGCATTGCGACACTCAGCGGCTCGTCGTCTACGATCAGGATGGTCTGGATTGTGGCTGTCGGTACCATGAAGCGTGCTCCTTAAATTTGTAAAAAAAATAACATGTCATGCAGCGGCTGACAGATTAACAGAGTTCTCCATGATTTTAAATAAATATGATGCACCGGCAATAGCTAAGCTCCAGGTAACCTGCTGATATTATTTACTAAAT
>JABBNX010000010.1 GCA_019352135.1 Pseudomonadota bacterium
CCTAACATAATGGATTCACAGTACTGTATCGGTATGGGTCAGTCAGACTTTAATATATTGGTGTTAATACACAAAAATAACTACTCGGTATCATGGAATATTATAAGCAATCGCCCTGCATGTTGCCTCGCAAGGGGTATTTGGTAATCCACAAAACAACCTATAACAGAGGTAAAAGTGGTACGTATGTATCACAATCTGTAATAAATGCCCCCATGGTTTTTTCGCAGTATAATTCCAAACTCCGTTCAATCCCGCACTGATAGCTCCAACCGGCAGCAGATACCCATGTGACGGGGATTTTCGTGCCATTGACTTTCATAACAGCTTCCTTTATACTCCCACGCTATGAAAAAGTTTAACCTTTTTACATATCTCATCATCGTTCTTACAACCATGTTCTATGTCCTGCCGGTTGCTGCTGCGGAGCCGGTACAGCCCCTTCTGGCCGAGTTGATCCGCCCGAACGCCCCACTGATTGGAAAAAGCGGTTCTCCTGAACTTGTTCCAGACGGGAACAACGCCGCGGCCGCATTCGGGGATGAGCCGGCACCAGCGACAGCTCTCTTTTCACTAGAAGATCTGCATAAGACTGGTGCTGATGACACGGACCTGGAACTACCCGATGGCGACCTGCCAATTTCTGATATCCCATTGACCCTGAACAGCAAGGTTGAGTACTTCCTGTACTATTTCCAGACTACCGGCAAAGCATCCTTTTCGCGCTGGCTCTCGCGATCTTCCCGTTATATTCCGATGATGAAGGAGATTCTGAAACGCGAAGGAATGCCCGAAGACCTGGTCTATGTCGCGATGATAGAAAGCGGCTTTCAGATGCACGCCCGCTCTTGGGCCAACGCGGTCGGGCCATGGCAATTCGTCTCCGATACCGGTCGACGTTATTCCCTGCATATCGATCAATGGATTGATGAACGGAAGGATCCGGTCAAAGCCACCACTGCCGCGGCACTGTACTTAAAAGAGTTGTATGCCATGTTCGACGGCGACTGGTATCTCGCGGCAGCAGGTTATAATGCCGGCGAGAACAAGATCCTGCGTGCTATCGACATGTATAACACCAGCGACTTCTGGGAGATATCCCGCGGGTCTTATCTGAAGCGCGAGACCAAAGAGTACGTTCCAAAGCTTCTTGCTGCAGCCATAATTGCCAAAGATCCGGGCCGTTATGGCTTTACCGACATCGCCTACCTGACGCCGATCGAGTATGACACCGTGACGATACCATCACGCACCAATCTTGATCTGGCAGCAAAATTGAGCGGGACAACGTACGAATCAATCAAAGAGCTGAACCCGGACCTCCGCCACTGGTGTACTCCTCCGAATTACCCGGGCTACCAGCTCAAGATCCCTAAAGGAAGCAAACAACACTTTGAGACTGAGTACGCCAAGATCCCGGCGGATCAGCGCTTCACTGAACAGGTTTTGTACAGCCGTTATCGGGCTCGCAAGAAAGATACACTCAGGAGACTGGCCCGCCGTTTCAGCACTTCACCTACGAAACTGGCAGAACTGAATGGCCTGAATATCAAAAGTCGCATCGCCGGAAAATTGCTGCTCGTGCCGATCAAACAGACTGTCGACTTTAACCATGAAGGCCGAACAGCCCGTTCTGCATCTGCAGCGAAAGGGAGTTACGCAAAATACTACACCATCAAAAAGGGTGACACCCTTACTTCACTGTCCAAACGCTTCAACGTATCAACCAAGCTTCTCACCGCTTGGAACAACATAAAAACAAAAATTTCTATTAAGCCGGGCCGTCGCATCATCATCGCAAAATTTACCGAAAAGAACGGAGAGATGGTTCCGGCAGAAGCCAAGAGCTAACTCCCGTCTATCCCAGCTTCTCAACGTACGAAAGGAATTCCCGATGTATAACATTCTTATCTCAGCAGCTGCTGCGATTGCCGTTCTGCTGATACTTATTTTTGTCCTCACGCTGTCCTGGTGGATCTCACTGATTATCGGACTGATCGTTTTTGCGCTTATTTTTATTCTGTTCTCGCGCATTACGATGAAAAAGGTCATGGCTTCTATTGAATCGGCAGGTAAAGATCTTCAGGCGCAGCCGCCCCGCTTTGAAAAAGCGATCCGTGAGCTGAAGGATGCCCTGCAGTACCGCAAATGGCAGCTCTATGTAGGAGGGCAGCTGCATTCACAGATCGGCATGATCTACTACATGAAGCGCGACTTCTCAAACGCCTTCCCCCATCTGGAAAAGTCATTTTTTAAAAATTGGGCCGCCATTGCCATGCTGGCTGTTTCATACATGAAACGCCAGAAGAAGGACAAGATGATCAGCACCTTTGAAAGGGCGGTACAATGGAACAGCAAAGAATCTCTCCTCTGGAGTTTGTATGCTTACTGCATGAACGAGAGCGCTGAGACAGGAAAAGCCAAAGAGATTCTTGCCAAGGGGCTGAAAAAGCTTCCGGGCGACGAGAAACTGAAGGACAACCTGGAGTGCCTGGAGAAGGGCAAAAAGATGAACATGCGAGCCTATGGAGATTTATGGTTCCAGTTTCACCTGGAAAGCCTTGGGGCCCTCCAAAAGTACCAGATGGCATCAATGGGAGGCCGGATGCAACGGCGCACCGCCATCAGAAGATAAAGCGTGGGGTTTGATGTGACAAAACAATTCAAGCGATAAATGGATGAATGAAAAAATCTATCGCCGCTTACCCTCTAAATTATGCTTTACCCTTAAAAAGGAGTCCTCTCATGGCTACACAAGCACTTGTCAAACTGGATGATACAAAGAATGACGAATTGATCCAATTGGTCAGCTTCATGTTAGCAGACGAAGAATATGGTGTTGAAGTCCTTAAAGTACGCGAGATCATCCGCATGCCGACCATCACCAAGATGCCAAATGTTCCGCAACATGTTGAGGGAATCATCAACCTTCGTGGTAAGGTCATCCCGATTATCTCCATGCGGAGGCGCTTCGGTCTGATTGAAAATGAAATGAATATGCAGACCCGCATAATCATAATGGATGTGGTTGGTTGTCTGACCGGATTTATAGTCGATTCGGTTTCGGAAGTTATCCGCATCCACAGCAGCGAAATCCAGCCTCCGCCCTCAATGGTGCTCTCCGGCGGTATCGGCCAGGAATTTATTACCGGCGTTTTCAATCACGCTGAACGATTATTAATCATCATGGATATTGACCGGATGTTCTCTGAAGATGAACGGGAAAGTTTTAGCGAAATGTAGCAAGCAGTGAGTCCGATGTAGCTCCAGACACAAGAGAGGGGCTCCGAACAGGAGCCCCTCTCTTGTGTTTCTAGGTAAAAAATATTTTTCATTACCGCAACAACTTCCTCCCAAAGGAGCGCAGCGCCTTGTAGCATCCCCCCGGAGTTGAATCAAAGACTATTACCGGGCAACCGATCCGCCGCTCCAACCCCTCCAGCGAAACATCATCCAGGAACACCCCCTCCCCTTCTTTGAGCATCACATCAGGAACAAGGAGACACGAGCCGATGTCATGACCGGCCAGTGACGCAGCGATATCATTACCTGCAATCAGGCCGCTAACCGTTATACTCGGTCCGAAGAGTTTGTTTTCAATTGCCAACGGCACGATGTCGACACCGCACTTTTCTGCCAGCTGTGCCAGAAACTCACTCACAAATCCAAATGATGAGACGCCGGTGACCACCGTCACCCGAAACGATCCAATCGGGCGGATTCCCTTGAGCAACCGGGCAGACTCCTGCATAAAGAGCGGCACCATGCCGACACCGTTTTCAATCTGCGGAAAATCACCGTATTCCTTAATGGAGGGAAAGGGCAAAGCTGCTTTGAGATAAAACTCATCGGCCAGAAACAGGAACGGCTGGCGCAGTTTTCTCCGTAGAGATTCAGCCTGTGGTTGCCAGATTGAAATGAATTCCCTGGCATATTCTGCATCTACCGGCGTCAACTGCGGCAATTTTTCGCGATGTGCGGTGAGCCCAAGCGGAACTACCGCCAGCGATTGTACCGCCGGGTACAGGGAAGCCAGTTCGGCCACGGTACGCCGAAGCTCCTCACCGTCATTAAGTCCGGGGCAAAGCACCACCTGCGTATGCATGACAATCCGGGCGGCGGCCAGGCTCTGCAGCTGCTCCAGGACAGGGGGAATCCCAGACGTTCCGAGCAGATGCTCCCGCACATCAGGATTGGTCGCGTGAACGGATATGTACAGCGGGGAGAGTCGTTGTTCGATGATGCGGGTCAAAGCCGAAGTTCTGAGATTAGCCAGCGTAACATAGTTACCGTTTAAAAAAGAGAGGCGGTAGTCTTCATCTTTAACGTACAGCGGCTTGCGGAGACCTTTTGGCAGCTGGTGGACAAAGCAGAAAAGGCAGTTGTTGGAACAGCGTGCCGGAGCAGGAGCAGAGAACGTCAAGCCAAGCGGCTCTCCTGCGTCACGTTCGACTTCCAATTCCCATAGCTCACCATCCGGCTTTTCAATCTCCAGCAGCAATTCTTCCTCGGAAGCGGTGTAGTAACTGTAATCGATCAAATCACGGAGAGACCGGCCGTTAACAGCAACTAAACGGTCGCCCAAGGCCACCTCCATCTGGTCAGCAACGGAACCGGGTGAGACATGAACAATCAGCAGTCCGGCCATCGCCCCTCCTGAGTAAAGCAGGAGGGGCGGCAGCACTCCTCCGCAAAGCAGGGAAACGCTTGTAACACGGCTATAAGAGGCACCGACAGCAGCAGGGTGGCATCCGGAAAGAATTTTGTGATTTCTGGCATAGATCGTTATCGGATTGGCTTCCCTCGTCTATTCAGCCGGAGAGGTCCCGGTAGAGTGATTACTGGTGCAGTCGGAACGCACCGTCTGTAGAAGTAATTGTAGCAATTGCATGTTTGTAAATAAGCATATCACCGCCGGAGTCAAGCAGCACCGAAAAATTATCAAATGACTTTATAAATCCTTCCAGTTTATTACCGGACATCATGATAACAGCCACTCGCACACGTTCTTTTCTAGCCTGATTAAGGTATTGATCCTGAATATTAAAAGGTGCTTTGGACATTGGTTGTCTACCTCCTATTGCTCAAAAAAATCAATTGCATGTTTCTTTATGGTACCAAAGTTCTCGGGATATTCAAACCACAATATATCGGGGTTGGCCTTAAACCAGGTCAGCTGTCGCTTGGCATAATGACGCGTATTACGCTTAATAAGACGGACGGCTTCTTCATAAGAAATTTTCCCGCATAGATAGGCAACAGCTTCTTTGTAGCCGATTGAGCGTAAGGGCTTGAGATCCGCTCCATATCCGCCGGCCAACAAACCATTCACCTCCTCCATTAAACCAGCGGCCAACATCCGTTCAACCCGATCCTCAATACGCATGTACAACAGTACGCGGTCCACCGAGACTCCAACCTGAAGGGTGTTGTATCGACTGGTGGCAAAAGCATGCTCTTTTTGAGAGTGGGAGAGAGGAACTCCGGTCATTCGGTATACTTCAAGAGCCCGGATGATACGCACAAGATTGTTAGGGTGCAAACCAGCCGCCAGCTCCGGATCAACCAGCCGCAATTGTTCCAGCATAGCTTCATTGCCAACACGAGCTGCTTCACCATGCAATGCTTCGCGCAATTCCCCCGTCCCTCCGGGAGAATCAACCAAACCATTCACAAGAGCCCGGATGTACAACCCGGTACCACCAGCCACTATAATGCGTTTCCCCCTGTTGCTGATGTTTCTAATTGCGGTATCAGCAGCAGCGGAAAAACTAGCAGCAGAGAAAGATTGATCGGGATCGACAGCATCAATCAGGTGGTGGCGGATTTCAGCCTGCTGCTCCGCTGAAGGCTTGGCTGTCCCGATATCCAGGCCACGGTAGATCTGCATCGAGTCAGCATTAATGATCTCGGCGCCCAGATCATATGCGAGTCGCAGGGCCAGTTCGCTCTTGCCTGAAGCGGTCGGGCCGCAGATGATGAGAATTTTGATGGTTTGGGTAGGGTTCATGTCCGCTTGAAAATCTTCTGCAGTTCAGCCAGAGTCACAACATGCGACACCGGGCGGCCATGCGGACAGCTGGCAGCGAAATCGGTATGATCCATATCGTACAGCAGCTCCTCGATCTGGCGTTTTTCAAGTTGATGGGCGCCACGAATAACAGAGTGGCAGGCGATACGCGAAAGCAGGCTTTCCAGGGCATCATTGAAGGCGGCGCTGGTGCCGAACCGCTCCAGATCGGCGAGAATATCGCGGATCAGCAGAATCGGTTCTTTTTGAGCGATCATGCGGGGGACCGCTGAAACCATGATCGTTGTGCCGCCAAACGGTTCCAGCTCAAAGCCGATCCCTGCCAGATCCGGGATGAACCTGGTCGCTGCGGCAACCTCACTGAACGAGAGTTCTACCGTTTCGGGAAACAGCAGGCGTTGCGACTCGATTCCGCCAGCCTGACACTGCTGGCTAAGGCGCTGATATGCAACCCGCTCACTGGCGGCATGCTGGTCTATGACCACCAATTCAGAGCCTGACTGACAGAGAATATATTCACTGTGAAACTGGCCGATAATCGATAGCGAGGAAAAATAGCCGCCCGGTTCGGAGTCCCGGTGCTCCGACAGAAATGACGGAGCAGGTTCACTGACGGTTATGTTCCGTTCCTGCGGTTCAAACGGTGTTGCAGATGCCAAGGCCGTTGGGTCAGCAGGGTGCGACCGGTACAGCGGGCGTGACGGCAATACCAGTGAGGCCTGGGCCGCTGCCGCGATCCGCTCGCGATATACCTGCCCGGTTGTTCCACCCGAAGTATGTACTGTAGCGGTGGGGACCGCCAGCCACGGCGAGCTGCGCAGCACCTCTTCCACAGCAGCCTGTATGGCATCATGCACAACGGACTGGCGCCTGAAACGGACCTCATGTTTGGTCGGATGAACATTTACATCCACGTCCTCCGGCGGCAGTTCGATAAACAGGGCCACAACCGGATAGCGGCCACGGTCGATGACACCCCTGTATGATTGCATAACGGCGTGCTGTACAACCTTATCACGGACAAAACGTCCATTGATATAGGTATAGATGGCCTGCGTTCCGGAGCGCACCAGCTCCGGACTGGAAATAAATCCTGTAACGGTCACACAATCATCCCTCCCGTTGACAGGATACAGGTGCTGACAGCTTTCCCTGCCGACAACCTGGCCCAACCGGCGCTGCAGGTCGCTGCGCTGTAGCCGTAACAGCTCCCGCCCATCACTTGTACAGGTGAATGCAACGTCGGGACGAGAAACTGACATTCGGGCAACAGTATCAGCAATATGACCGACTTCAGTTTCAGCACTTTTCATGAATTTGAGACGGGCCGGCAGATTAAAAAATATCTGTTCAACACTAATAACGGTCCCGGGAGCCATGCCGCAGGCCCTTACATCTCGAACACGGCCACCTTCAACGATAATTTCGGTTCCTTCCGGAAAGGCGGCCTCACGGGTTGCAAGGGAAAATCGGGAGACGGAAGCAATCGAAGGGAGTGCTTCACCTCGAAATCCAAGCGTCAGGATTCTGGCCAAATCGCTGTCTACCTTGATTTTACTGGTAGCGTGCCGTTCCAGTGAAAGAAGAGCGTCCTCGCGTGACATTCCGTGTCCATTATCTGTGACACAAATTTTCCGCCTGCCGCCAGCATTGATTTCAACACTAATATCAGTTGCTCCTGCATCAAGCGAATTTTCAATCAGTTCCTTTATGACGGAAGCTGGCCGTTCAACGACTTCACCGGCAGCTATCTTGTTGGTGAGGGTTTCCGGTAAGATGGTTATTCGCTGGGACATAGGAGCTCCGACACGTACGAAAAAAGAGCGGGATTGCCCGCTCTTTCCGGTGAGAATTGAGAAGTGATGATAATTTACTTTGAAGTTTTTTCTTTTGTTTCACCAAAAAGAGAATCAAAATCATCGGCTGATTCAGAGTTGTCATGGGTATCTGTTGCAGTAGCGGCAGCCGGATCATCATCCCATGAGAAGCTTTCAAGGTCAAATTCTCCTGGGCCTGGTGAACCTGCTGAAGCATGTGCTGCTGTAGGTTTTACGGATGCAATGGGGGGTTCTTCGGCCTGAGACGTTGCCTCCAGAAGGTCGGCAAAAATATCCTCATCTGACTGTGCACTACCTGACTGCTTTGTACCGGGTGACAGCTCATCAAAGTTAAACGGATCGTCGATCCGATGGTCTGGTGTGGCTGAAGCGGAATCGTCAGGCAGATCAAACGAGAATATGTCATCGTGTGTTTCTACACCGACGCCAGGCTGATCAGCAACATTTTCATCAGATCTAAGCTCGGCTACCAACGTTTCCCTTGCTTCCAGTGGAAGTACAATTGGAGTGATTGAATGTATTTGTTTGTAACCAGTCAGATCATTAGAACACATTTTACAAATGTCATAGTATTCAAAGCTATTATATCCGCACTTGGGGCATTTCATTGACGGCTCCTTGATTACCTTTAATCACATTTCTCCCCAAATATACTGGATTACCGCAAGAATAGCAATACTTGCCGTTTCAGTTCTCAGGATTCTGGAACCAAGCGAAACAGCTTGATACCCGTGTTGCGAAAAATGCCGCACCTCAAGAGGATCAAAACCGCCTTCCGGGCCAATTGCAATAATCACTGAAGAGGGTTTCACTCCAACCGAAAGTGCATCTTTCAGCGAATGCTCCCGTTCTCCCTCCCAAAGAATCAGACGGAGTTCCTGACTCGTGTCATTTGCCGCTTCGACAGCGCTCGGCCTCCAGTCCACCTCGGGGATATCGGGGCGTCCGCACTGTCTTGCAGCCTCCGTCACAATCCGCTTCCAGCGTTCAAGCTTACTGTTCTGCTGATCTTCTCGTATCTTGGCAACTGAGCGGCGTCCTCCAAATATCCAGAAATTGTGAGCACCGAGTTCGGTTCCTTTCTGCAAAATCAAATCGATCTTATCCCCTTTTGGAAGCGCTTGACAGATTGTAATACGTGGAGTAGCCGAATCGCTTTCACCAGCAAGACAGGAAGATATGATTTTTACCGCCACCCACTCCTTGGCTACCTGATTGATTGTGCCAAAATATACCATCCCCTTCTCATCGACCAATTGAACAGCATCACCCGTTCCCAGACGCAAAACACGAACCATATGATTATAGATATCACCATCAAAAGATGCATAGCCATCACGAATGGTACGTGAATGTATCATAAACCGGCGCGCGCTCATGGACAGGCTTCATTCCGGTACAGCATGGCAACCCACTCGCCGGCACAAACTGTCTGAGAGTATTTCAGCGGCTGAGATGCGAACCCCTGACGTACCAGCTGCTCTTTTTCCGCCAGAATCCCGGAGAGAATCAGTGCCCCGCCTGGAGATAGCCGCTCCGTCAGGTACGGTGCCAGTCGCACTAATTCCTCTGCGAGAATATTTGCGAGAATAATATCAAAATGCTCCGCAAGCGATTCAAGTGGTGTGGTGCCGCATTCTACACTAGTGGAAAGCTCATTGAGCGCGAGGTTTTCACGTGCTACTTCAACCGCATCAGGGTCGATATCAAGCGCAAGTATCCGGCCTGCGCCCAGCAGACTCGCTGCCATGGCAAGTATCCCTGAACCGGTACCAAGATCAAGAAGTGATGGAGCGGATATCGGGTCACGACACTCCATAACCTGTTCCAACAACTCCAGACAGAGTCGTGTAGTCTCATGACCGCCGGTGCCAAAAGCCATCCCCGGATCAATCCGTACGACCAGGTCACCCGGCAATTGTACCGCTTCCTCCCACGTTGGAACAATCAAAAGACGTTTCCCAACCCGAAGCGGCTTGAAATGCACCTTCCAGCTGCTGCTCCAATCCTCGGAATTAACTGCCGTCAGCGTTGGATGGCCAAAAAAGGCGGCAGGATGCCGCCTGGAAAGCTCTGCCATAAACGCTTCAAATTCGTGCATCTGAGGCGAGGGATCAGTGCCAGCGGGCAGATAGGCTTTAATCACCACACGGACTGAATCCGGAATTTCGCTTGCAGAGAAGGCGTCTACACTCTTGTTATCGACACAGACACCGTTACCGGACAATTGTGTCAGAAATTCAGCAACAACGTCAGCGTGCTCTTCAGGGACATCGCACGCTATTTCAAGCCATAAATCGATCATGAACAAACCTGTAAAAAATGGAATAACCGCCAGAGAAAAGTAGCAGAAGCACCCACCCCTGACAATAAAAAAACCGCCCGACAGATGCCGAACGGTTTTTTCTTACGAATTGATGATACTGGTGGTTACTTCTTCTTTTTCAAAGACTTCTTGGCCGCAACTGCTGCTGTACGACCGCCATACTGCATCGGATCGCCTTTGTAGCCAAGAGCGGCCCAATTCATCCGAGTGCCACCCATATGACATTCACCGCATTGCAGGGCATCTTCTTTCGGAGAAACCTCATGCTGAGCGCTAATATAGGAAACTGTTTTTACAAACTGGTACTTCCCACTATACGGCAGACCTTCCGTACTCTTGGCGCCATTCACCAGAGCTTTCTGCCAGTCGAAATTTACCCAGAGTTCCTTATACTGCTGGAAGGTGCTCAGGTACTTGAACTTGCTGTCCATCGGCTGGGTGCCTGTAAAGTACTTATATGGATAAATCTTGGCGGTTTTATCCTTGATGTCGCCAACCGGTTTGGTCATAATTACTGGTTTAGATGGATCCTTGATTTTGTCGCCCAGCATGTATCGGTCGATTTTACCGTTATACCATGCATACACCGGCACAACATTCATGCCCCATTTGAAAGTACCCTTGTGTTTGGCAAAGGTCTCTTTGTCAAACTCTTCTTCTGGCTTGATATCTTTACCTACATCAGACCAGTTCCACATCATCTTGGTGGCCTGGCCTTTGGCGAAGACCGGGATGTGGCAGGTCTGGCAGGCCACAGAAGCAAGGTGCTTATTCAGGATATTCTTGTTTTTAGACTTCTGGTGAGGAGCCTTTGCGCCACTGTGGCAATCTTCACAAGTTACACGGGCATCATAATGCGCCATCTGGCTGGAAGCGCCGGCAATCCTGTGCTCCTTGGTCTTATGGCAGTCCTGGCACATCATTTCCTGGCCACCCTTCACCTTCTTGGCCATGTGGACATCCTGTTTCTTGTCGGCGTACAAAAGAGTGGAATCCAGACCGGCATGTTTGACCGCATCACCACCACCACCGTAGAAGTGGCAGTAGCCGCAGTTTATCAGGTTCGGCTTACCAACGCTCTGAGCAGCAAGCTCGAGATTCATAGAGCCTTTAAGAATGGCCGACATGTTAACTTCACACCCAACTGCAGCGCGATCATAGTTACCTTTAAGGGCATGACAGACCAGACAGTCAACCTTGGTCTTGTCGGTGAAATCGAAATTATTGGTGCGGGTCCAGCCATAACCGGCGTGGCACTTATTGCAGGATTCATGTACGACACCATCAGGTCCATTAAAAGGTGTTGTGCAGAAGTTGTTGATCATGTTCTTCTTACCGTAGGTTTTAGTGCTCTTTTCCATCCCTTTGATGTGGTTCGGCGTACCGGCCCAAGTAAAGTGGGTGGTCTTCATGACCTCTTCTGCCTGCTTCTCGTGGCATTCCAGGCAAACCTTTGTCACTGATTGGCCATCCTTGAACGGACCCTTGACAAATTCCGAGTGATCCGTAGCGGCAAACGCTTGCAACGAGACCAAAACCAGAACGGCGGCCATCACCACCATTCCTTTAACCCCCCTTAAACCCCTCATACCCTTTTCTCCTTTTTGTTGTCTTGCGTATTGTGAGCCCAATAACTGTTGCCGAATACCACAGATATGGACAACACTATATAAGAACATATCTAGATCTTTATGTCAACCATCTGAATCAATTGCATAAGACCGTTAGAGTCCGTTTTAACTGACTTTTTGGCTAACCAGAGAATAGAGATCCCGCTACCTGGCAATCAGTAACCAGAGTTGCAGTAGGCAGATATCACCACACTTTATTGCCAATCCCCCTGTACCAGCCAAACTTCAAAAAAATCAGGTAAATCGTCCAATAAAATCCTTGGCAAGTTTGTAGGCCAGCAGAACAAACGGCCATGCGTGCCAAAACAGATCAAATACGTCGATGGGACGCCTGAGCGTACCATTCGCCAGCATCCTGACTTTTTCAACAATATGTGGCTGAGGGAAAAATGGAGCAAAACCGAGAAGCAATGCAAGCGGAATGAGAAACCGGTATTCCAGCAGATCCTTCATATCTCTGCCTCCAGAAGTAGTTAGATTGCAGCCGACTACTATTATTCAGATATGTAAAATGGAAAGGGCCTGCATAGCAGGCCCTTTCCATCCAGCAGTGGCTCTGAACCGATCAGCAACCGGCAGTCTTTTGGACTTTGATAATAACCTTGCTTGCATCATCGAAGCGAATACGCAGTTCATCGCCAACTCGAATTTTTTTGTCTTTCAGCTTCTCCATCGTGGAATCATCACGCACCTGCAGCACAACAAGGGCATCGCTCTTACGATCCTTTAAAATCATTTCGGCCCCATTGCCACGCATCTTAAGCGCAGAGATCGTGCCGATCATCTTGCCTTGACCGGCAAATGCCACAGTAGTCCAGACAGACACCGCAACCATTACAACCAGAACAACCAGTTTCTTCATGTTTTCCTCCATGTGTACCGACTAAGGATAGGAATTTACTTATGGGACAGTACACACCCTCACAAACCGACGTCAAGGCGTTTTTTATGAAAATCATACAGAGAATGTGGTGCTTATCAGTCCACTTCAACCCCACCAACAAACCCGTTCTCTATGTACAGCCATTATAAGAAAACTGAACATTTTTTACCAATTACGTTCGCACAAACACAGATAAAAGTTTACATTTATATTTGAATCAATTTATATTTTTATTTCCTTTTTTGTTCAGCTTCCTTGGCAAACCATTTTTCTGCCTCTGCCTTGTTTTTGGCAACACCAACACCATCTTGATACATTTTCCCAAGGGAGTGCATTGCATCAGCATCACCCTGCGCAGCCTTGCGGAACCACTTCTTGGACTCTTCCTTGTTTCTTCTCTGTTCAGCCTCCTTGGCAAACCATTTTGTTGCCTCTGCCCTGTTTTTGGCGACCCCATCCCCATCCCGATATATTTCTCCAAGGAAGTACATCGCATCGGCATCCCCCTGTTCAGCAGCCTTGCAGAATAACTTTAGCGCTTCTGCCTTGTTCTCGGCAACACCAACACCGTTGTGATATGCAGTTCCGAGGTTAAACTGTGCGTTGGCATTTCCCTGTTCAGCTGCCTTACGAAGCCATTTTACCGACTCTACCTTATTCATGATAACACCAATACCATTATCATACGCTACCCCAAGGTTTAACTGCGCATCGGCATCCCCCCGCTCGGCCGCCTTACGGAACCACTTCATCGCCTCAATCTTGTTCTCGGCAACACCATCACCCCGGATGTAACTAACCGCGAGACTAAACTGCGCCGCGACATTTCCCTGTTCAGCTAACTTCTTTGTTTCCTGAATAGTCGTTTGGGCACCCGCAGGCTGAACTGTTTCTACAACACATATGAACAATAAAACGGCGACTGATAAAATGTTTATCTTCATAACGTACCCCCCTTTCTGTTCAGAATATGCTCCTGCATCCAACACCAGCATATTACCATTATTGCATTATCAGAAGTATCTGTGTATTAGCAACGATATTTTACTGCAGGTGGAAAAATGAGCGGCCGAAAACAAGAGATTGACGCTGACCCATACAAGTAACGGCGCATAGAAAAAGATATAATCCGTATGGTATTATCCCTCTGCGACTTCCATGCTGGAACGCCACTTATATGCATCAAGCTGGGCATCAAGGAGCCTGTCCAGAGGAATATCAGTTGCTTCCACAAGTGTCTGGACTTCACCAAAGTTAACTTGTTCAAGCGTCTCGGCAAGAGCCAGAAGTTCGCCTAATTCGCCTCCACGATTAAGGAGCGCCTCAGTAACGGCATCGCTCATATTTAATTCCTGTAAGATTTGTTCCATGGATGTCTCAAAGAGAATATCCATAAGTGACATAATACCGGCCAAAAATGATTCATCAACCGCTTCGTTGTTTCGGGGGACGCCATGACGTAACATGGTTAGATACTCCATGAAACGTCCTCGGACAGCTGCCATCTCAAGAAGTGGGTTATTTATACCCCCGCTCGCAGCACAGGCATATATGGCGAGTTGCGTCCAACGGCGGAGTTTATCCAACCCAAGGATCATTATTGCATGACGAAGATTTTTAATTTTTTCCCGCAAACCGACGTTAACAGAGTTCACTAGCTTAATCAGGTTGTAGGATAGATCAGGATAGGTGCGAAATATCGCCTCGATATCATCGATATCCATATCTCCGCGCAGAGATTCGAGCAGTTTGAGCATGCCGATCTTTGAGGTATCAGGAGCTTTCCGTTTGAGCACTATCGGACGGGCGAAAAAATAACCTTGAAAGAGTTCGAAACCCAACTCCTGGCATTCCTCAAACTGTTCCATCGTTTCTACGCATTCAGCGAGGAGAACTACGGGGAATTGCTTCAGCTTCTGTACCATCTCGCGACAATCTTCGCTGGTCGTTTCAAGCAAATTTATTTTAATTATATCGACAAATTGGTAAAACGCGGCATTTGTAGAGGAATACGTATGGTCATCAAGGGCCAGTCGAAAGCCCTGAGCTTTAAGAGTACGTGCCCGAGCCTCGTTCACTTCGTTAAAGGGCATCGTTTCAAGAAGTTCCAGCACGATGTATTCCCGTGGAAGAAGTTCTATCGTTTCCGACAGCAACACGTCTTCGGTTATATTTATAAAACCGACCTTGTTTCCCAACACCTCATGCAGACCGAAATTGGTAAGGGCATTTGAAATGACACTGGCACTGGCAAAGTTCTGGCTATCATAGGTACTTCTATTACAGTCGGAAGAGCGGAAAAGAAGTTCATAACCCATAATTTCCTGCCTGACATCCAGTATCGGTTGCCTGCCAAGAAAGATTTCCTGCCTGTCTATTTTCTGATTCTGGAGTTCATTCAACTGCTTACCCAACTTTACTGATATTATTTACGTTCTTTTTCCCAGGAATGGTTGGAGTAACCTGCCGATTCCTCAACTATGTATAGCTGTATGCACTCGTAGTACGAATTTGTTTAAAATTCGATTCAAGTTTGATAAATGCTGCTACAATTTCTGCATCAAACTGTCTCCCGCTTTCCTGGGCTATCATTTCTTTTACCTGTTCATGATCCATAGCCTTCCGGTAACAACGATCGGAGCAGAGAGCGTCATATACGTCGGCCAGAGCCATTATTCTGGCTGACAGAGGAATATTCGTACCCGACAGCCCATCCGGATACCCTTGCCCATCCCACCGTTCATGATGGTAGAGAGCAATCTCGATCCCCATGCCAATAAATGAGTTATCAGGATAGCGGTTATACACCGTCTGCATGTTACTTCCGCCGATGACGGTGTGGGTTTTCATGATTTCAAACTCTGCTTCGGTAAGTTTACCGGGTTTAAGCAGAACTGCATCGGGGATTGCCACTTTGCCAATATCGTGCAGAGTGGAGGCATGATACAGGCAATCAATATAATCAGGAGTGAGTTGCCCGGAATAGGAACTGTTGGCATTAAGATTTTCTGCCAGCTGACGACAATATTCCTGAACACGTTCAAGATGGGAACCGGTATCTTCGTCCCGGTTTTCGGCAAGTTTTGCCATGGCAAATATTGTCGCGTGCTGGGCTTTTGAAATCTCTAAGATCTTTTTTTCTACAACTTTCTGCAGTTCAATTGTTTCGGCCATTGAACGGAGATTAAGATGCACGTCAATTCTTGCAAGGACTTCCTGATAATGAAAGGGCTTGGTGATATAATCAACACCTCCTGCCTGAAAACCACGAATGACGTCTTCTTGCTGCACCATACCACTCAAAAATATAACCGGTGCCTTGAGACCTCTTCGCTTCACCTCTCTACAGAGCTCATATCCGTCCATTTTGGGCATGAATATGTCGAGCAGAATCAAATCTGGAGGATTTTCTTCCATAAAATTCAATGCTTGAGTACCATCCAGAAAAGCTTTCGTTTCCCAGTTTCTGACATTAAGAATATTGCTTAAAAGCTCAAGTATTACAGGTTCATCATCAATAATGATAATTTTCTGTTTGGTAATGGCTGCATCCATTTGTTTTGACCTCTGTAGCTCATAAGTAAAAAAACAAAAAACCTGCAATTTTGTGAAATGGCAGGTTTATCGGATATTTTATGAAGTTAATATCCAGCTCATCTGTTCGACAACCCCTCTTCCCGTTCTGGGCAGGTAGCTTTGCGTCATCCGGTTCCCCGAATTTTGCCATTTCGTGATATTTTTAATCCTGCTAGTTATGAACCTCTTGTTTTCTTGTGTCAATATCATTATCATAGTGCAATTGTGTAAATTAGTTCCGTTATTTCCTGATGATTCGCGGTGAATCACATCCTCCCGAGTTATTCTTCTTTCTTCAACTCGCGCCGTATCTGGCAGCACCTATGAATGTACCTACATGTGCATAAATGTGCCCATAACAGCCCACCCCAGCGTACCAAGCGTAACCGTGCCGAGCAGCAGAGCCAAGGCCTGATCGAAGTTATTCTCGCGTCTCCTTTCATTATAACCGAGAAGTGCACCCATAATAATTCCACCGATAATCCCCCCTCCATGGGCCCAGTTATTGATTCCCGGAAAGATCAGACCAAAGATAAAAAGACCGATCACCCAGCCGCTTACCTCTCGATACACCGAGTTACCATAGGCGCCACCCCTGCTCTTTCCGTAATAGAGCATGGCTCCAATCAGACCGCATATTGCCGCCGAAGCGCCAATGGTGAACGAAACTCCGGCAAAATACGAAACCACATATCCGAACACGCCGCCTATCGTGTAGATACTGAACATGCGGCTTGGTCCGTATTCGTTAGAAACCAATGGCGCAATCTGTTTAAGTGCCATCATATTAAAAGCAATATGCAAAATTCCGCCGTGAAGATAATTGGCACTGATCAAAGTCCAGTATCGACCGAAATTATCAATCGGATACGTGCCGGTTGCTCCCAGCAGCAAAAGGCTTGTCTGCCCGGGAGAGAAAAAACCACTGATTCCACCTAACCGGGTGCTTAGAATGAGCGAAAGAGCAAAATACAGCAAATTGGCTGTGATGAGAGTTTTTAACAACCAATCACCATCTGCGGTTCCCCGTGTCCAATTCAGAAATTTCCACCATGGCGCCGAACGCGAGGTACCACACCAAGAACAAGTTGTCTCCTCACTGCCAATTAAACGCCTGCACCGTGGACAGAGAATTGCCCGTTGTTTCATCAAATACCTCGCATACGAATTGTATAATCATTTTACCGCAAATATACCCGGCGCATTACGCCAATAGCCTTTGTAATCCAATCCATATCCAAACAGGAAGCGATCACCAACTTCAATACCGGTAAAGTCTGCCCTCATGCCTACCGTGATTTTTCGTTGATGCAGCTTTTCAACCAGCACCGCCATATAAACGTGAGCAGCTCCCTGTTGGCGGCAGTAATCGGCTATTGCCGCAAGAGTCACACCTTCATCAAGAATATCATCTACAAGGAGTACCGTTCTGCCCTTCAGATCGAGCTGAGGACGAACAATCCAATGCAGATCTGCTCCGCATAATTCATGACCGTAGCGGGTGGCATGGGCATAATCCACCTCAAGCGGGAACACAAGCTGGGTCAGAAGCTGGCCGGTAAAGATGAGACCGCCATTCATGACGCAGAGCACCACAGGGCATGACTCTGCGAGTTGTACAGATATTTCCTGTGCCATGCGTTTAATGATGGCGACAATCTCCGCTCCCGTAACGAGCTGGTCTGCTTCTTTAATTATATTTTTGATTTCTACATTGTTCATGGTATTTCCTTTCGTTGTGCTCCTACAACTCTTTCAATGCCCCCTGGGTCACGAGAAATAAACGGTTCATCAAAGTCACCGCTTTTCTTAAACAACTGTACGACATCTTTTGCCTGACCGATTCCTATCTCTACCATAAGCCATCCACCCGAATTCAGATGCTCAACCGCCGACGGAATGAGCGTTCGATAGATATAAAAGCCATCATTACCGCCGTCAAGGGCAATGGCTGGATCATAATCACGCACTTCCGGACTGAGAGTTACAATATCTCCGGTCGGAATATACGGTGGATTAGAAACGATGAGATCGAAAGAGCGTCCGGAAACCGGAATAAACATGGAGCCTAGCAAAAATTCAATTGATGCGCCATGCTTATCAGCATTGCGTTGCGCAACAACCAATGCCTCGGCAGATATATCTGTAGCCGTAACAGCTGATTGTAAAAGATGCATCACTAAAGTAACAGCAATACAGCCGCTTCCTGTCCCGATATCAAGTACAGAATGCGCACCGGGATGACGTGTAATAGCCTCTGTTATCAGCACCTCGGTATCATGCCGCGGTATCAGCACATCAGCCGACACCTCATAGTCACGTCCGTAGAACTCCTGGCTTCCGAGTATATGCTGAAGCGGTTCACGTCGCGCTCTGCGTGCAATCATTTCCCGATATACAGCCAGTTCCTGCTCATTTAACGGCTTATCGTGCTGAAGATACAATCCAACACGATCAAGACCTGTAGCAGCGCAAAGCAACCATTCTGCTTCGAGACGGGCGTTGGGAATGCCTTTAGAGAGAAGATAGTCTTTACTCCAGGATACCAGTTTCAGTGTCGTCCAGATTTCTTGCGCTGCCATGGCGCTCCTGACACATTTAAGTTAACAATTCTATGCAGTAATAACAAAAGGCGGTCTCATCAGGAGGCCGCCTTCGTTGTTATACAGATTTTAAAAAATACTACAGCAGTTTTACTGCCATCTGTGCGTACTCGAGAATTACTGACGGCACAATTCCAAGAATCAAAGTACCAGCGACTGCAATGATGAGTGCCAGTGCAACCGGAGGAGTAACGTGAACCCACTCGAAATCCTCTGTAGATTCTTTGAAATACATGAAAACCATAATGCGCAGATAGTAGTACACTGATGCTGCACTGTTAAGAACACCGATAACTGCCAGCCAGATATAACCTTTCTGAATAGCACCGGAGAACAGATAAAATTTACCGATAAAACCTGCTGCAGGAGGTACACCGGCAAGTGAAAAAAGGAAGATTGTCATTGCGACGGCCAAAACCGGGCGTTTAAACCCGAGACCAGCAAAGTCAGACACATTGCCATTGGTTTCACCCTTTTTGGCAACCAGAATAATAATCGCAAAAGCACCTATGTTCATAAAGGAGTAGGAGAGCATATAGAACAGGATACCAGCTATACCCGTCCCATTACCGGCAGCAAAACCGACAAGTGCATATCCGGCATGAGCAATGGATGAATAAGCGAGGACTCTCTTGATGTTGTCCTGACGAAGGGCTGTTATATTACCGACCGTCATTGTCAATACCGCCAGTACCCAGAAAACATGACTCCATTCAACCTGAAGCGCCGGAAGAGCAACAAGAAAAAGACGGAGTAGTGCAGCAAAACCGGCAGCTTTAGGACCAGCCGACATGAATGCGGTCATCGGGGTCGGAGCGCCCTCATAGACATCAGGCGTCCACATGTGAAATGGCGCGGCTGCAATTTTAAAAGCAAATCCAGTCATCATGAGCAACATTCCGGCTACGAGCATGATGTTGGAAGAAGGAAGCGTC
The DNA here is from genome assembly GCA_019352135.1 of Pseudomonadota bacterium. Classification (GTDB taxonomy): domain Bacteria; phylum Desulfobacterota; class Desulfuromonadia; order Geobacterales; family Pseudopelobacteraceae; genus JACRCG01. The sequence continues at coordinate 19,824 of JABBNX010000010.1, forward strand.
ATCTGCCCGACAACTTCAGCAATCTTGTAGAGGCGGGTAGTTCCGGTTGCGCCATAGATAAGAGCCATACCGTAAAGCATAAATCCGGTGGAGAACGCACCCAGCAGAAAGTATTTAAGACCGGCTTCATTGGACTTCTTATTGGCCCTGTTAAATCCGGCAAGAACATAGAGAGTTACTGACATTACTTCGAGTCCGAGGAAAATTGTCATCAGGTCCGTACCGGAAGCCATCAGCATCATGCCGACAACGGCAAAGAGAATCAGCGAATATAACTCGCCATGGTTACACTCTTCTCGCTCCATGTACTTGTCTGCAATCAGTACCGTTAACCCGGCGCCAACCAGAAAGGTCATCTTGAAGAACGTGGCAAAGTCATCAAGAACGACTGACCCACCAAAGCTCTCAACGTGACTGCCCCAACCAGATCCTACCAGCACCGCTGCCGCAACAATACCGATAAAACTGATGTATGCAAGGTATGACTTCTGCCTACCCGGTACAAATACATTGATCAGCAGAAGAGCCATAGCCAGCACGGAGAGAAATATCTCCGGTAGAATCGGCGTCATGTTGACGACTGGAATTAAAATCATGTCCATCTAAAATATCCTCCGGTCGGATTGACTCGTAATTTGTTTATTTTGCTTCGTGCGGATTAACAACAGGTTCTGCATGTGGTGAAGATGGGACCTCGACAGCAGGATGTCCGGCTGGCAACTGTTCCATCCCGGGATGTCCGGCAGGCATTTGCTCCATTCCGGGATGACCAGCGGGCATCTCGGCATCAGGAATCGCCTGGGCATTAACCGATGAAACATGAACCTGTGCTACAAGCTTGTTGATTGCAGGTTCCATTTTATCGATGAAAGGCTTCGGGTAAAGACCTATGAAGAAAATCAAAACAACAAGAGGGACCATAATCGCTACTTCTCGAACATTCAGATCAGATAATTTCTGGTTTTTAGGATTATCAAGTTCGCCAAACATAACACGCTGAAAGACCCACAGCATGTAGACCGCTGAGAGAATAACACCGCTCGTAGCGACAATCGTCCACCAGCGCAGCTGGCTTTCAAATGCGCCGAGCAAGATAAGGAATTCACCGACGAAACCATTCGTTCCTGGTAAACCGACCGAGGAAAAAGTGACAATCATAAATATTGTCGCAAATACCGGCATCTGTTTCGACAAACCGCCAAAATCTGTAATAAGGCGGGTATGGCGGCGTTCGTATATAAATCCGACGATAAGGAACAGTGCGCCTGTCGAAATACCATGGTTAATCATCTGTAGCATCCCGCCGGTAATACCCTCTGTATTGAATGCAAAAATTCCAAGCATAACAAATCCCAGGTGGGCAACAGATGAGTAGGCAACAAGTTTCTTAACGTCTTCCTGTACCATGGCAACGAGTGCCGCGTAAATTATACCGATAACCGCGAGGGTTGCGATCAGTGGTGCAAACTTCTGAGCCGCATCAGGAAAAAGCGGGATAGCAAAGCGCACATACCCGTAGGTACCCATTTTCAACAATACTGCTGCAAGAATAACTGAACCGGCTGTCGGTGCTTCAGTATGGGCATCGGGCAACCACGTATGAAGTGGAAACATCGGAACCTTGATTGCAAAGGCGAAGGCAAATGCCAGGAACAACCAGATTTGCGTTGCCATATCAAGCTTGAGACTGAAGAAGTTCAACAGACCAAAGTCAGTAATACCGGCTTCCATTCCTTTAAAGTAGAGGAAAATCAATGCTACCAGCATCAGGAGAGAGCCGACCATGGTGTAGATAAAGAACTTTACGGCTGCATAAAGTTTATTTTTGCCACCCCAGATACCGATCATGAAATACATCGGAATCAACATAACTTCCCAGAAAATGTAGAAGAGAAACAGATCCAATGAGATAAACGCGCCCAGCATGCCGGTTTCAAGCAACAGGAGACAGATCATGTACTCCTTAACTTTCTCATCAACGGCAGTGTATGTTGAAAGAACCGCAATCGGCATTATAAAGGTGGTCAGGATAACGAGCCAGAGGCTGATTCCATCAATACCGATGTTATAGCGCATGATAAAAGGTCCGGCCGCAATCCAGGGTACATTTTCTGTGAATTGAAACTCAGCATTGGACTGGAATCCTGTCAGTATGATCAGCGACACCAGGAACGTCACAATTGTTACCCCAAGGGTGACATTCCGGAGTACTCCTTTGCTGTCTTTAGGGATAAACAGCAGCAGCAGGACACCCAGTATCGGCAGGAATGTCGTCAGGCTCAGTACGTTACTCATGAATTCGTGCTCCTTTATACAAAGTGCTTAAGAATTAGTTATTTAAAAATGAAGTAGCCAAGCATTACAACAACACCCAACGCCATGGAAAATGCGTAATTATAGATGTAGCCTGACTGGAGATAGCGGAAGATGCCACTGAAACCCATCACGGTATTGGCAACGCCGTTGACAACACCGTCAACAATCAAGACATCAAAACCTTTCCAGAGAAACTGGCCAAAAGCCTTGCATGGGTTAACAAAGAGATAATCATACAGTTCATCTACATACCATTTATTGTATACAGCCCGGTGCAGAGCCGGGAAGGTAGCTACAAATTTTCCCGGAAGTTTGGTGTTCTGTACATACATGGTAAATGCGATCCCAATGCCGATGATTGCGATAAGAACCGACAAACCCATCAGCCCCCATTCAAGCCCATGACTTAAATGATCACCATGCTGAGCATATGTGCTGCCGTATTCAGTTGACAGCTCAAATACCGGATCCAACCAGTGTTCGAAGTAGTTAGGCAACAATCCCATGAGTTTCGGCATACCAAGATACCCGCCGAATGCTGCAAGTGTGCCAAGAACCATTAAAGGTATTGTGATAACGAGAGGTGACTCATGGAGATAACTTTTGGCCCCCGGATTAATACGGCATTCACCGAAAAAGGTCATGAATACGAGTCGGAACATGTAGAAGGCGGTAAGACAAGCGGCTGCAGCTCCAAAACCCCATAGTACAATATTCAAATTACCGTGGTAAGGGTTGGAAAAAGATTGCCAGAGTATTTCATCCTTGGAAAAGAATCCGGAAAAACCCGGGATACCGGAGATAGCAATTGTAGATACCAGAAAAGTAATAAATGTAATCGGCATTGCCTTGCGAAGGCCACCCATGTTGCGCATATCCTGTGCGTCATCATGAGAATGGACTTTATGCAGTGCATGATGCATTGAGTGAATAACCGAACCGGAACCAAGGAACAGACACGCTTTAAAGAAGGCATGGGTCATTAGATGGAAGATACCGGCACTGAATGCTCCGACACCCATCGCCAGAAACATGTAGCCGAGTTGCGATACTGTGGAGTAGGCAAGAACACGCTTGATATCGTTTTGTGCCGTGCCGATAGTCGCGGCAAAGAGGGCCGTAGCGGCACCGACAACTGCGATTACCATCATGGTATCAGGCGACTTTATAAAGACGAAACTCATCCTGCCAATCATATAAACGCCGGCTGTAACCATGGTAGCAGCATGAATGAGAGCTGATACAGGTGTCGGGCCTTCCATAGCGTCAGGCAGCCAGGTAAAAAGTGGAATCTGAGCAGATTTACCGGTAGCACCAAGGAAAAAGCAGAGCGTAGCAACTGTCACAACACCACCGTAGGGTAACAGATGCGATGCTGCCTTGATTTCCATAAAGTTGACAGTCCAGATATTATGATTGCTGCCGAGCCACCAGTAGAGTGTAAACAGACCGATCAAAAACCCAAAGTCGCCGATTCGGTTCATTACAAAAGCTTTCTTAGCAGCATCACCGGCCGATTTTTTGTGGAAATAATAACCAATCAGGAGGTAAGAGCAGAGACCGACTCCTTCCCAGCCAATAAACATGACCAGCATATTGCTGCCAAGCACCAGCAGGAGCATCGACATGCAGAACAGATTCAGATAGGCAAAAAATCGGTAAAAACCCTCTTCACCATGCATATAACCAATCGAGTAGAGGTGGATCAGCGAGCCGACCCCCGTTACTACCATGATCATGACCACTGAAAGCGGATCAACGAGGAAAGCCATATCGGCTTTGAAGTGACCCGAGTGGATCCACGGGAAAACGACCTTTTCAAATACTCTTTGCTCCGGTGGTAGACCGATCATCTGCATGAGTATTCCGCACGATACTAAAAATGAGAGGAAGATCATCAGCGTTCCTATCCCGCCGATTATTGCCTCATTTTTGATCTTTTTCCCGAAGAGTCCGTTAATCAGGAACCCGATGAGTGGGAAGAGCGGTATTAGCCATACGTTGTCAAACATGTAAGACTCCTTTTATGCAATCATTAAACGTTGTCGTAAAAGTTGGACTGCTGTTCTACCACTTCATCAAATTAGCGTCGGTGACATCAATCGAATCTTTATTATTGAAGAAAGCAATGAAAAGCGCGAGACCAACAGCAGCTTCAGCAGCAGCCACGGTCATGATGAAGAAAACGAATACCTGGCCATCAAGATTGCCGAGATAGCGGGAAAAAGCCACAAACGTCAGGTTGACGGCATTAAGCATCAACTCGATACACATGAAAATTACAATTGCATTCTTGCGGGTCAGGACACCAATTGTGCCGATAGAAAAGAGTACGGCGCTTACGATGAGATAGCTGTTCAGGTTTTCCATGAAATATATCCCTCTTATATTTTTTTCTTAGCCAGTATGACCGCGCCGACGATTGCAACTAACAGGAGTATTGAAGTGATTTCAAACGGCAGGAGAAAGTTTGTAAACATTTCTTTACCGATCAGCTCGGTATGGCCAACTTGTTTGATCATATCTGCACTGTAAGGACCTGTTGGGACAGCAACACGACTTTTAAACAATACATATGCAAGATTGACAAATGTAAAGAATCCGATAATTGAGCTGAACACAATCTTATGCGAATGCTTTTTTGAAGCATCTACCCGGATATTCAGCAGCATGATTGTGAACACCATCAATACCATGATTGCTCCGGCATACACCATTACCTGAACCGCAGCCATAAACGGCGCATCAAGCATGACATAGTAGGTAGCCAGGCAGAAAAAAGTCATTATCAGCGAAAGGGCACTATTAATCGGGTTCTTGCAAGTGACCACCAGTATAGCCGAAATTATAGCTACAAAAGAAATGATCAGGAAAAAGAGGGTTTCCATGCACTGCTCCTTTATTACTTTTCTAAAAGACGTTCTTTGGAGTAGATAAAGTCCTGACGGTGATAATTTGCCAACTCGAATTCACCGGTCATCTTGAGAGCGTCAACCGGACAGGCCTCAACGCAGTAACCGCAGAAAATACAGCGCAGCATGTCGATTTCATATACTGCTGCGTATTTGTCGTGATTAGCATCTTCAGCAGCTTCAACAGTGATGCATTTTGCTGGGCAGACAGTCGGGCAGAGATAACATGCAACGCATTTTGCTTTGCTGTGCGATACTTTCAGGCCATGCAGGCCACGAAAGCGTTGTGAGACCTTGGGTCGTTCAGTCGGATACTGGAGCGTAACCGGCTTCATGAACATGTGCTTAAACGTAATTTTCATGCCGTTTATAATCGGTGTAATCGGATTCATATATTCATCCTCGTCTCTGGAATAACGTTATTCATTCAGCGGATATCAAATAAAATAGCCGATGATTCCGGTAACTACTATGTTTACAAGTGCTACTGGAATAAAGACTTTCCAGCCAAGATGCATTAATTGATCATACCGGTAGCGTGGAAGTGTTGCGCGGATCCACATGCAGACAAACATCAAAAAGTAGACTTTTGCAACGAAGTAAACAGGTCCAAGCAGTGGAAAGGCGGCGGTAAGCGGTCCGTTCCAGCCACCGAGAAACAGTGTAGCGGTCAACGCACATACCGTTACCATATTTGCATATTCTGCCATGAAGAACATTGCATATTTCATTGATGAATATTCAGTGCAGAACCCGGATACAAGTTCAGTTTCCGCCTCAGGTAAATCAAACGGTGTGCGATTGATCTCGGCAAGAGAACAGATAAAAAACATGAACGCTGCCAGAGGTTGTTTAAAGAGATACCACTCAAAGCCACCAAAACCAGACTGGAGTGCTACTATTTTGTTGAGGGAAAGAGTACCGGAAAGCATGAACACGGAGATAATTGCCAAGCCTGCCGCCAGTTCATACGAAATCATCTGTGCGGAGGCACGCAAACCACCCATCAAAGAGTATTTGCTGTTTGATGCCCATCCAGCGAGCACAATTCCATAGACGCCGAGTGATGACATTGCCAAAATATAGAGTACGCCGACGTTAATATCATATACTTGGCCTGCTGCCGTATCATAGTATGCGGCGATCTGTAATGGGATCTTGTAACCGGCCACCTCAATGACGCCCCCGAATGGGATTACGGCAAAGGTAATAAAAGCAGGTATAAGAGCAATAAGCGGCGCCACCAAAAATGCAAATGTACTTGCCTGAGAAGGTATGATCTCCTCTTTAAAGAAGAGCTTGACGCCGTCGGCGATCGGTTGCAGTAGTCCGTGCCAGCCAGTGCGCATGGGTCCCAATCGAACCTGCATATGGCCGATAATTTTGCGCTCGGCGTACGTAGCGTAGGCCACGGTCAGCAGCACAAAGACAAAAGCCACCAGGACCTTGGCAACCATGGCGATGTAATACATCATCGGCAGTCCTAATATCTCGATTCCCATCTGTCCCTCTTTCCTTGCTAGTATAAATTAGTTACTACAGCTAATTAGTGTAAATGACGTTTTACTTTGCCACCGTAACCATTGTTACGGGAGACCCGGTCCAGATTGAATTAATCGGAGCAGAACTGAAATGATATGGTGCAAACACGACCCCTGCAGGCATACGTGAGGAAACTTTAGCTTTTAGCTGCATGCTCCCGGCTGCTGAGGAAACGGTTAAAAGATCGTTATCTGCAATTTTATAAACGGAAGCATCCATACGTGACAGCTCAAGATACCCTTCCGGGCAAACATGCATCGGTCCTTCACCGTACTGTGACAGCGTACCGTTGTGATACAACACGCTACCGGTAACAAGAGCAAGTTTACCATTCTCAATAGCTGGAGAAGGTGTCGAATTGGGAACAACGAAGGCAGGTTTTGTTGCAGCTGTTGCAAAAGCACCTTCCTTACGGAGTGTTATATGGCTTAATCCAGCATATCCCGGTGTGTGTGCGGCAATTTCTGTAAACTTTTCAGCTGGTGTCGCTACAGACTGTCCACCAAGGCGGGTAATCAAATCCGAGAAGATTTCAAAATCAGTTTTTGTCTGAGCATTCTTGCGGATTGCTGGCTTTATGAACTGAACCCGACGATCGGTGCTGGTAAAGGTACCTTCCTTCTCGGCAAAAGAGCAGGCAGGAAGAACAACATCAGCCATAGCTGCGGTTTCCGTAAGGAACAGTTCTGATACAACCAGGAATTCAACGGCATCGAGCGCAGCCTTGACTTTGGTGCGATCCGGATAAGAAGTAAGTGGATCTTCTCCGGCAATAAAGAGTGTCTTGACAGCTCCACTCACACAGGCATCCAGAATCTGCAAACTATTCAAGCCGCCATCTTGAGCATAAAAGCCCATGTCTACCGCGCCCTGACTGTTGTTTTTCTCGGAAAGACAGAGGACTCCGCACCCTTCTTTACCGTATTTACCGGTCAGTAGAGCAAGGTTTGCAGCAGCACTTGCTAAATCAGCGTTGTGTCCGGCATACCCCTGACCAACCGGAAAAACAATCAGAGCTTTCTCGGCAGTAGCATATTCGGAAGCCAGTTTCTTGATATCAGCAGCAGTTAAGCCACTCTGAGCAGCAACAGCCTCAGCACTGAACTCGGACAACGCCGTTACAATCTCGGCATAACCCGGAACTGTCATTGCAGTATCGACAGAAAGTTTCTCGTCGATAATTGTCTTGGCAATGGCGTTCAGTACGGCGACTTCACAGCCAGGACGATGAACCAGCGTCGTAGCATCTGGAAGTTTTGAAAGCTTGCCACGTTTGTCAGAAATAATTGACAGTTTCACGCCTTTGTTTTTAACGGCCATGTTTACTTCAAAGCCAACAACCGGATGTGTCTCGTAAGCATCAGTTTTGATAACGAGAAGCATATCACTTTTTTGAATATCAAGAATGCTGGCTGATGAAGCGCTCTCACCAAAACTGCGCGTAAAACCTTCTGTCAATGCAGAATGAGCAAAGCCGGCAGAATGGTCAAAGTTCTTTGTTCCAACATTTTCTAACAGCAATGTTTTAAAGAGAGCAAGCTCTTCATTTGTGAGACGAGGCGTAGCGAGAGCAGCAACAGAAGTGCCCGTTTTAAGGCGTCCTGCAACAAGTTCAAGAGCTTCATCCCAGCTCGTTTCCATTAATTTGCCGTTTTTCCTCACCAAAGGAGAGGTCAAACGCTGGGCACTATTGATAAACTGGTAGCCAAAGCGGCCACGGACGCACAATTGTCCTTTGTGAAAGCCCTGATTCTCATCGTAAATTGTTGTCAACACCTTGTTGTCTTTGACGCCAAGTGTCAAGTTGCAACCAGTTCCGCAGTAGCCACAGACTGACGTATGTTTGGTTAAAGCCCAGAAACGAGCCTTATGTTTGAACGGACGGGCCAGTAAAGCGCCGACTGGGCATACCGAGACACAAGAACCGCAGAATTCGCAATTCAAGGCATCATCAAATTCACACCCTATTTTTGTTTCAATACCACGATCGATAAATGTCAAGGCACCAAAGCTTACAATCTCATCACAGATTCGAGCACATTTGCCGCACAATACGCAACGGTTCATGTCTCGTTCTATAAGAGGATTGTTATAGTCTATTGAATGGTGGAATTTCTCATCCTTGAAACGGTTCGTGTTAACTTTATATTCATAAGTGAGGTTTTGCAGATCACAATCACCTGATTTATCGCATACCGGGCAATCAAGAGGGTGATTGAGCAGCAGCAGCTCAAGAACCATTTTGCGTGCTTTGATAATATCCGGGGTGGATGTACGGATAATCATCCCCTCAGTTACCGGAGTTGTACACGCAGGAATCTGACGCCCTTTCATCTGCTCAACCTCAACCAGACACATACGACATGCACCGAATGGTTTCAGTTTTTTATCGTGGCACAGAATCGGGATTTTAATTCCGTTCAGCTTGGCTGCTTCATAAATAGTCGCAGTCTTGGGCGCAGTAACCTGCTTATCATCTATCGTAACATTTACCATCTCAACCTCTGTTCAGTGAGTTTGACCGTGTGCGTAAGGAACTCTATTCAATGGCCATAAAGCGGCAGGCATCGTAGCAGGATTTACACTTGGTGCATTTTTCCTTGTCAAGGTACGCAATTTGCCCTTTTTCCCAGACAATTGCGTCAACAGGGCAGGCTTTCTTGCAGGCGCCGCACTTAACGCATTTATCTTCGACAACCTGCCACAGCAATAAATCTTTGCAGCAGTTGGAGGGGCAGCGTTTTTCTACAATGTGCGCTTCATATTCGTGACGGAAATAGTTAATGGTTGACAGAATCGGATTCGGTGCTGTTTGTCCGAGGCCACAAAGAGATGCTTTCTTAATAGCGACACCCAGATCCTGAAGTGTTTCAATATCAGACATTTCGCCACGGCCTTCAGTAATGCGCTCAAGAATATCAAGCATGACTTTCAGACCAATTCGGCATGGAACACATTTACCGCAGGACTCTTCCCTTGTGAAGTTGAGAAAGAAGCGAGAGACATCCACCATGCAGGTTGTCTCATCCATGACAACCAGACCACCGGAACCCATCATGGCGCCCGCTTTGATCAGGGAGTCATAGTCAACCGGCGTATCGAGAATCTCTGCAGGGATACATCCTCCGGATGGGCCTCCGGCCTGGACTGCTTTGAACTTGCGGTTATTAGCGATACCACCGCAAACATCATAAATAACTTCACGTACTTTCATCCCCGCAGGAACTTCTACAAGACCGGTATGCTTGACTTTACCTGTTACTGCAAAGATCTTCGTTCCCTTGGTTGTTTCAGTACCGAGTGAAGCGTACCACTCACCACCTTTGTTGATAATGTGGCGGACGTTACCGAATGTTTCAACGTTGTTAATATTGGTTGGTTTGCCCCACAGACCACGCACCGCCGGAAACGGAGGTCTTGGACGACTCATGCCGCGGTGTCCTTCAATGGATGCCATCAAAGCCGTTTCCTCGCCACAGACGAAAGCACCGGCACCCATCTTTATGCGCATGTCAAAATCCATGCCCCACCCCTGGATATTCTTCCCGAGGTAACCTTTTTCATAGCAGACATCTATTGCATGCTGAAGGCGCTGAACAGCGAGTGGGTACTCGGCACGAACATATACATACCCAAAGTCACACCCGATAGCGTAAGCAGCGATCATCATTCCTTCAATAATACAGAACGGGTCGCCTTCGAGCAGCGAACGGTCCATAAAAGCGCCTGGATCACCTTCGTCAGCATTACAGATCAGGTATTTATGGTCACCAGGAGAAGCTTTACAAAAGGACCATTTCATCCCGGTAGGAAAACCGCCGCCCCCACGACCGCGAAGACCGGATTTCTTAACCTCGTCGATAACCTCTTCCGGCTTCATGGTTTTTACGCACTTCTCGATTGCCTTGAAGCCGTCTTCTTCCTTGTACGCATCAATGCTATCTGGATCTATCTGCCCGCAACCGGTCATAACGACACGCATCTGGGCATCAACAAACTGGTTGTAGTACGGCTTTGCTTTGCGCTTTTCTATAATTTCTTTCTTGACGATATGCTCGTCAATAATCTTTTCAACCTCTTCAGGTTTAACGAAATCGTAGGTAACGCGCCCCAATTCGGGAGTGATAACGTCAACCAGTACGTCATTGGCACAAAGGCCACGACAACCGGTTTTAATAACGTCGCACCGCTTGCCGACTACTGCATCAACGCCCTTTTCAGCGAGTAGCTTTACAAAAGCTGCCTCGACATCTTTGGCACCCATTGAAATACCGCCGGTCCCCTGGCAGATAAGAATCTGTATTCCTGCGTTTTCGCTCATGACTCAATTGTCCCCTGCTGGATAGTTTCGAGCTACGTGCTACTTCAATGGTCTCTGATTATAATCAGCCACAATTTCATCGACTTTTTGTACTGTCATCCCACCGTAGGTAGAATCATTGACCATCGCCAACGGCGCCATTCCGCAAGCGCCAAGACACGCAACCTTTTCGAATGTATACCTAAGATCCGGTGTGGTCTCTGCGTGGCCGATGTGCAATTTATCAAAGAATGTTTCAACTATTCGGGTCGCACCTTGAACATGGCAGGCTGTGCCAACACAAACGCGGATGATAAATTTGCCACGCGGCTTAAGATGAAACTGAGCATAAAATGTGAGTACACCGTAAATCTGGCTCGGATACACATTGAGTCGCTCGGCCACATGATCAGCCACAACACGCGGCACATAGCCATATTCTTCCTGAACACCCTGTAAAACCGGCATCAGGTTTCCGGGAATATCTATATATTTATCAATGACCGCATCAGCTATGGATAGGTCAACTTCTGGTTCCTGCTCTGTGTCCTGCTGCGCTACTACGTCACTCATGCGCCCCATCTCCTTTGAATCGTGCGGAGTTATCTGTCGATTTCACCAAGAACAATATCCAGAGTACCGATTACGGCTACCAAGTCAGCAATCATTGAACCAACACTCATCTTCTCGATGGCCTGTAGATTCACAAATGAAGGCGGGCGAATTCTCATACGCTCAGGCTTGTTGCCGCCATCGCTAACAAGATAGAATCCAAGTTCACCTTTAGGTGCCTCAACGCCCTGATATACTTCACCTTCCGGAGCATAGAAACCTTCGGAAGCAATCTTGAAGTGGTGAATAAGTCCCTCGATACTGTTGTAAACATTTTCCTTAGGCGGATAGCAAACCTGGGGACAATCGGCCAATACCGGGCCCGGCTTGAGTTTATCAAGAGCTTGACGGACAATTTTACAGGCTTCGCGCATTTCAACCAGGCGTACTTTATACCGATCGAAAGTGTCGCAGTTTTCACCAACAGGAACCTTGAACTGGTACTTGTCGTACCCACTATACGGATTATCTCTCCGCAAATCCCAATCCACCCCGGAACCTCTCAAGGCAGGACCGGTAATACCAATATCAATTGCATCATCAGCTGAAATAACACCATTGCCAACGGTACGCTTGAGCCAGATCGGGTTAGTTGTCAAAAGGCCTTCATACTGGTCAAGATAGCCAGGCATTGAATCAATGAAATCACTAACCTTTTTAACAAACTCTTCCGGAACATCCTGCGAAAGTCCTCCGACACGGAAAAAGTTTGACGTCATACGGGCGCCGGAGATCAGTTCATAGGTCTCCATAACAGTTTCACGCTCACGGAATGCATAAATAAAAACCGTCATAGCACCAATGTCGAGGGCGTGACATGCCAGCCAGACCAGATGAGACTCAAGTCTTGTCAATTCGGCCATAATAATCCTGATCGTTTCAGCGCGTTCCGGCACCTCGACAGCCATCAGCTTTTCGACAGCCAGTATATATCCAAGATTGTTGCTCATTGGCGCCAGGTAGTCGAGTCGATCAGTCAACGGAAGAATCTGGTGATACGTGCGATGCTCAGCAAGCTTCTCGACGCCACGGTGCAAAAAACCGATGTGGGGAGTAACCTTGACGATCACCTCGCCGTCAAGCTCGAGAACGAGTCGCAGAACCCCGTGTGTACTGGGGTGTTGTGGACCCATATTTAGTGTCATTGTTTCAGTAGTAGCCATGTATCGCCTCTTCTATGATCGGATTACAGAACGATGTAGTAAAACTATGACAAACGCCCTTTATAGGGTTCACGGTCCGGTCCCTGTAGCGGATAGTCCTTGCGGAGAGGGTGCCCTACCCAGTCATCAGTCATAAGAATACGCCGGAGGTCAGGATGCCCGTCGAAGGTAATTCCAAACAGGTCATAAACTTCACGTTCAAGCCAGTTTGCTGTTTTCCATACTGTGGATGCAGTCGGAATGCGGCAATCAACTTCAGCTACCGGCGTTTTGATGCGCAAGCGATCTTTGTTGGGAATTGAGTAGAGCAGATACACCATCATGAAGCGCTCTTCTTTTTTTCCCAAATAATCAACTGCAGTAAGGTCTGTAAGCAGGTTGTACTGAAGTGACTGTTTAAGGAACGAAAGGATTTCAATAATGGCATCCTTCGCTACGGTTACCGTCACTTCTCCTCTGAATTCGACGACATCAATGATCGAAGTGGTGAATTTTTCCTTCAGCTTCAGTACTGCACGATTGTTTTCTGCCATGATATCCAACCCTTTTGTGGGATTTTGTGTGTATATTCGCTACTAACTGCTGGAGATCAGGCCGCTTCAGGAATATAGCGCTGACCCAAACCGATAGCGGAGCCGAATGAGTTCCGCTCTTTCATAATCTTGTCCTGCAGTTTCATCAGGCCGAACAGCAGCGCCTCGGGGCGAGGAGGACAACCGGGGATATAAACATCAACCGGCAAAGCTTCATCGATTCCCTGCACGACACTATAGGTATCAAAAATCCCGCCGGAGCAGGCGCATGCACCCATTGCAATAACCCATTTTGGTTCAGGCATCTGCTCATAAACCGTCTTGATGACCGGAAGCATTTTTTTGGTTACCGTTCCTGCAATAATAATACAGTCGGACTGGCGGGGTGAGGCCCGAAAAATAATCCCGAAACGGTCCAAGTCATTGTGAGAGGCGCCGGTAGCCATCATCTCAATGGCACAACATGCCAAACCAAAGGTCATCGGCCAGATGGACGACTTCCGTGACCAGTTCACAAGTGCATCAAGTGATGTGGTGATAACGTTATCGCCAAGCGGATTATCTACTCCCATTCCAGCGCTCCTTTTTTCCAGACATAAATATAACCCACAAAAAGAATGACAATGAATACACCCATCTCAACCAACCCGAACACACCCAGCTTCTTGTAAAGGATGGCCCATGGGTACAAAAACACAGCCTCGATATCGAACAGAATAAACAGTACGGCGATCATATAAAACTTGATCGAATAACGTTCACGAGCTGTTCCTACCGGATCACAACCACTTTCATACGGCTGTAGCTTCAGTTTCGACGGGTTTTTCTGCCCAATCAGTGATGACATGACAAGAGAAACAAGCCCGAATCCTACTGCCACGAGCACCAAAAGTAATATTGGTAAATATGCACCGAGCATTGATAGCCCTCCTTACTGCGTACTGTATACTGTATACAAACGCTGCTTGTAATAGGTTATTTGAATTTCTTTGTCAACAGTTTTTTTACTCGTGTAAAAATAAACTCAGTGGGGCCAGATTTATAAATTACAAATAAAATTAAACCGTTACCATTGACACCACCGGTTACTGTATGATAGATACGCTACTTTGTCAGAGTAATTTTCACAGCTAATTTTCCTCGGAGGTACCCCCATGAATCATGAACGTTCCAGTATTCTTTTCCAGCAGGCGAAAACATCTATTCCCGGCGGAGTCAATAGCCCTGTGCGTGCCTTCAAATCTGTTGGTGCCGACCCGCTGTTTATTAAGAAGGCGAACGGCAGCCATATATATGATGAAGATGGCAATACTTTTATTGATTATGTCGGCTCGTGGGGACCGATGATTGCCGGCCATTGCCATCCCGATATCATTGCTGCCGTGCAGGACACAATGGTTAGCGGTGCAAGCTTTGGAGCACCGACAGAACGGGAGACTATTCTTGCTAATCTCGTCATTGATGCAGTACCTTCCATTGAAATGGTCCGCATGGTAAGCTCTGGCACCGAAGCAACCATGAGTGCCATACGGCTTGCTCGCGGATATACCGAACGGGACAAGATAATAAAGTTCTCCGGCTGCTATCACGGCCATGCTGATTCCCTTCTGGTCAAGGCCGGATCAGGCGCTGCCACTTTTGGAGTTCCCGACTCTCCCGGCGTTCCGGCCGATGTTGCCAGACTCACGCTCACCGCCGAATACAATTCGCTTGATTCAGTCAGAAGTCTGGTTGCCGCACACAAAAATTCCATTGCCTGTATCATTGTTGAACCAGTGGCGGGCAATATGGGGACAGTGCCTCCACGTGAGGGTTTTTTGGAAGGCCTTCGCGAAATTTGTACCAATGAAGGGATCATATTGATTTTTGATGAAGTCATGTCCGGCTTCCGAGTTGCTTACGGTGGCGCTCAGGCGCTGTTTGGCGTTACTCCGGACATGACAACTCTTGGCAAGATCATTGGCGGTGGTTTGCCGGTTGGGGCCTTTGGCGGCAAACGTGAGATCATGGAAAAACTCTCCCCATCAGGCGGGATCTATCAGGCAGGCACCCTGTCCGGCAATCCCCTTGCCATGTCGGCCGGGATAGCAACACTGAACATACTCAAACAGCCGGGATTTTATAAAGTCCTGGATGAAAAAAGCCGTACCGTTGCCGATGGCATTGGCAAGGCAGCCAGAGATGCCGGATATCCGATCTATTCGACCCGTGTTGGAAGCATGTTTTGTGCATTTTTCAGCAGTGGCGAGGTTTTTGACTGGTCAACCGCCTCCAGATGCGACACCAAGGCTTTTGCAAAATATTTCCTTGCCATGTTGGACGAGGGAGTTTATCTGGCTCCTTCCCAATTCGAAACCGCATTCATTTCCGCTGCGCACACCGAGTCCGACATCGAGAAAACTATCGCAGCAGCAGCTAAATGTTTCAAACTGATCTCGTAACGATTTGCTTTCGTTTCTGTTTGACATATCAACCACACCTATGGTATTGAGTACCGGTTTTATGCCGCTTTACCGAGTGAGTTTTTATGGTTGGTAACAATCGTCAGCTTTATCGAAGTCTTGCCATGGTTTCCAGCATGGGCATTTCCGTTGTACTGGCTATCGCTATTGGCGTCTGGTTCGGCTTGACCCTTGATCGCTGGCTTGATACTAAGCCGTGGTTCTTTTATATCTTTTTATTCATAGGAATTGCCGCCGGTTTCAAGAATGTGTACGTTATCGCCGGTAGGGAGATCCGTAAAAGTGATGATAACGATCAATGAGGACAACCTCTTTGTCGTCATCATCAAGGGTAGTATGGGGTTGCTGGCTTTTCTGACCCTGTTCGGATGGGCGTTCTTTTCTATAAAAGTCGGTTTGGGCGCTCTAGCCGGCGGATGCATTGCGATTGCTAATTTTTTCTGGATTCGTAATGTTCTGCAACGTGTTCTCGGCCAACTGCCTGCGAAGGCAACCACATACGCTCAGCTCAGATTTATTGCCCGTTTAAGCCTGACCGGATTTCTTTTGTATTTTATCATAACTTCTGGCTGGTTTTCACTTGCCGGACTTTTTATCGGACTTTCTGTAATTGTAATCAACATAATTGCACTTTCACTATACAGCGCCCTGCGCGCAGGAGGTTAGCTCCATGGTTCACCCGTTACTTTTTCTTGAGTTTTTCCGTAATTTGCTTGCTCCTCTTCACATTAGCGAAGCAAGTGTTGATGCAATCAGTTACACATGGCTGATCATCGTACTGCTTCTCGTTCTTTCGCTTCTGGCTACTACGGCGCTCAAGACAGTTCCAAGTGGGTTGCAGAACTTCATGGAAACCGTTGTCGGCGGCATTGAAACCATGATTGTCGACACAATGGGTGAACATGGCCGGCCTTTTTTCCCGTTGATTGCCACTATCGCTATTTTTGTGCTTGTCTCAAACCTTATTGGTCTGATCCCCGGATTTTTCCCGCCGACTGCAAACATCAACACAACGGCTGCATGCGCGGTAATAGTCTTCGTTTCCACTCACGTGGTAGGTATCAAGCACCATGGCCTGCACTATCTGAAACATTTCTGCGGACCTATCGCCTGGCTTGCTCCAATCATGTTCTTTATTGAAGTTATCGGCCACCTGAGCCGCCCTGTTTCACTGACACTGCGTCTCTTTGGCAATATGAACGGCCACGAACTCGTGCTGATGATTTTTTTCGGCCTGGCTCCTTTCCTTGTTCCACTGCCGATGATGCTGATGGGTGTATTGGTTTCGTTTATTCAGGCCTTTGTATTCATGCTCTTGTCAATGATCTACATCCAGGGATCGCTGGAAGAGGCACACTAATAATTAGACATACTTACTCCTATACTGTTTAGGAGACAAAACCATACGGAGGTAGTAAAGATGAGTTTTTTCACGATGTGCGTTCTGGCAGCAGGTATTGGTATGGCACTGGGCACAATTGGCACCGGCATTGGCCAGGGTCTTGCCGTTAAAAGTGCTGTTGAAGGCGTTTCCCGCAACCCCGGCGCATCCGGCAAGATCCTGACCACCATGATGATCGGTCTGGCCATGATCGAGTCCCTGGCGATCTATGCACTTGTTGTCTGCCTGATCATCCTGTTTGCTAACCCTTACAAAGATATCGCTCTGAAACTGGCTGAAACTGTTGCCAAGTAATTTTTGATTCAGGTAACGATCGAACGAGAAAGGGCATCCATATATGGGTGCCCTTTCTCGTTTATATGTGCCGATATTCATTTCGATGTTTATTCGTCGTCTTTTAACATCCCCTCAACTTCATTTGAAGCGGCACTTTCTGCAACAGTTCCCGATTTCAGCTTGATCAGCGCCCGTGCTGAATAGCGGTACTTCACACTCCGATCAAGGGCACTGTCAACATATTCGCGGTTTTCCACCGGCTCCCTGTTAAGTGGTTGATACGATTGGGCACCTGCAACGACGGATCGATACAGATTGTAGCCAAGTAGGGTGCCACTTATCTGAAACGGTGAGGATATTTGAAGCTTCAGTTCAGTCGGAAGGGATTCAATCTTCAAGAGAGGGGCGGGTAGTGCCGCCATAACGCTCACGGCTGCTGTTTGAGTCGAAGCGCCATCTATATTACCTGCAGTAAAGGGAAGAACGCTGTACGAATAAGTATTTCCTGCACTCACATCACCGTCAATAACCACGACGAGATTTCCATAGCGCTGGGCATTAGCAGGCAGGTGCTCAACATAGAGTGTTTGAAACAATCTGTAATCGTTCATACAGGATGGACAGACATCTTTTTGATCAACTTCTGTCGTCCGTCTGCTGATTTTAACACCCGCGACATCTTTTATCGGACGTCCTGCCCGATTCTTGTCAGGGATTATAAACTGAAGCTTTACGGCAGAACCGCTCTGCTGGGCGGTAACGGCAGCAGGAGCCGCAGGCACCAGCATGTCGGGATAAATCAGCGGCCCTTTCCTGCCGCAGCCTGATGCCACTATGGACAAACCAACAACCAGAGCCGTTCGCTCGACCCCATTCATCGTTTTACCTCTGTCGGCACTAGCGCGCCAAGCTTTATCTCAAATGCCCCGGCAGCGGACGAGAATCGAACCACATTTTCCTGAATATCAGTAATTCTGGCACCCGAAACAATATCGCCTTCTTTAAGCAGAAAACCGTTGATAACGGCTCTTCGCGCGGTACGCGCCTCTTGCCAGGCAATCCCGGACAGTTTGATATCGGCAGGTGCCGGCACCAATGTGGCTGCTTGTTGTGGCAGCGGGGCTGATCCCACGTTTATTTGTTTTTTTGATCGTCGCCCTTTCCTGACAAAAGTGTCATCATCCGGAATTATTTCTGCTCTTTTATTCACCGTACGAACAGGAACGGGAGCAGGCGGGGTTGCATGAGGTACGGTAACCGACGTTGATTGAATCTGAGCCGGCAGCTGTATGGCCGGGACTTTCGCAGGCTTCACGACAGCAACAGTCGGAGGAGCAACAGGTCGAGTAACTGCGGTATTTTTTTTACTGTCCCCTCGAAGGAGATACCAGGTGCCTGCGCATGTTACCAGCGACGCCACAACAACAAGAACAACAATCTTCCAGATTCCGGCCCGAGGTGGTGATTGCTTCAGCTCTTTAAAGAGATCACCAGTAATATTGATTTTCCCTCCCGGAAGAGCTTTTTTATTCTTTTCATGTTCAATTTTTTTTAAAGCATCAAGAATATAACTCATACAGTCAGATCACTTTCCGGCAAACAGCCTGTGGGAAATACGGGACCAGAGCCCTTTACGCTCTTCCGCCGGTTGAAGTTCCGCGATAACCTCCGCAGCAATTGAAGGAGAAACTGACAACATCTCACAGGTCCAGGCCATAACCAGCGCCTGTTCACACGCAACATTTATCAACCGGGGGATACCGCGTGAAAAACGATAGATACGCTTGACCGCCCCGCGCGAGAAAATCCCCGGAATGCGGCTGCCGGACATCTTAAGACGGTGGTTGATGTACTGAAACGTATCTTCAAGCTTCATGGGCGTAAGCCTGCAGCGAACAGTAATACGCTGGTTGAGCTGGCGCAGATCATGGCGCTGGAGGACAGCATTCAACTCCGGTTGTCCGGCAAGTATAATCTGGATCAACTTGTCCCGCTCTGTTTCCAGATTAGAGATCATGCGCACCTGTTCCAATACGTCCGGTTCAAGATTCTGCGCTTCATCGATCACAAGAACAACCGTCCGTCCGGCATGATTTTGTTCAATCAGAAAACCGTTGAGTGCATCAAGATACCCGAACCGGCTCTTTTCGCCGGTTTCAACACCAAGCTCCCGGCAAATGCCCGCCAAAAGCTGTTCTCCTGACATACAGGGATTAAAAATAAGTGCGCTTGTATACCTGTTTGGGTCGAGTTGAGTTAACAGAGTGCGGAGCATCGTGGTCTTACCGGTTCCAACTTCACCGGTCAAGGCGATAAAGCCGGCATGACTATCAACGCCATACAGTAAGCGGGCAAACGCTTCGCGGTGAATACTACTCAAAAACACAAAATGTGGATTTGGTGTAATTGTGAATGGTTTTTCTGAAAAACCGAAAAAATCACAATACATGGTGAATCAGTTTCCCGCTCGCACGTTCTGGATTTCACTCCATACACGCTCGCGAGCCGTTCCACCCGGAACATTACGGGCATTGACACTTGCTTCGACGGTAATACATGCGAAGATATCGGTGTCGATCTTGGCTGAAAAGAGTTGCCACTCTGCCAGCGACAGCTCGGTGATATCCATTTCGTTTTCGACACAGTACGCGACAGCCTTGCCAACCACCTCGTGAGCATCGCGGAACGGCAACCCCTTACGCACCAGATAATCGGCTACATCGGTAGCGGTCGAAAACCCCTGCCCTGCCGCCTTACCCATATTCACAGTATTTACTCGCATCTCACGGATCATATCGGCAAATATCTTGAGGCTTCCCTTGACCGTGTCAATCGTATCAAAAAGCGGTTCTTTATCTTCCTGCATATCCTTGTTGTAGGCCAATGGCAGTGCCTTCATGGTGGTAAGCAGCGCCATCAGATTCCCATACACCCGACCGGTCTTTCCACGCACCAATTCAGGCACATCCGGATTCTTCTTCTGAGGCATGATAGACGATCCGGTGCAGAAGCCGTCAGACAGCTCTATAAATTGAAACGCACTGGTAGACCAGAGAATCAACTCTTCCGAAAAGCGGGACAGGTGCATCATTAAAATTGAAGCGTCCGCCAAAAATTCCAGGGCGAAGTCCCGGTCGGAAACCGCGTCCAGAGAGTTGTGCGTTATGGCCGGAAAGCCCAGTTGTTCGGCAACGTATTCACGGTCAATCGGGAAGGTCGTGCCTGCAAGCGCACCTGCTCCCAGAGGCAGGACGTTTACCCGTTTCAGACAATCTTCCAGCCGCCCCTTGTCGCGCTTGAACATCTCGACATACGCCATGAGGTGATGGGCAAACAGAATCGGCTGAGCGGTCTGCAAATGGGTAAAACCGGGCATGAGCGTATCAATATTAGCTTCAGCCTGAACCAACAGGGAATCGATCAGAAGATCGATATAGGTCGTTATTTCCACAACCTCGTCGCGCAGATACAGACGAATATCAAGCGCAACCTGATCGTTACGTGAACGCCCGGTGTGCAACCGCTTGCCCGCCTCGCCAATGGCGGCGGAGAGACGCGCTTCAATATTCATATGGATATCTTCGAGGCTGATGGAGAAATCAAACGCGCCGTCCTCTATCTGCACCAGAATTTTCTGAAGACCATGGACGATCTGTTCGACGTCTTCAAGAGAAATGATTCCCTGCTTGCCGAGCATGCGGGCATGGGCGATGGAGCCGCGTATATCCTGATGATAGAGGCGTTTGTCGAACTGAATAGAAGCAGTGAACTCCTCAACGAATTTATCGGTGGGCTGGGTAAAGCGTCCGCCCCATAATTTGTCTTTGGACATGGTGTATTGTTCCCTTGTGCCTGATTTTGAAGTTGTTTAGTGAGGTACTATACGCGAAAATCGTATAAAACTAAAGGAGAGACACCCTGTTTTTTAGGGAGCGTTGTCTCCAAGCACGTTACGAAGCCATAACCCGCTCGATCTCATACCCTGCTGCCGGTTCGTCAACGGTGATCTTGCGCCACACACAATCCTCGTCTACAGCCATGATGGCATGAACCTTAAGCGGAACCCGCGTAGTGCGCGGGTCGATTTCGTGCTGCGGCGGGAGGTTGAAATAATACAGCCGCGTTCCCTTGCCGAAGCGCAGCCGACAGACCGGGGCACCACCGAAGTCATCCGTGGCAAATTCTGAAAAGCTGACCTGGGCCAAACGGTGAGTATGGCTGATCACAACATACGAACTGCCGAAAGCGTTCCCTGCGGTGGAATCTTCGATCGTCGTCTCCTCCGACACGTTACCGAAGACGGTCACCGTTTCGCGCACACCCGGCATATCCTCAAGGTATTCGCCGTAGAAGCCGCTGATCACATCACGATAGGCGCGGTGCTCAGGCTTGGGGTTACACTGGATGACAAACAGGGCGTCCAGCCCCTGCCGTGTTGTAAAGAATAGTTGGTTGGCGTGGTCGATAATCTGCCGTATGTTCGATCTGTACAGATCGCGATACAGGTAATCAAGACAGATGATGGCCATGAAATTGAAGCACGACGGGCGGCTGCGGAACAGATAGAAATGCCTGCCACGATACAGATCATGAAACGTGTCGATGTACTCCTCGCCGTGGAACGGGTGGCTCTTGGCTTCAAGAAAAACCCGTAACTGCCCGTCGGCTTCCTTGACGGCGATGCAGCACCAGTTGACCGGCATATCCAGCACGTCGCCAGAATCGATATCATGATCCACGAACCCGATCGCCTCGACGTTATCCTCGCGGAAACGTTCCAGCAAGGCACGGTACTCACGCAGCCGGATATGCTCGCCACCGAACACTGTTACCGTATTCGGGCGGAAGCGCTGCTCGATTGTTGCCAGCATGTCGTCGAAACGGGAGGCGGGGAGGCTCGATTCCGGAAACAGCAGAAAATGGAGCTTCTTCAGGTTCCCTTCACCGGTCGCCACCAGATCCAGCACCGAACTGACCAAGCGCCACTTTTCTTCCGGATCGACCAGGCAGAAGCCGACATCCGCCTTCTTGAGGTGATTAGGAATCTGGGCGACCATGCAGTGCAGGTGGTGCCCCAAGGGAAATTCGAGGTTTACTTTTTTGTCGATAATTTCAGGCATGTACGGTTTTCGTGATGTCGCGTAAGGAGGCTTCCGGAAAGACCTGCCCCAGGATGTACCGCGCACCGGCGGGCATTGCGTAGCCGGACAACTCGCAAGATGGTACCCAGACGGCCTCGGCCACCTCGTCCTCGTTGTGGACAACGTCGCAATAGAGGGGACGACAGCGGTAATAGAGGATCACGAAGTGACAATTTTCCTCCCCCGGGGTGAGGTGTTCGAAAACGTCAATCAAACCTTTGATATCTATTTCCAGTCCCACCTCTTCATGCACTTCCCGCTTCAGAGCCTCAAAGATCGGTTCACCAAGATCAATCTTGCCGCCCGGCATAACCCACAGATCCAGAAAAGGGGGGATGCTCCGCCTGGTCAGGAGCACCCGCCCATCGTCGTCCACGATCACCGCCACAACCGAGGTGACAATGTGTTCTTTTTTGTAGCGCTTCTTCGTCAAGCCCTACTTCTTCCGGCTGGCCTGCATCAGCGACCTGATGCGCAACCGCAGGCTATTGATCTTGATGAATCCCTCGGCATCAGCCTGGTTGAAAACCTGATCCTTCTCGAAGGTGGCGAAGTCAAGATTGAAGAGTGAATCGGTCTCCGACTTGCGCCCGACGGTGCGGCAGAGCCCCTTGTAGAGCTTGACACGGGCTACGCCGTTGACGCACTTTTGGGAATCATCGATCAGAGTCTGCAGCATCTGGCGCTCGGGAGAGAACCAGTAGCCGGCATAGATCTGCTTGGCATATTCGGGGATCAGGCTGTCGCGGATGCGCATGACTTCTCGGTCCATTGTAATCTGCTCAACGGCCGAATGTGCTTCGCGCAGGATCGTACCGCCGGGGGTCTCGTAGACGCCGCGTGACTTCATGCCGACCGAGCGGTTCTCCAGCAGGTCGACACGGCCGACGCCGTGCTGGCCGCCGAGGTAGTTGAGGTGCGCCAGGAGCTGTGCCGGGGTCAACTTTTCGCCGTCAACGGCTACGGCATTGCCGTTCTTGAACTCAATCTCCACGTACTGCGGCCTGTCGGGAGCCTCTTCCGGCGATTTGGTCAGTACATACATCTCTTCCGGGGCCTCAGCCCAGGTATCTTCCAGAATGCCCCCCTCGAAGGAGATATGAAGCAGATTACGGTCAGATGACCAGGGACGCTTCTTGATTGTCGGAATCGGGATATCATTCTTCGTGGCATACTCGATCAACGCCTGGCGGCTGTTCAGATCCCACATCCTCCAGGGGGCGATGACCTTGATAGCCGGATCAAAGTGGTAGTACGCCAGCTCGAAACGAACCTGGTCGTTTCCTTTGCCGGTGGCACCGTGGGAAACAGCGTCACACCCTTCCAGGGCGGCAATCTCCATCTGACGCTTGGCTATCAGCGGACGAGCAATGGAGGTGCCGAGCAGGTAGTGCCCTTCGTAGATGGCATTGGCGCGGAACATCGGAAAAACGAAGTCACGCACAAACTCCTCTTTCAGGTCATCGATATAAACTTTGTCGGCGCCAGTTGCCAGTGCTTTTTCACGGACAGGATCAAGTTCTTCCCCTTGCCCAAGGTCAGCTGAAAAGGCCACGACCTGGCAGCCGTACTCGTTTTTCAGCCATTTGAGAATAATTGAGGTATCCAGTCCACCGGAATAAGCCAGAACGATTTTTTTGATTTCCTGCTTCTTTGCGATTGCCATGTGCTTGGTCTCCTTTTGATTGAAGATGGGTTATTTTATCAATGTTACCATTATAGCCTTCTGTATATGCAACCGGTTCTCGGCCTCATCCCAGACAACCGAATTCTTACCTTCGATGACCGAGTCCGAAATTTCCTCTCCGCGATGAGCGGGGAGACAGTGCAACACGATGCAGTCCGGTTTTGCCAGGGTGAGCAGCGCATCATCCAGGCAGTAGCCGGCAAAAGCCTGTTCGCGTTCTTTCTGCTCCTCCTCCTGCCCCATGCTGGCCCAGACATCGGTGTTTATAACATCCGCACCAGCCACCGCCGTCTTCGGGTCTGCAGTCAGTGAAATCAATCCGGGAGCTTTAGCCTGAGCCCACGCCATAACGTTCTGGTCAGGTTCATACCCGGCAGGACAGGCCAGGCGCAGTTCAAAACCGCAGATCGCCGCCGCCTCAATCCAGGTGTTGGCCATGTTGTTACCGTCCCCTACCCAGGCGAACTTCAACCCGGCATAACGCCCCTTCTGCTCAACCACCGTCTGAAGATCAGCCATGATCTGGCAGGGGTGAAAGAGGTCGGTCAGGCCGTTGATGATCGGAATATCAGAGTATTTCGCAA
The DNA here is from genome assembly GCA_019352135.1 of Pseudomonadota bacterium. Lineage (GTDB taxonomy): Bacteria > Desulfobacterota > Desulfuromonadia > Geobacterales > Pseudopelobacteraceae > JACRCG01. The sequence continues at coordinate 44,754 of JABBNX010000010.1, forward strand.
ACTCGTCGACGATCTCCTGCCCGAAGGTGCGGATCATTATCCCGTCGCAGTAGCGTGACATGACTCGGGCGCTATCCTTGATCGGCTCGCCGCGACCCATCTGGGAATTGGCCGACGGCATGAACAGACCGTGACCACCCAACTGAAAGACGCCCACTTCGAACGAAACTCTTGTACGGGTCGAAGACTTTTCAAAAATCAGCGCGACGGTCTTGCCATCCAGCAAACGGTGCGGAATGCCACCCTTTTGCTTTGCCTTCAGGTCAGCGGCAAGGACCAGCAGAGCGTCCAGCTCATCTTTCGTATAATCGTGCAGCGCCAGAAAATGTCGCGTCATTACTATCTCCTATGCTTTTACTTCTGCAAAAATGCCGTCAAGGATTGCAATCATTGCATCGATCTCCTGCCTGGTCACGATCAGTGCCGGCACAAAACGGAGTACCGTATCGTGGGTAACGTTGAGCAACATC